>NZ_JBRFJF010000011.1:0-82221 GCF_052932265.1 Finegoldia sp. P2-F-LR | reverse complement strand
CAACAGAAAAAAGAACAGTAGTAGTAACAGGTGTAGAAATGTTCAGAAAACAACTTGACGAAGCAGAAGCAGGAGATAACATCGGAGCATTACTAAGAGGTGTACAAAGAGAAGACATCGAAAGAGGACAAGTATTAGCAGCACCTGGAACAATCCACCCACACACAAAATTTGAAGCAGAAGTATACGTATTAACAAAAGAAGAAGGAGGAAGACACACACCATTCTTCTCAGGATACAGACCACAATTCTACTTCAGAACAACAGATGTAACAGGAAACATCGCATTAGAAGAAGGCGTAGAAATGGTAATGCCAGGAGATAACGCAAAATTCATAATCGAATTAATCACTCCAATCGCAATCGAAGAAGGATTAAGATTTGCCATCAGAGAAGGCGGAAGAACAGTAGGAGCTGGCGTTGTTTCTAAAATTATAGAATAATAATCTTAATTAAGGTAGATAAATTAGACAAGCTGAGCATCCGTTTTTAATGGATGCTCTAATTTTTTAAAGGAGGATTTTATGAACGATTTAACAAAAATATTGTTTGACTATTTTAAGGATAACGATATAGACCCAAACAAAGTTGCAAATTTAATTGAAGATGCAAAGATTAATGTGCTTGATGAAATGTACGGTGAGAAAGGAGAATGGGTGCTTAAAAAACTTGGCAGTGTTGAAAGCTTTGATAAGGAAAAAATCTTCCATTCAATAGCTCAAACATCCGATTCTGCAGAAGCAAAGATGAATACTTCTGATGTGAACATTATCGTTGAAGATGTGTTGAAGAAAATGAAATCTATCAAGAGAAATGTATATCCAACAAAAGAAATCAGAGGATATGTTGAGGAAGCATTGAGAGAAGAAGGCTACAAAAAAGTATTAGAAGCATACAAAAACAACTAATTTGAGGTGAAAATGAACACGAAATTATTGAAAAAAGTCTTGGCATCGACACTTGCACTTTCCATGGTTCTTCCAATTGGCGTTGTAAATGCTGACAAACAAAATACACAACAACAAGAAAAATCACAACAAACTAAAAGAATATCCGGCAAGGATAGAATCACAACATCTGTAGAAATATCCAAATCAGCATATACTACATCAGAAAATGTAGTACTTGCAAGTGGATTCAACTTTGCAGATGCATTATCAGCAGGACAACTTGCATCAGCACTTAACGCGCCACTTTTATTATCATCACAATATAAACTAGATTCACAAACAAAAAACGAAATTGAACGTTTGAAAGCAAAAAAAGTCTACGTTGTAGGTGGAGATAATGCAATCAGTAAAAGTGGAGTTGACACAACATTAAAATCAGAAAAGATTGACGTAACACGACTTGAAGGACAAGACAGATATTCTACATCCCAAAAAGTAATGGAAAAAACAAAAGATATAATCAATCCAGAATATTTGTTGATAGCAAGTGGCAAAAACTTCCCAGATGCACTAGCAGCGACATCATTTTTTGTAAATCACAAATCAGTAATGGTTTTAAGTGATGGAGTAACTTATCCACAATCAAACTTACAAGAAATCGCAATCGGTGGGAAAAACCAACTACCACTAAAAGGCTTCACAGGAAGAAGAGTTTCTGGAAAAGACAGATACGAAACAGCACTAGAAATCGCAAAGCTTTCATTTGACAAAAACAACAACGCAATCCTTGCAAGTGGACAAGTATTCGCAGATAGCTTGTCAGCAGTAAGCTTAACTAAAAAACACAACGCACCAATCATACTTACACAATCAGATTATTTGACAGAAAATGCCAAGAAATATTTGAATGGCAAGAACGTGTTCATAGTTGGTGGGGAAAAGACTGTTGTGAAGGATATATTGACTAACATTACGGCTGAACAAAGAGCAAAGATAGCTGAAGAAATAAGACAAGAAGAAAAAGATAACAAAAATCCAAATAGAAAAAAGGCAAAAGAAAATCTGGATAAAGCTGAAAAGAAATTAAACGGTAGCAAGGAAGAATTAGAAAATCTTAAAGCTGAATTAAAAAAGCATCAAGAAGATCCAGAAACTAAGAAAAAGCTTGAAGAAGATATCAAAAAACTCGAAGATGAAGAAAAAGAGTTTGGAGAAATTAATAAGAGTATTGTAGCAGAAGCCAACATGAAAATTGAAGAGATTGACAAAGTTCTTCCAGCAATCGACGCTACAATTAATGAAGGTGCGTTTGCATTTTTTAAATGGGCAGGAGAAAAATACCCAGAATACAAACAAGATACTGAAAATGGACTTGCGATTTTGAACGAATATTTACAAAAAGGTGACGTGAAAAAAATTCCTGAAGACGCAACATCCTATGAAAACATGGTAATGACTGCGGATTGGCTTGAACAATTAAACGGTTTAAGATTAAAGGATGAACATTTCACAGGCTTGAAAAAATTAGATACTAATTTTGAAATTTTGGCTAAAGCTATGGTAAGTTGTAATAGATCATGGGATTATACTAAAGGACACTTGAAAACTTTTCGTGTTTGGGAAAATTTACACTGGGGAGTTACAAACCCATTTAAGGGATGGTATGATGATGAAAAATTAGTTTATGAAGAATTGATGAATACAATAAATACGAAATACTCCACAGAACCTACAGAATCAGCAATGGAAAAAGCAAAAGCCGATTTTATGACAAATCACAATGGGAAAAAGCCTGTAATCGGTCATTACACTAATATTTTAAGTGATAAAATTAATGTTGTCGCTGTAACTAAAAATTCTTCACAAAATGGATATTTTAGAAATACATTTTGTATGAATGGAGATTTCGGATTTAGATATAATACGTTTATTACAGAAGAAAAATATCGTGAAATCATCAATGAATATAAGAAATCTACAGATAAAAAAGCATTATTAGGAGAAAAAGAAAAAGCAGAAAAAACTTTGAAAGATATTGAAGAAACAAATGCCATTCGAGCTAAAAAAATTGAAAACCTTAAAAAAGGTGACGATGATAAAACTCAAGAACTTAAGGAAAAAATAAAGCTCAAAGAATCAGAGTTGCAATTGGTACAAAAACAATTTGAAAAAGTAAAACAAACTTACGACAAACTAAAATAACACAAAGGGTGCAGAAGAATCTGCACTCTTTTTTATTGAACGATTTTATCAAAAAAATCTCAAATCGGGTATAATAGTATTGAAGGTAAAATAATGGGAGAATTTCTATTGTTTTATTCAAATATCATAATGAATTATGGAGGAGAAAAATGTTAAAAAATCAATTGAAGAAGTTGACTGTAGCGGCATTGATTGCGGCTATGATTGTGCCAGCAAGTGCATCAAATGCTGCGTCACAAAAAGTTACAAGAATATCCGGCAAGGATAGAATCACAACATCTGTAGAAATATCCAAATCAGCATACACTACATCAGAAAATGTCGTACTTGCAAGTGGATTCAATTTTGCAGATGCATTATCAGCAGGTCAACTTGCATCAGCACTTAACGCACCACTTTTATTATCATCACAAAATAAACTAGATTCACAAACAAAAAATGAAATCAAACGTTTGAAAGCAAAAAAAGTCTACGTTGTAGGTGGAGATAACGCAATCAGCAAAACTGGAATTGACACAACATTAAAATCAAAAAAGATTGACGTAACAAGACTTGAAGGACAGGACAGATATTCTACATCTCAAAAAGTAATGGAAAAAACGAAAGAAATCATCAACCCAGAATATTTGTTGATAGCAAGTGGCAAAAACTTCCCAGATGCACTAGCAGCGACATCCTTCTTTGTCAATCACAAATCAGTAATGGTATTAAGTGACGGAGTAACTTATCCACAATCAAACCTACAAGAAATCGCAATCGGTGGGAAAAATCAACTACCACTAAAAGGCTTCAAAGGAAAAAGAGTTTCCGGAAAAGACAGATACGAAACAGCACTAGAAATCGCAAAGCTTTCATTCGACAAAAACAACAACGCAATCCTTGCAAGTGGACAAGTTTTTGCAGATAGCTTGTCAGCAGTAAGTTTAACCAAAAAACACAACGCACCAATCATTCTTACACAATCAAATAGCTTGACAGAAAATGCTAAGAAATATTTGAATGGCAAGAATGTGTTCATAGTTGGTGGGGAAAAAACTGTTGTGAAGGATATTTTGACTAGGAAAAAACCTATTGCAAAGAAAGAAGATAAGAATTTGCACACAAAAACTGGTGAATATTGTTCAACACTAATACAGAAAAAGCTATCAAAATCAAAATCGAGAGAGTATAACCAAGCTTACGATGTTAAAATTAAGGGTGATTACCTGATAGTTTCTGGACATATGAAATACTGTAAAGACATTAATTCTTTTTCTGACGGTAAACCTTTAGGTCACAGCGTAAATCATTCTTTCAAAATAACTAATAAAACAAAATTTAAAGTGCACAGTGGAATGGCTCCTACAGCTTATTACAAAGCAAGTGATTTTATTAATTACTACCACAAAGTTAGTAATGTAGGATTGTCACTATCGATTACTGTTGAAAATGGCGTGGCAACTGAGGTTCTGATAGCTTCGTAAATATTAAACACAAGGGTGTAGATTGTTCTGCACTCTTTTTTATTTAACGATTTTATCTAAAAACATCAAATAGTGTATAATGAGATTAAATATAGGAGGAGTTTATGAACAAAACGAAGAACAAAAGCTTGTGGACACTTATCATTGGCGTGGTGTGTCTTGTGGTTAGTTTTATATTGAAGGATTTTCAGTTCGATTTCTTAGGGAATCTGAGACCTATTGGATTAGTGACGGTATATATTTGCCCGATTTTAGGAATAATTGGAATTGTTTTTTCTTTGATTGAAAAAAGTGTAGTGAGGGCTATTTTGAATTTTTTGTTAGTATTAGCATTTCCAATAGTTATGTTCGTGGGAAATATGCTAATTAGGTAGTATTTGATAATAAAATTTTTTATAAATTTATTAGTTATTATGGTATCATAGTAGTATATTAAATTAATGGAGGAGAAAATGTTTATTAAAAATTTGAAAAAACTTACACTAGCCGCATTGGTTATTTCTTTTATGATTCCAGCGGGTGTGTCTAGCGCAAATGTTGAAAATGTTACGAGGATTGCAGGAAAAGATAGGATTGCTACTTCCATTGAAATTTCAAAAGCGATGTTCAATGAATCGGACAATGTTGTACTTGCTAGTGGATTTAACTTTGCAGATGCTTTGTCAGCGGGTCAACTTGCTGCGGCGTTAAATGCGCCACTTATTTTGTCAAAAGATCAATTGGACAATAGAACTACCGATGAAATTGCTAAGCTAAAACCAAAAAATATCTACATTGTTGGCGGAGAAACGGCGTTGAGTTCAAATATTGAAGAATCCGTAAAATCCGTTGTAAATGATATTAACATTGAAAGACTTAAGGGAAACGACAGATACGAAACTTCAGTGAAGGTTATGGAAAAAACCAAAGAGTTTGTCGATGCAGAATACTTATTGATAGCAAGCGGAAAAAACTTCCCTGACGCTCTTAGTGCTACTAGTTTCATGGCAGATCACAAGGCGTTGATGGTTCTTAGTGATGGTAATTCTTATCCGAAATCCGATTTACAAGAAATCGCAATTGGTGGAGTTAACCAACTTCCGTTGAACGGTTTTACTGGGGAAAGAATAGCAGGAAATGACAGATATCAAACAGCATTGGCTATAGCAAGACGTTCATTTGAAAATAATGAAAATGCTATATTGGCAAATTCAAAAGTTTTTGCAGATAGTTTGTCAGCGGTAAGCGTTGCGAAAAATTACAAGGCCCCTATTATTTTGACTGACAATGAAAATTTGACACAATCAACTAAGAGTTATTTGGATAATATGAAATCTGTAACTATTATTGGTGGGGAAAAGTCTGTAGCTAGCAATATATTTTCTAATCCTACTGCTGAAGAAGTAAATGAGATGAAAAGACTTGAAAATGAAAGAAAAGCTAAGGAAGAACAAGCTAGAAAGCAAAGAGAATTAGAACTTAAAAAGCAAGAACAAGCCAAAAAAGAAGCTTCCAAACCAAGTAAGCCAAACTACATCTACCAAGATGGATATGGTCCTGTTGGAGAAGGAAGAATTAAAGGAAATATGAATTCGATGATTTATCATCTTCCTGGACAAAGAGACAACAACAAGATTAAACCAAGTCATATAAGATATTTTAGAACAGAAAAAGAAGCTCGTGCTGCAGGTTTTAGAAGAGCTTTGAGATAATAGAGAATGCTTCGTTATTAGCGAAGCATTTTTTTATTGCAATAACAAATCTCATTTGGGTATATATATGTAAGGAAGTGATTAAATGAGAATTTTGTATGCGATTAAAAATATGGAAATTTGCATCAACAGTGTTGGTGCTGGTATCGAATATTTCAGGATAAATGGTGCGGATGCGATTGATGATTTGAAAATCTGTATTCCAAATTATGGTGTGGACAAGACTTTTCGTTATCCGACTGATGGGCTTTTCGTAGATGAAGAATACGATGTTGTGAGCAAATCTGAGGATATGTGCGTTCTAAGATGTGTGTGTGAAGGGATTGAAAGTTTTGTTGTGTATCAATTCACAAATGACAGCGTGAGTGTTAATGTGAATGTGATTAACAATTCCGACCACACAATTAAAATGAATCCAGCAGTTGTGATTGATTGGAAAAATAATTTGGAAAGTCAAAATATTGTAAGTGAGATTTCTGGATACAAATTAGAATCGACAAGTGATTTTGTGTACGGAAATTGTTCTTATTATGTGTCTAATTTGAACAGGGATTCAGTTGGTTCAAAGTTTGCTTTGAAAAGCGGTGAGAAATGTTCTATTTCTGCTAAGATTAGGATAGTTTCGTGATTTATCGCCATCGTGAGATATAAATTTATGCGCTATTTTATGATATAATAATATGATAACGGAGGTGGGATTATTAATACGATTGATTATAAATCTTTAATGAAAATTTCATTAAAAGCTCTGATGATTTATGTTGTGAGCTTATTTTTATTTCCATTTGGATTTATTGTGTTGCCTTCTTATTTTATTAAGTTAGGATTGGAAAAAGATAACAGATTGGCTCTGATATCTTTCGGGATATTTTTTGTGTTGAGTTTGGTTGTGTCGACTCCTATGATTGCTATTCCTGTCGGATTGTACATAATTTTGGTGTTCTGTTCGATTTTGAATTTGCTAAGTTCTGGATTTTCTGACACACAGGCTATAACGATTAGTTTCGTTGGAATTTGTGTTTTCGTTTTGTTGACGAATTTGCTTTTGAAACTAAATGCAGATATGTCGATTGCAGATGTGATTAACGTAAAGTTGAATGATTTCATGAAGGTTTTGAGTTCTGTGAAGATGGACGAGGAAATGATGAAGTCTGTTAAAATTATGTTTGAACAATCATCTAAGCTTATTGTAAGGGCTGTGTATGCAATTTTGGGACTTATCGCTTTTTATACAAGTGTGTTGAATGTGTATATTCCACAAAAATCTAAAAAACATCAGTTTCACGATTTCAGAATAGATACGAAATTCACAATCACAATTGTTGGCTTGGTGTTGATTTCGGGAATTGTTTATTTTGTGAATAAGGATTTGGGAAATTATTTGTTGTATAATTTGTCGGTTTTCGGAATTAGTTCGTACTTATTGGGAGGAATTGCTTTGATGTTTTCATATTTGAAATCATTATCGACTCCTTTTAAGGTGTTGACTGTGTTGGTTTCTGTTACAATTCAACCGTTTATTTATATTTTGGCATTCTTAGGGGCTTTGAATAGCTTTAAAGATTTGAGAAAGAAGGAAAACAATGAAAGAGCTTAAATATTCGCTGAAACATTTGATTGTACAAGCAGTTTTGTTGGTGATACTTTCTGCGATTTTGTTTTATTTTCAAAATATCATAGGAACTTTGGCTTTTATTGCTTCGGCTTTTATGATTGTGGATCAATACACATACATCAATAATAAGAATAAAAAGGTTGAGGAGAAGATTATTAATCTTAATAATGAGTTTACAGATATTACAAAAAATGCTGTATTCAAGGTTCCTTTTCCACTTTTGATTCTCAACGATAAGAATAAAATTAGCTGGTTTAACACTTATTTTAAGGATTTGGCTGATGATGAGATTGAGATTTTCAACAATGAAGTCGAAAAAATTCTGGATTTGAAGACTGTAAAAGACGATGAAGATAACTTGGATTATTATGAAACTCAAGTTGACGGCAAATACTACAGATTTTATCCTGTTACTATAAAAGATAGTGAAGACAAGGATTTGACTTTGCTTTATGGAATCGACAACACCGCTTTTATGGATGTTGTGACGCTTTTGGATGAAAAAAGACTGGGACTTGTCGATATTTTCATAGATAATTACGACGAAGCACGTAACAGCATCAAGGAAGAAGAAAGAACGAGAGTGTTCTCAGATGTTGAAAATATTTTGCAAGATTTTGCGAGAGAACACAATGCGTATATTAGAAAATACGAATCAGATAAGTTCTCAATGATTGTCGAAAAACACGAGCTTGAAAATATTATGCAACAAAAATTCTCTGTGTTAGATATGATTAAGGAAATTCAAAACACTAATAATGTTCCTGTTACTTTGAGTATTGGGGCATCAATTATTGGAGATAATCCTTATGAAATTCATGAGAAATCCAGATCTTGTTTGGATGTTGCATTAGGCCGTGGTGGTGACCAAGCAGTGGTTGACACAGGTGAATTAAAATATTTCGGTGGCAAGAACAAAGCCGTTGAAAAACGTAACAAGGTTAAGGCAAGAGTTGTGTCACATGCGTTGAAGCAACTTATTGTACAAAGCTCCAATGTGTTTATTATGGGACACAGAAATCCAGACATGGACTCTATCGGCTCTAGCTTGGGAATGTTAGAAGCGTGTAGGATTAACAACAAGGAATGCTACATTATTTTGAATGAGGTTGGCCCTCAAATCGAAAATATTTATAATGCAGTTCTTGAAGAAAAACCAGATTACAAGAAATATTTTGTAAAGAATGCATTTGCGAAGGAAAATTGTAACAGCAATAGTTTGGTGATTATTTGCGATAATCACAGAAGAAACTCTGTTGAATGCCAAGAAATTATGGATATTGCGAAAAATATCGTGGTCATCGATCACCACAGAAGAAGTTCCGATTATATTAAAGAAACGTCGTTGACTTATTTGGAACCTTACGCATCTAGTGCATCTGAAATGGTGACAGAAGTGTTATTTTATATGACAGAAAAACTAGAGATTCCAAAAATTGTTGCAGAAGCATTACTTGCAGGAATAACTGTGGATACGAAGAATTTCTTCTATCAAACAGGTGTTAGAACTTTTGAAGCGGCGTCTATCTTGAAAAGACAAGGTGCGGATAGTGTCAGGGTTAAGAAACTATTCAAGGATGATGAGAGAACTATCAAACTAAAATCTGACGTAATCGCTTCATCGAAAATGTATAAAGATAATATCGCCATCGGAAGATTGGAAGAAGAAGTGGACGAATCCATTTTGGTTGCGGCACAATCAGCAGATGATTTGCTCAACATTTTGGGAGTGGAAGCTTCGTTTGTGTTGGCGAAGATAAAGGATAAAATCCATGTTAGTGCGAGAAGTTTGGGCAAAATCTCCGTACAATTGATTTTGGAAAAAGTCGGGGGCGGAGGTCACCTTACAAGTGCAGGTGCGCAATTAGAATGCAGCATGGATGAAGCAGAAGAAAAGATAAAACAAGCAATTGATGAATATATCAAGGAGGATACGGATGAAAGTTATATTGACTAGTGATGTAGAAAAGCTTGGAAAAGCTGGAGAAATGGTTAATGCAAAGACTGGTTTTGCGAGAAATTTTCTACTACCAAATAAATTAGCAGTACAAGCAACAAAAGAAAACATCAAAATTTGGGAAGAAAAACAAGCAGAATTAAGAGCGATTGAAAGAGAAAACATCAAAAACGCTAATGAATTGAAAGAAAAAATCGAAAACACAAAAGTTAAGATTATCGCAAAAACAGGTGAAGGCGACAGACTTTTCGGCTCAATCACTTCAATGGATATCGAAAAAGCATTGAAAGAGCAACACGGTTTGGATATTGATAAGAAAAAAATTGAAATGAAAGACAACATCAAATCTTTGGGAACATTTAACGTTATAGTTAAGGTATATCCAGACATTAACGCTAACTTGGAAGTAATTGTAGACAAAGAATAATTTTAGAATACACGACAGAAAGGCGGTGAGGTAATGGAAAATCAACAAAATATTATGCCGTGCGATTTGGAAGCTGAGAGAAGTGTAATCGGGGCGATGATAATCGACGAGAGAGCTGTGGATGATGCGGCAGAAATTGTGGAGCCAGTGGATTTTTATTCTACGAAATACCAAGAAATCTACAAGGCGATTTTGCAAGTAATTGACGAGAAAAAGCCTGTGGATTATATTACATTGGAAGACAAATTAAAATCCAATAATATGTACGAAATTATCGGCGGGATTGATGAGCTTATAAGCATTTCGGAAGCTGTAGGAAGTGCTGTGAATGTAAAATACTATGCAGATATTATCAAAAGCAAGGCGATTATCAGAAATTTGATGCGCGTGTCACAAGATGTGATTGATATGTCCATTGCCAACAATTCCGTTGGCGAAGTTTTAGAATACGCTGAAAGCAATATTTTCAAAATCAGTCAGAACAGAAACCACCAAGATTTGGTTAAAATTCAAGAAATGTTGGAGCCAACTCTTGCAAAGATTGGCGAAATGAGTATGAGCCAAGGACAATTAACTGGCGTTACGACTGGGTTGATTGACTTAGATAGACAACTTTCAGGTCTTCAAAACTCAGATTTGATTTTACTTGCAGCGCGTCCTGCAATGGGTAAAACATCACTTGCACTTAACATTGCATACAAGGCTAGTATCAAGCATCAAGTCGCGATTTTTTCTCTTGAAATGAGTAAGATGCAATTGACTCAGAGATTATTGTCCGCGCTTAGTAACATTAATCTGTCAGAACTTGTGTCTGGCAAAATTACTGAGTGGACAAATCTCGGACAAGCAGCACAATTATTAGCAGAAACAAATATGCATGTCGATGATACTTCATCGATTTCATTGAATGAGCTTCGTTCCAAATGCAGAAAATTAAAAGCGCGTAGCGATTTGGATTTGGTGATTATAGATTATTTGCAACTTATGACTACCAACTCCAGAAGTGAGAACAGACAACAAGAAATTTCCACGATTTCAAGAGGACTTAAAGGATTGGCGAAGGAATTAAATTGTCCGATTCTAGCGTTGAGTCAGTTGTCACGTGCGCCTGACCAAAGACCAAACCACAGACCGGTCATGAGTGACCTTCGTGAATCTGGGGCGATCGAACAAGACGCGGATGTTGTGTTGATGTTGTATCGTGATGATTATTACGATCCTGAAACTGACAAGCCAAACATCGCAGAAATTATCGTAGCAAAACACAGAAACGGTCCAACGGGAACTGTGGATACTTTATTCGACAAGGAACACACGAAGTTTATGGATTTGGACAAACAAATGCCCGATGTAGGAGCGTTTGACAAATGATAACTACTGAGAGGTTAATGTTAGAAGATTTTACATTGGACGATGCATTTGAGATCGAACAATGGGGAAAACACACAGACGAACGACTAATCGATTACAACTTGTCCGATTTGGACGATTTTGAAATAAAAATGTGGTATCGCCAAAAAAGAGAAATGAAAACGCAAAAATATTTTGCGATTAGGGATAAATCCCGAAAATTGGTGGGATATGTGGGACTGAAACAATACGACAAGTTCACCAAAACGGCGTTTTTGGGTATTGTTTTGGATCCAAATGAAATGGACAAATCATACGGCGAAGAATCCATAAAGGCTTTGCTTAACATGGGATTTACAGTTTACGGGCTGGACAGGATTTTCTTAAATGTGAATAATTTCAACAAAAGAGCGATAAAATGTTACGAAAAATGTGGATTCAGGAAGTTTTGTAGTTACGAAGAAGTGTTCGAAAATCAAAGATTGGACACGCACGATGAAGAATTCGATGAGTTTTTCATAGTAAAAGACGGGACAATTTTTTCGAAGAACACTACGATGGCGATTGATAATAAGAGGTGATTTTATGAAATATAGTGTAGAAAAATTTAAAATAGATTTGGGCGAAACACCTATTGAAAATATATTTTTGAATCAATATCTTCAAGTGGCCACAGGAAATCAACTAAAAGTGTATTTGTATGCCTACAAGCTTGCCAAGGATACCTCGGCGAATGTGGATATTTCAGACGAAAAGATCGCAAAAGCGTTGGATTTGACTGAAAGCGAAGTATCTGAGTGTTGGAATTTTTGGTTGGATGAGGGAATTATCAAACGATACACTGACGCACAAACGCAAACTAATCACACGGTTTTTTTGAGTTTGAGACAATTGTATCTTGGAATTACAAATCCTGAACCAGATGAAAGTCAGAAGACTTACATTCCACAAAACAGTCAAGAAATCAAAGAAATGTTCAGAGACATCGAAGACATCAGGGATATGGAGTTGTCCAAATCAGAAATGGAAAGAATTTTGGAACACATTTCCACTTATCACCAAACACCAGAGTTGGTGGTGACAGCTTTTCATTATTGCACAACTAATCCGAATACGAAAAACAACACGAATTACGTTTTGCAAGTTCTCAGAAATTGGAAGCTCGACGGTATCATGACGTTGGAACAATGGCAAGAAGAAAACAACAAAAAGCAACAAAGAAAAACCAAAAAGAGAACTTATTACAGACCGAAGACTAACGATATTGAAAACAAGGCTACAAATATTAACTCAAAATTTTTGAACGATTTTATCAAGAAATCAAAAGAGCAAAAGGATAAATAATAATGAGCTACGCAAAAGAAGCCAACAGAATATTGGAAGATTATAGAAATCAATCCAAAAAAGAATTGGACATGAGATTTGAGGAAGTTTTTCGAAATGTTCCAGAATACCAGGATTTGCTACAACATAGAAACGAGCTTGGATACGAGTATTTGAAAAAAAGCATCGGCGGTGACAAGGAAGAATTAAAAAACTTGGAAGATGAAATCAAATCCACTGAAGAAAAAATGCACAAAATGCTCATACTAAGTGGATATCCAAGTGATTATTTGGAGGAGAAGCATCACTGCGACAAGTGCGAAGATACTGGAGTTTACAACGGCAAAATGTGTTCTTGCAAGAAGACCATTATGGTCAACATTGCGCGTGATAAAAGCTCCCTTAACGAGCAAATGAAACAACAAAACTTCGATAGATTTGACATCAACGTGTTTGACACGAAAAAAGACAGCTCACAAGGAATGTCCCAACGTGAAAACATGGAAGCAATCAGCGAGAATTTGAAATACTATTCCAAAAATTACACTAAAAATGCGAAGTCGCTGTTATTGTACGGGCAAGTTGGAACTGGAAAAACATATTTGTTATCCTGCATGGCGAAAGAAATCATTGAAAATGGATATTCTGTGATTTATTTGTCCGCGATGCAATTGTTGAAGCAACTTTTTTCGATAAGATATCAGAATTTCAACGAAAAACCACAACCAGAAGTTGAGGATATTATCTACAACTGCGATGTGCTTATGATTGACGATTTGGGAACGGAAAACTCCACAGAAACCAACATCAGTTTATTGTTTGATCTGTTAAATTACAGAATTCAAAACCAAAAAACTACGATAATTTCGACAAATATCGACCTTGATGATTTGACAACACAATACGATCAGAGAATTTCATCCAGAATCAAGGGCGAATTTATACCGATACAATTTTTCGGCAGGGATATAAGAGAAGAGAGGTTCAAAAACGGACTATGATTTATGTAACAGCTGAACAAATGAGACAAATCGACCATTACACGATTCACGAAATCGGAATTCCTTCGATTGTGTTGATGGAAAACGCCAAGGCGCAAATCTCCAAACATATTTTGGACAAAAAGTTTGCCAAAGTGTACGTGTTCGCATCTGTTGGAAACAACGGTGGAGATGGCTTGGCAGTTGCAAGAGACATTTACAACGCAAAAAAATATGTGAAAGTGTATGTGATTGGAAAGCTAGAAAAAGCGTCGACGGATTTTAAAATCAACTACGATATTTTGAAAAAATTAGACGTGGAGATAGAATTTGTAGACGAAAACACGAAATTCGACATCACAGAAAATGATTTGATAGTCGACAGCATTTTTGGAACGGGACTTAAAAGAGATATCGAAGGGATTTACAAAGATGTAATCGATATGATTAACGACACACAAGCATTTGTTGTGAGCGTGGATATGCCATCGGGACTGGATTCTGACGAAAATATAATCCACAACGTGGCAGTGAAGGCTGACCTTCTAGTGACATTGCAATTACCGAAAAAGTCGTTACAAGACTATGAGGGAGAATATGTTGTGGAGACAATAGGCATACCAGAAAAATCAATTAAACATGTATTAAATAACGCTTCGTAAGAGGCGTTTTTTATGTTTTATGGCAAACTCTTGCCGTCGAATATCTGTCTACAAAAACAAAGAAATTCAAAACTTGTGAACCTAAAATCTCAAGCGCAAGCTCCGCTTTGGCGCGAGTGAGATTTTTTAACGGTTCCCTTCGTTAGAATTTCTAATTGTTTTTTCCGAATGATATTCTCAGGCAAAGATGTTTGCCCATGATGCCAACAACGCCTCACGAAGCTTTACGCAGCACATGTTTAATTGATAGAGAAAAAAAGGGGAGAAAAGAAGAAAATAAAAGTTGCAAAACGCTTAATCGACTACGAAAATTTGTAAATTCTAATCTTGAAATCCTAAAATTTGAAGCACGCTTCGCTTACGCGGTCAAATTTTAGCCGGATTTCTTCGATTGAATTTACTGCAATTTTCTCCGTATGATACGCTTATTTGCAAGCTTTTATTTGCTCACAAGTGAAAACTCCTAACGAAGCTTTGCGTAGTACATGTTTAATTGATTATTTTCTACTCTGATGAGCGATTTACGAGTTTTTGCGTTTTATTATATCTCACAACACCACACAAATCGGTTTCTACTTTTTTGCAATTACTTTTTTGTAACAAACTAATTTGCAATGAATTTTATTATTTGATAAAATTAGTGTTGCCTAGTTAAAGCTGAAATTTAATTCAGGACTTGTTTGAGAGCTCCAAGTATAAAAAAACAAGGCGTTATTTTTGAGTTCTCCTATATTTTATTAGGAGGTTTTTTTATTGAGAAAAACGAATACGAAATTGTTGACTACTATAGCGATTTGCATTGCAATCAACTGCCTTGGTGCTTTTATCGCTGTTAGTACGAAGGTTCCTTTGTTATTGGATCATATAGGATCTTTATTGGTGTGTATGTTATTTGGATGGAAATACGGTGTTGTGACTGCGCTTTTATCGTCTGTTATGAACCAAATTCTTTTCGATCCATTTGCACTTCCATTTGCGCCTACAGGTATGCTTATGGTGTTTATGGTTGGTATTTTATACGAAAAAGGATATTTCAAGAAATTGCACACTATTCCTGCACTTTTATTGGCTGTGCTTCCAGGCGCTATTTTGGGTGCTATTATTCAAGGTTATATTTTTGGTGGGGTTACAAGCTCAGGAAGTGATGTTATTGTAAGATTTATGATTAACAAGGGAGTAAATCCAGCTGCGGCATCTTTTATCAACCAATATTTTATGGAATTTGTGGACAGACTTATTTCATTTACTGTTGTGATGACTGCTGTTAAGAGGATTAAGCTTGAATCGATACGCTAAGATTGAGGAAAAATTAAAACGCGAGATTGTGCTTTTAAAAGGCAGACCATGTTTTTGGGGCAAATGCACTTTTTGCGATTACATTGAAGACAATACGGTGGATATGGATGATGCTGTTCGTGAAAATCGTGAGATTCTTCAAAATGTGACTGGTGAATTCGGTGTTTTGGAATGTATAAATTCGGGAAATGTGTTCGAACTTCCAGAACAGACGAAAATCGACATCAGAAATTTAATTCACGAAAAAAACATTCATACTTTGGTTTTCGAAGCACATTATATTTTCAAGAATAGACTTCACGAAATCAGGGAATTTTTCGGATGCGAGGTTTTGTTTAAGACTGGGATTGAAACGTTCGATTACGATTTTAGAGAAAATGTCTTAAACAAAAATGCAAAATTCACTGATGTAAAAGATGTGTCCGATTATTTTGATTCGGCGTGTTTAATGGTTGGAATCAAGGGTCAAACTAAGGAAATGATTGAAAAAGATATTGAGATTGGCCTTTCTAATTTCAAATGGATTACTATTAATATTTTTATAAATAATTCAACGCCGATTAAAAGAGATGATGAGCTTGTGAAGTGGTTTTTGGAAAATCATTACGATTTGAAGGACCATCCGAAGGTTGAGATGTTAGTTGAAAACACTGATTTGGGAGTTGGTTAAACTTCCGTCAGTGTTTTTTTGATGGGTTTTAATATATAATAAGTTTAATAAGATTGGAGGGGTTATGAAGGACAAATTATTTAAAATCGTACTTGTGGTTTTGAGTGTCGTATTTGTTGCATCTTGTTCGAAGAAAATGCCAGAATTGCCTGAAGAAAAAAAGGCGTATGTGGCAGATTATTTGAACGATGGGTTCAAGGGTGTGGACATTTCAAAAGACGGTAGGTTGGAAAAATCAGATGTCGACAAAATCGCAGCGAACTTCAACAAGCCGTACGATTATAATGGCGAAGAGGTTGTAAACTCTCTAGATACATTTTTCTACGGCGAGAGCTTCGCATCACCACAAGATATTACGTTGAAAAATTTCGTGGCGAATTTTCCAAGCAAAACGCTGGATCCAGAAAAGGATAAATCCCAAATAGATGAACTTAAAAAACAAAATCCAGATGCACTCAAACAAACAAGAGAAAACGCTAAGATTTTGAAAGTTGACAAGAATTTGGTGGATGTGGTTTTATTGAAATACGCAAATATTTCATCAGATGATGTTACAAACAAAGAAAATGTCGTGTATTCTAAGGATGACAATTCGTATTATGTAATGGAAAATGATGAAGAATGGGCGTTTGAGCCAGTGGTGTGCAAAGTCAATTCTAAGGAAATTATCTTGGAAGATGATATCAAATCAGAACTTAAACTGATACAAAAAGGTGGTAAGTTTTTTATAAAATCTTTTGAATTATCTCCTAATGCTTGTTGTGAATAAGGGATTATTGTGCTATAATGTAATAAAAGGTACTATACAAAGCAAAGGGAGGCAGTTATGATTACTTTAGCATTCGTAACGTTGATAGTTATTCTATCAATAGTTTTCGCTGCTATTTTGGGAACTTTTGGTTTGATATTGGGATTAGGCGGCGCAATTGTAGGAATTTTGGTAGCGATTGGAGCTGTTGCTTATTCATTCTTAAAAGTTTTCATTAAAATAGCGTTAGCAGTGTTGGTAATTAGATTTATTTACAGAAGATTTTTCGCAAAAGAAGAAGTATAAAGGAAGTGGAGTATGGATAACAAATATTTAAAATACATTTTGTACATATTCTTGGCTATTTTGGCTTTGAATATTTTGATGGGAATTATGGGAATAACTGTTAGTATTTTGAAATTCTTGATGAAAGTATTCTTGGTTTTAGTTGTAATAGGATATGTGGCAAAATTTTTCCAAAATGCAGACAAAGATATTTAACTAATAACACTGAGCAAATCTTGTGAGATGAGCTTGGTGTTTTTGTTTGCAAAAAAGTTTAGTAATGGTGTTGCTAAGACTTAATAAAGCTTACAAATCTGATTAGCATTTTGTACGTTTGTGTTTTTTTGAAAATTTATTGTATTCGTTAAATCATATTAGCGTTTTTGCTAAGAATATCATACGGAAAAAACAATCAGAAATTCCAGCGAAGAGAACCGTTAAAAATCTCACTCGCGCAAAGCGAAGATGCGCTTGAGATTTTAGGTTCACAAGCGATGAATTTCTTTGTTTTTGTAGTCAGATGTTCGTGCAAAATGCTAATATGAATATAAAAAACGTTGTAATTACGCTATACATTGACACAAAAAGATTGTTTGTGGTAAAATATACATTAATATAGTTGAATATTGCAGTTGATGAAGAAATAGTAATTATTGGAGTAATTCAGAGAGCTTATGTGTGGTGAGAATAAGTATATGAAAATAATGAATCTAACTTCTATGCGTTATTAGTTGAGAGAGCTTATGCTAATTAGGGTGGCAGTCGCGGAAACGTAATTTTCGTCCCTTGGTATGAGTTTTTTTATTGTTTTATAAGGAGAAAGTTATGTTAGATATTAAAAGAATTAGAAACAATCCAGAAGAAATCATTGAAGCACTTAAAAAAAGAAGAGGAGAATATCCTATTCAAAAACTTTTGGATACTGATGAAAAAAGACGTGAAGTTATTCAAAAAGTAGAATCAATGAAGGCGGAACAAAACAAGCTTTCTAAACAAGTTCCACAAATGAAGAAAAACGGAGAAGATACTACAGAACTTTTCAAAAACTTGAAGAAGTTGTCTGATGATATCAAATCTATGGATGATGATTTGAAAAACATCGACGAAGAAATCAGAGAATATTTGATGGAAATCCCAAACACTCCTAACAAAGATGTTCCGGTTGGTTTGGATGATACTGAAAACTTGGAAATGAGAAAATGGGGAGAACCTCGTAAATTTGATTTCGATATAAAAGCTCACTGGGATTTGGGCGTTGATTTGGATATTTTGGATTTCGAAAGAGCAACTAAGATTTCCAAATCAAGATTTAGTGTATTCAAAGGAAAAGGCGCACGACTTGAAAGAGCTTTGATGAATTTCATGGTTGATCTTCACACTGACAAGCAAGGTTACACTGAAGTAAATACTCCAGTGCTTATGAGTCCAAGTGCGATGAAGGGTACAGGTCAAATTCCAAAATTCAAAGAAGATATGTTTTATTGCGAAAAAGACGATATGTATCTTGCTCCTACAGCTGAAGTTCCTGTAACTAATTTATTGGGTGGAGAAATTTTGGAACAAGGAAGCTTGCCAATTTATTACACAGCTTTTACTCAATGTTTCAGAAGAGAAGCCGGAAGTGCTGGACGTGACACAAGAGGTTTGATTAGAAATCACCAATTTGAAAAAGTTGAAATGGTAAAATTCGTTGAACCAGCTACAAGTTATGACGAATTAGAAAAACTTACAAATAACGCAGAAGAAATCTTGCAATTGTTGGAAATTCCATACAGAGTTGTTAGACTTTGTTCTGGGGATTTGGGATTCTCATCAGCGATGACTTACGACATTGAAGTGTGGATGCCAAGTTATAATAGATACGTTGAAATCTCAAGCTGTTCAAACTTTGAAGATTTCCAAGCAAGACGTGCAAATATTAGATATCGTGACGAAAATAATAAGCCACAATACGTTCACACATTAAACGGTTCAGGACTTGCTATTGGACGTTGCTTTGCAGCTGTAATCGAAAACTATCAACAAGCTGACGGAAGTATAAAAATTCCTGAAGTGCTACAAAAATACACAGGATTTGATATAATAGACTAGTAAACTAAAATTAAGATAGGAAAAGAAATGAAGGCTTATATAATCGCTAGAGGATATCCAACGGATAAATACAAAATGAACGGAATATTTGAATTGGATCAGGCAATTGCACTAGCCAAAAAAGGCGTTGAAGTTGTGTTGATTGCTCTTGATTTCAGATCACTTAGACGTTTTCGCAAATATAAAAGTGAATATTTTATAAAAGATAATGTCAAAGTGTATTCCTTTCATTTTCCGATTGGGAGATATATCTTCAAAAGCCTTTATGACTTTTCTTATTTGGTACTTAGACATTTCTACAAAAAAGTGGAGCAAATCGAAGGAAGACCGGATGTAATTCACACTTATTTTACAGACCAGGGATATTATACATCCAAACTTGCAAAAGAGTTGAACATTCCATTCGTACTAACTGAATGCAATTCCGTTGTAAACCAAGACACTATCAAGCCTTCTTACAGAAGAATCGCCGAAGAAACTTACGACAGAACTGACGGACTTATAACTGTAAGCCCCAAATTCAAAGAGAAAATTAAAGAAGAATTTGGAAAAGATTCTACAGAAATTGCGATTATTCCAAACCTTACGATTTTCAAAAACAACGAGAATTTCAAAAGGGGAGATATTTTCAACATCGTATCCACTGGAAATGTAATCACGACAAAAGGTCCGAAAGAATTGATCGAGGCGTTTAACATTGCTTTTTCAAACGATAAAAATGTGAAGCTTACGATTTATGGGGACGGATTTTTGAGAAAACCGCTACTTAAAATGGTCGAAGAATTGAATTTGACAGACCAAGTATTTCTTCCTGGACTTACTAAAAGAGAAAAAATCGTTGAGGGCTACAATAATGCGGATATGTTTTGCTTGTATTCGTATTCAGAAACTTTTGGGTTAGCGTATTTGGAAGCATTGTCCGCAGGACTTCCTGTGGTCGCAAGTAAATGCGGTGGGCCAGAACATTTAATAAATGAAGAAAATGGAATATTGGTTGATAGATTTAACGTTGAGAAGTTAGCCGAAGCGTTAAGATATATGCACGACAATATTGAAAAATACGACAGAGAGAAAATATCACACGATATCAAAGAAGTATATTCCGAAGAAAATATTACAGATGATGTAATAAAAGTGTACGAAGAAGTTATATCGAAAAGATGAGGTGAGAAATGAAGAGTATTAAAAAAATAATACCCTTAATGTTAGTACTTGCTATTGTATTTCAACCTGCATTATCAAAAGCGGACTCGAAGTTGGGATTTGAAGACAAAGTAAAAGCGTATTACACAATTGAACAGGATTATTCCCAGGAATTATTGAATTACAACGAGAACAAGCCTTTGGCTATAGCATCCTTAACTAAAATCATGACTTATGTTTTGGTTATGGAAGATATCAACGCAAACAAATACAAGCTCGACGATAAAATCAAAATCCAAACACAATACGCTAAGCCTGAAGCTAGCACAATGCAACTTAAAAAAGGCGAAGAATTAACTGTAAATGATTTGATAAGGGGAATGATGATAGTCAGCGGGAATGATGCCGCAGACGAATTAGCAGTGAAATCAGAAGGATCTGTGGTAAAATTTGTCGAAAGAATGAACAAAAAAGCAGCCGAATTAGAATTGGAATCTGCGAAGTTTTATTCTGCATCAGGTTATCCTGAAAAAGACAAGGAAAATTTGATGAGCGCAAAAGATTTGGCAAAATTAACCACATATACAATCAACAATTACCCGCAAGTTTTGAATTACACTAAAACACAAAAACTTGTAATGCCAAGTAGAAAATACGAAGCTGCAACTACAGTTCCATTTTTAGGAAAAATAGAAGGCGTAGATGGATTTAAAACAGGAACAACTGAAAAAGCTGGATACTGTTTGATAACTACGATGAGCTTGAAACCAAACGATCCTAAAAACAAAGTAGTATCTGTTTTGATGGGAGCTCCCACAAAATACGACAGAAATACTTACCAAAAAATAATGCTTGAATACGTCAGAAATTCATTTGAACCAATGAATATATTAAACAGCGAAAAACCAATCGAAACGAAATCAGTCAACAGCGTTGTGGACAAAAACGTTGAGATTTATCCGACAGAAGACGTATCCATTTTGTATAATACCAAAACTGGTCTGCAACAAAAAGTCGACATCAAAAAAGATTTGAAAGCTCCTTTGAAAAAAGGACAAATCGTAGGAAAAGTTGTGATAGACACCGGAAAAGGCGACAAAAGAGAAGTAAGCCTCGTTGTCAAAAAACCTTACGAAAAAGCAGACACATTAACTAGAATAAAAAGAAGCGCCAAATACACTTACGAATTGTTAGGAGCACTTCTTGCATCATAAGCCGATTTGAGTCGGTTTTATGTGCTTCCATAATTAAGCTGGATATAATACCCCCCTCCTAAGGGGGCATCCCCGGTTCGAATCCGGGTGGGAGTACCAAAAATCCCTGAGCATTGTTGCTCAGGGATTTTTTTGAGATTAAGATAAGTTTTCTTTTTGTTTTGTTGAAAATATGCTATAATATAGTTAACAAAGATAACTTGTGAAGGATTAACGCTGGGTCCCAAAAAGGGGTAGATATTTTATATCGAGCATTCCTATGTGCCTGGGGTTATCTTTTTTTGCTTTCTTCTCTTGAAATATTCAATTTCTTATTACCATCTTTAAGACTTTCAACAATATTTAATGGATCTTTACTTATTTCATCAACTATAAATTCGATAAATTGTTGAGAATATGTATAGCTATTGTTGTTTCCAATCTTATGCTTATAGCAATATTTATCATTTTCTTTTATATTATAAAAATTGATAAATTGAGTTAGAACATATGCAGTAAAACCTTTCTCATAAGATAATACAATATTTTTTCTTTTCAAACGTTCTTGAACAGCTGTAACCACACTATTAAAAGAGTATTTATGAGTATCAGCGGGATCTTTAAGTTCTTTCACTATTTCAATAGGAGTTTTAGAATCTTTTTCTATACGAACTGTGAAATCAGCATCATCTCTTTTCTTAGTTATATACAAAACTTGCTTTATTTTAATTGAAAATTTATCTGAATTATATTCATCCGTAAGGACATCAACCTCATTTGCTTCTTTAATGAATTTTTCTGCTATCTCTGGAGGGTATTTCAATTTAATTTCCTCATTAGTCAAAGGCTGATAATGAGCAGAAATAGTTAAGAAATTTTGAGGTATATATTTAGTTATATCTACACTGTGAAATCTATTGATTTCACTAATATAATTTAGTACACACGCTTGAAAAAGAGGAGCGTATTTTACTTCATAGTCTTGAGTTATAAAGTGAGTGCTTATATTTCTTAAATCAATAATCTTTTCAAGGTTAAGCCTTATTCTTGTGTTTTTATCAGAA
The DNA here is from genome assembly GCF_052932265.1 of Finegoldia sp. P2-F-LR. Lineage (NCBI taxonomy): Bacteria > Bacillati > Bacillota > Tissierellia > Tissierellales > Peptoniphilaceae > Finegoldia > Finegoldia sp. P2-F-LR. The sequence goes on along the minus strand of NZ_JBRFJF010000011.1, from coordinate 59,171 downwards.
TATATTTTTGCTATTGATTCAGATAAAGTAATAGTTCTTTCTGGGCTGTCTTTATAGTATATAGGTATTCCACGATTTATTAATTCGCCTTTTAGCATCAATTCCCATGCATTACAGATAAAAAAACTAAATCCTTCTATTCTATATTTTATTGTTGGCTTATTATAAATTTCAATTCCTAAGATAAAAGCTTCTATACTTTTTTCAATTAATTGACTGACTAATTTATTGTTTGTTTCTTCGGTTTCTTTCATATTTGTCTTCCTTTAAATTAATTATTCTTCGTTATCATAAATTTTGTTTTTTTCTGGTAAATATTTCCAGTATCTTTTCGGCATATTATTCTGCATAAGTTTGAGGTTTTGGCGCTCTTTTATCCCGACTGAATTGTAGAATTCTATCCAGCAATCTTCAAACATTTTCTCTTCATCAGATTCTTCTTTGAAAATTTCTTGTACATCGTAAAATGCCAAATCATAGTCCACATATATTGCACACTTGTTTCTTTTTTTGTCGTAAATCACAAACTTTTCATTTCTCAATCTGTTTTTGAAATGATAGGTGAGTAATTCCAAAATGTCGTTGTTAGGTTCGAATTCTGCGAACAAGAAATTGTCTTGGATTTCTTTGAATCTAAGAAGTCCTTTGTATGCGTGAAGTTCTCTTGTGGAATATTTGCACAGGCTGTTGAATTGAACTGCAATTTTGTCGGATGAGTTGATGAAGTTGTAGCCGTATGTGTACATATTTTTGATTGTCTTAGCGATAATTGTTGATTTGTCGGGATTTTCTGAGACGAATGCGTAGTTGATGCTACGATAAAAGTTGAATCCGAATTTGTCTATTATCGATTTTTTCACACGTGATGATTTGTCAGTATTTGTTTCAACGTATATGTCATCATTCAAAAAATCCAATTGCTCTGATTTCACAACGATAATTGAATTTTCAATGTGCCTGTACTGTTCAAAAATCACCGTAAACAAGCCGTCTAAGCTGTTGTCATAACTGTATCTCATATTTACTCCAAAAAACTAAGTTGTGTTACATTTTTTCCTTCTTGTATTCTCAAAATATCCAGCAAATCGTCTTTTGTGCTGTATTTTTGTCCGCGGTATATTCCGTTTACAAGTATGAAGTTCTTCGCTTTTTTCAGTGAGATTTTAAGAGAGGTCAAATCGTCGTAGTTGAGGTTAGCAAATTTTCTCGCATTTATTATTCTCATCGCATATGTTGGACCGAATCCTGGAACACGAAGAAGTTGTTCATAAGATGCGCGATTTATTTCTATTGGAAAGTTCGCTACGTTTTGCACTGCCCAGAATGCTTTGGGATCTAACGTCAAATCAAAAAACGGATTTTGTTCGTTCAAAATTTCGTTTGATTTGAATTTGTAAAATCGCATCAGCCAATCTGCTTGATACAACCTGTGTTCACGTAGCATGGGAACTTTTTTGATTCCGTCTGTATATTTCGATTTGATTACAGGGACAAATCCCGAATAGAAAACTCTTTTGAGCTTGTAATCTTCATAAAGGCTACTTGCTTTGTTGATGATTGTAAGATCCGATTCACGACCTGCTCCGACAATCATTTGAGTGGATTGACCAGCTGGTAGAAACAAAGGAGTTTTTCTGATTGTTTTCCTGTCAATTTTGTACTGAGTTATGGATTCGTTAATAAAATCCATCGGTTTTTCAATGGACTCATACGTTTTCTGAGGAGCGAGCATCTTCAAGCTGGACTTAGTTGGAAGTTCTATGTTAATACTCATACGATCGATAAGTCTACCTAGTCTTTCGATTAATTCTTCACTTGCTCCGGGGATTGCCTTCATGTGAATGTATCCGTTGAATTTTTTATCATTTCGAAGAATCTCTGCAACTCTGATAAGTTGCATCATCGTGTGGTCTGGACTTTTTACAACTCCACTCGACAGGAATAATCCTTCTATGTAATTTCTTTTGTAAAAATTTATAGTCAAATCAGCCACTTCTTCTGGAGTGAATTCTGCTCTTTCGATGTTGTTTTCTTTTCTGTTGACGCAGTATTCACAACTGTAAATGCATTTGTTTGTGAGTAAAATTTTAAGTAGCGAAATGCACCTTCCGTCTTCAGACCAGCTGTGACATATTCCAGAATTGTGCGCCGCGCCTATTCCGTCAGAGGTATTTTTCCTTTTTGAACCACTAGAAGAACAACTAACATCGTATTTGGCAGCGTCTGATAATATTGATAATTTGCGTTTTAATTCCATAATATCACCTATTCGTATTTTATAATAAAACAAACATTCGCACAAGTTTGTTTTTTAGAAAAAAGTTGTTATCTGGAAGAAATTGTGGTAGAATTGTAAGAACTAATAAAAATTTAAAATATTTATACAGAGGTAATCATGAAAAATAAGAAATTAATATTTGTTAGTGGATTCGCACTATTTTCGATGTTTTTTGGAGCGGGGAATTTGATATTTCCACCGTTTTTGGGTAATAAAGTAGGAGATCAGTATTTGATTGCGACATTAGGATTTTTGCTAAGCGCAGTAGGACTGGTTTTCTTGGGATTACTCGCAGCGACAAAAAGCGGTGGAACAATTGAAAAAATCGGCAACACTATAAGTCCGCGATTTTCACTAATATTCTCAACTATAATTATGCTTGCGATAGGACCGGGACTTGCAATTCCAAGGACTGCAGCAACAACAGTAGAAATAATTCAAAAAGGATTTTTCAAAGGAGCAAATTCTGTTTTGCTCACGGTAGTATTTTTTGCTTGTGTGTATTTATTCGTCAGAAAACCAAGCAGAATAATAGATAATTTAGGAAAAATTTTGACGCCGTTGTTGATTGCAACTCTTGTCGTGATTATTTTCAAAGGAATAATATCTCCCGTTGCAACGCCCGTGAATACATATCAAATTCAAGTCTTCCAATCAAGCTTTGAAGAAGGATATCAAACAATGGATGCGTTGGCATCATTAGTATTTGCAATTGTAGTTACCAAAGGATTTATGGGAAACGGAATTACAGATGACAAAACTATCAAACAATACACAATAAAAGCGTCAATCATAGCAGCTATAGGACTTTGCTTCGTATACGGAGGATTGATTTACCTCGGAGCTGCCACATCCAAGTTCAACCTAGGAAATGTCGAAAGAGTTGATTTGTTGCTATACATTTGCTACCAACATTTGGGGATTTTGGGAAAGGTATTAATCTGCGTTGCAATGGCATTGGCATGTCTCACAACGGCGATTGGACTTACAACAACAGTCGGACAATTCTTCAGTGATATGCTAAAAGACAAAACAAACGGAGTCATTTCATACGATGTAATCATAATAATTTCCACAGTTTTTAGTGCGTTCTTCGCAGTAGTTGGCGTCGAAAAAATACTAAAAATTTCCGCGCCATTTTTGACAGCAATATATCCTGTGGCAATAGTTTTGATTTTCTTGAATTTGTTCAAGCAAAATACATTTTCACGAAACGTAAAATTAGGATCCATAATCGGAGTGTCGATTTACGCAATTATAGTACTACTTAACGGATTCAAATTGGATTTCGGTTTGTTGAAAACAATCGAATCAGTATTTCCAGTGCAAATCAAAAGCTTTATTTGGATAATCCCAGCAGTCATTGGAGGATTAATAGGAAAAATCAAAAAATAAATTGTAACTATTATGTAATACGATATATTGTGCAATGTATGGTATAATATATTTGAGGTGAGTTAATGATTAAAAAATTATTAGGATTGAAGAACGAAATACCAACATTGTGGTATGCATTTTTTAATAAACAAATACCATTATTGTCGAAAATAGTATTGGCATTGTCTGTGCTTTATGTAGTAAGCCCTGTGGATTTCGTGCCGGATTTCGTCGCTGGATTGGGAATCTTGGATGATTTAATCCTCGCTCCATCATTAATGATGGTCGCAAAGAAGTTCATTCCCGAAGACATCATCGACACCAGTGAACAAAAAGCAGAGCAACTAAACTCCAAACTAAAAGTAGTTGGAATTGTCGCAGGAGTAGGGATACTACTATTGATAAGCTTTTTGATTTACAAAAATGTGGTGAAATAGTTATTGAAATTTTAAATAAATCAAAGCGCGCTGTGAGGCGTGCTTTTTTTATGGTATGATAGTTTTGAGGTGAGATATGGAAAAGTTTAATGTGAATAAAGACGATATGATAATTTTGTTGATTGATTTGCAAGAAAAATTGGTGCCTGTTCTTCACGACAATGAATACGTGCTTAATCACACGAAGGCTGTGTTGGAGATGGCAAGAATTTACGATATTCCTGTGATTACAACACGCCAATATCCGAAAGGACTTGGAGATACTGTAGAATGTTTGAAAGAATACGAAACGAAGGTGTTCGACAAGGTAGATTTTACTGCAAAGCTTGATGATGTTATGAATGAAATCGAAAAAACAGGAAGGAAACAAATCGTAATTGTCGGAGCGGAAACTCACATTTGTGTCTACCAAACGATACGTGATTTGATTGACGAATATAAAATGATTGTGCTTGAAGATTGCGTTACAAGCAGACGTGTTGAAAATAAAATGAATGCTATTCAAAATTTTAGAGAGATGGACTGTTTGGTAATCAATTCTGAAACGTTGATTTTCGATATTTTGAAAAGGGCGGGAAGTCCTGAATTTAGAACTTTGTCGAAACTAATCAAATAAAAAAACAAATCCAACTTTACTTACTGAAAAGCAAAGTTGGATTTTTTTATCCTAACAATAAATACAAGAAATGTGCGCTGATTCCAGCTGCTACTCCTCCGATTGTGTGAGATAGAATTGCTTTTGGTGCGAGTTTTCTGGCGTTTAATGTGTCCATCATTCCAACATGTGTGGACAAATATCCTGACCAGCACATTCCAAGGGCTGTGAAAACTGCGATATCATTTCCAGTGATTAAATTTTTCTCCAATAATTTTGGAACGAGTCCAAGCGCTGCTCCGACACTTCCCAAAGCTGTAAGTGGAAATGCAATGCATTCTGATGAGGTGAACCCAAACAATGGTTTCAAAATGGGATTTAGCAATGCTCCAAGTTTTGGAATCAAACCGACTCCTTCATAAGCAGCACCAGTATAGACTACGGTTCCGTTTTCAACAGTTCCAGTTGATGTGAGAATCATAACCAACGTACAAATAACAACAACTCCAGGAATAATGTCCATCCCAGCTTGTACACCAGATTTTCCACCCTCAAGCATTGAATTCAAAATTCTTTCCATCAAAGTCAAATCTTCTTTTTCTTTGATCGTTTGTTCTTCTTCAAATTCCACTTGTTCATCAGTATCGGCGTAGAATTTTTTCGTGAAATGCATCATAATTCTTACGGAAACCACAGAACCCACGACTGCTCCCAAAACTCCAAGGGATGCCGCCTTGAAAAATTCCGTACCATTTCCAAGCGAAGACATAAAAGTCCACACGATAAATCCCATTCCGAATGAAGTTCCCAAATTGCACAACGTAGGAAGCTGATAATTCTTGAAATATTTGGCAAATCCTTTGTCCTTTGCAAGTCCAATGATTGCCGGATTATCCGATAAAAAAGTCGTCAATATACCAAGCGCCGAAGCTCCAGGCAAATTGTAAAGTGGTTTCATAATAGGGCTGATGATCTTGTTGATTAGCGCGATAACTCCAAATTCGCTTAAAAGCTTGGACAACGCACCTGTTAAAACTGCGATTGCCATTATGAAAAACACAGTGTTAAGCAGCAAATCGTGCGCCGTTTTCATCAAAGTATTAAACATATTGCCAAGACCCATAACTTTTGCAATGTAGCCAAAAAGTCCGAAAACGACAGCGATTGTCACAAAAGATTCCAGTGAAATTTCACTTTGTTTTTTAGTTTTCTCCATAAAATTCTCCATTAAAAGTATAATATATAATTCTAATGTATTTTAGATTAAAATTCAAACTATAAAATGAAATCACGAACGAAACTTATCAATAACAAATGCGTTGGATAGAAAATGTAGAATGCCCATTTGTTGATGTTGCCTTTTTTGCCGTTGTAAAAGTGAATGATGGGAATCGACAGATACACGAACAAATACATATACGCTTCGAAAAAATACCCGAACAATATCGCTATGTAAATGTTTCTTCTGGAAGATGAGCCCAAATACAACAAAAACACCGCTAAAATTCCAAGCATAGAATAATCTGTGTGGTAGTAATTGGCAATTACACAGAAAATGGCTATGGAAATTAATTTTAAAATCGCCTTCACGAAATTTGATTGGTCAAATTTATCGATTTTTTCAACGATAAATATAAGACACGCAGAAAGTGCCAACGTGAAGAACACATTTTGGTGATAAAAATCAAACATTTCACCACTAATCGCCAAATCAAAAGGAATTTCCGAAATAATCGCAAACGAAAACAACCTTACTATGTATTTTTCTACGCTTCTGGTTAGAAACATTCCATTTACGATCAAAAATGCAAAAATCGGAAACGCAATTCTTCCGATAAAAAGCATTAATGCTCCTACTGTGACTCTCCAGTCAGATGATGTGAGTGTCATCGTAGGATAAATGTTGAATTTTTGAAGCATATTGCATTGCACAATGTGACTGATAAGCATGGATATACAGGCGATTACTTTCAGCCCAGAACTTGATATTCCATTGTCTCTGTGCCAAATATCCAAATATTTTTGCCTTTGGGTTTCAGTTAAAAGTTGCATGATAATCTCCTTGAATTTGTTACAACTATTTTATCACAAATAAAGCACATTATTATCTGATATAATTATAATAGGTGATAGTATGAAAATGATGATTTTTGAGAACAAAGTAGACGAGAATAATTTGTTCGAAAATGAAATGGATAATAGAAATTCTGTGATGTTGTCATTTTTCTTGGAGAAATTAAAAACAAAGAATGTCGTTGTCGACAGGTTTAAATTAAACAAGAATCCCGATATGTTCGAACAACAAGGGATTGCACAGAAAATTGATAACGGGATGAAACTTCCAATCACAGTTGTAGATGGAAAAGTTGTGCTTTCGGGAAGATATCCAAAAAGCTACGAAATATTGGATTTCCTTCACATCGACAGAAATATTTTCAATCAAGCTTATGTCAACGATAAGCGTAAATTCTGATAAGATTTGTTCCTAAGTTTTAGGAAAACAAAAAAACCTGTGACAATCACAGGTTTACATAATTTATTGAATCTATTTTATTGAATCCAAAAACATTTTGACAATTTCGTGTCCTTGAGCCAAAGTATCCAACGCCATTTCGGGATGGTATTGCACTCCCAAGAAGAACTTCTTGTCCTTAACGTATGCCGCTTCCACTATATCATCAGAAGATTTTTGTAACACATCAAGATTTTCTGCAACATCTTTGATAGCTTGATGATGAAGGCTATTCACATAAAATCTGTCGCCAAATTTTTCTTTGAACATTCCGTAATTTGTAACCTCGTGAACCAAATCATTGTAAGGTTTGTCTTGAGAGTGAATGATGGAGATGTTCTTTTGTTTTTTCAAATCCTGATACAAAGTTCCGCCCAAATACACATTCATTATTTGCAATCCACGACAAATTCCCAAAGTGGGAATGTCCTTTTTGTAGCAAATATCCATCAGATTAAATTCCAATTCATCGCGTACATTTGATGAAATTCCACATTCCAAAATCTTGTCTTCATTGTAATATGATGGAGCCACATCAAGTCCTCCTGTAAACACGATTCCGTCCAACCTGTCGACGATTTCTTCTAAGAATTTCCTATCGGAATTGAACGGAAGAATCACTGCGTAAGCTCCGTTTTTTTCGATAAGTTCAATGTATTTTCTAAGCATAAAAAGTCTGTTTTCTGCCACATTGTAAAGTGGTGTAAGTCCTATTATTTTCATATTTCCTCCAATTATATTTCAATATTATTATATCAAAGATAAAACAAAAATACATTTTTTGATTAAATCAACAAAAGTGCTATAATATTATTATATTTGGAGAAATATCGAAGTGGTCATAACGGGGCGCACTCGAAATGCGTTTGGGATTATTTCCCACGTGGGTTCGAATCCCACTTTCTCCGCCAAAACAAAGACAGATAGCTGTAATTAGCTATCTGTTTTTTAATTGGTACTTAAAAAGTACTATTTATTGTGCAGTTATTGTGTCCTTTTTCAAGAACGAAAGTTTTGTCTCGCTGACAAGAATCGCTGCAAATATGAATACAAATCCGATTACTGAGAAAACTGTCAATGATTCGATCCCGATAAGTACAGGAATTAAAATTCCAAATATTGACTCGAATCCCAAAATAATTGCAGCAGTGGATGGGTTTGTGTATTTTTGTCCGATGTTTTGAAGTAATAGTGCAACGGCAGTACACATTATAGCTAAGTACAATAATTCCATCACAGATCTTGAAGTGACGACAAGATTTGAATTGTCTTCTACTACAATTGTAGTTATCCAAGATAACACAGCCGCCATTATAAATTGCAATATCGTCATGACGATAGGGTCACGGTCTCTTGCAAGGGCGCTTACTGCGATGATGTGCGATGCGAACAACAATCCGCTAAGTAAAGCCAGTAAATCTCCAAGCCATGCCAACGGATTATCCACGTGAGCGCTCGATCCCGAAAGCGATATGAAAAATATTCCCGTTATACACAAAGCCGCCGCCGACAAATTGTATCTGTCTGGTCTTTGTTTGAATACAATCCAACCCAAAAACGGCACGATTACGCAATAAGATGCAGACAAGAATCCGCTTCTACCAGGATCTGCGAATTTTACCCCCAATGTTTGTGATGAATACGCCATGAACAAAAATATTCCTATCAAAAGTCCGTTTTTTATGTCGTCATATTTTGCTTGGCGAAGTCTCTTCCAGAAAATGATTGATAATAAAATAGCTGCCAACGTAAATCTTATTGCCAAGATAAAGTTGGGATTGAATGTTTTGGAAGATTGCTTAACTACAGTCAAAGAGCTTCCCCAAAGGATAGCTACTATTAATAACGCTAATTTAGCAAGTAAATTTGCTTTCTTTTTATCCATTTTTTCCTCCTCTTATTTAATTTCAGATATATTATCCCAGTTTTCGTGCGATTTGTAAACACCTAAAAAGCCCAATAAATTAATTTGCACACAAAAAAAGGAGGAACGAAATCCTCCTTGTGATTTTCCGATTTATACGAACGGAATATATTGTGAATATCCTTCTTCTTCCATTTTTTCTAATGGGACAAATCTCAAACTTGCACCGTTGATGCAATATCTAAGACCGCCTTTTTCACTAGGACCATCGTCGAACACATGACCCAAATGACTGTCAGCGTGTTTGCTTCTAACTTCAGTTCTAACTCTGGATAATTTGTGATCATCGGAATAATTTACAGAACTTGACGTAATAGTTTTCGTAAATGATGGCCAACCACAACCCGCATCGTATTTGTCCTTAGAAGAAAATAACGGCTCACCACTTACGATGTCGACATAGATTCCTCTTTCATCAAAATCATTGAAGCTTGATGTGTGAGGGCGTTCAGTCGCTTCGTTTTGAGTAACTCTGTAACTCACATCGGATAGATTTTGTTTCAATTCTTCATCGGACATTTTCTTGTATTCAGTCGTATCCAAATCCTCATCAAAAGCATTCAGATTGATGTGACAATATCCACCAGGATTTTTGTCCAAATAATCTTGGTGATAATCTTCTGCTAATACAAAATTTTCTAATCTTTCAACCAAAACAGTTAGCTTTTCATCGTATTTTGATTGAATGTAATTCACAACAGAATTGATTATTTCCAAATCTTTTTCATCTTCGTAGAAAATTCCAGTTCTGTATTGTTCGCCAACATCGTTTCCTTGCTTATTCACAGAAATTGGATTGATAATTCTGAAATAATGAAGTAAAATTTCAGCCAAATCCAACCTGTTTTTATCATAGACAATTCTCACCGTCTCTGCGTGATGAGTTTGTTTTACTCTTCTATAATAAGTGTCTGTTCCTTCGCCATTTGCATAGCCTGTGTCAGTGTCTATTACACCTTGTAATTTTTTGAAATAAGCTTCCACTCCCCAAAAACATCCACCAGCTAAATATATCGTACTTTTTTCAATAAATCTCATATTACACCTCTTACAAAATTATACCCAGTTAAATATTTTTTATTCAACAGAAAATTTGGCATACAAAAAGCAGCTTATTAAAAGCTGCTCATTGAAATTATTTTGATTTCATTGTTTCTTGGCGATTCATTGTGTGATATGAACCTTTAAATCTTTCCTTCTTAGGACTCTTGTCCCAGATTTCTTCTGCTTCAACTTCCCAGTTTTTCGCATATTCATCGCAGTTACCACAAAGTGAATCTACAGTTTGCTTAGATTCCAAATCAGTAGATTTTGCATCAGTGCTATGAACCATTTCTCTAAGTTCGTTTGGATTTTCAAGCATTGGGCAAGGCATCAACATATTATCGTTGAATGGTTGACCGTCGTGATATTTTGTAAATAGGGGAGCTCTCAAACAATCCAACAAAGATTTTTCTCTGATATTAGAATCGCTGTAGTGAATGAAAACACAAGGTTCCACATCGCCGGATGCATTAATGTGAAGATATCTTCTTCCACCTGCGATACAACCTCCAACATATTCAGCATCGTTTTGGAAATCCAATGCGAATAATGGTTTTTCTGCTCTATATTTTCTTAGCCTTTCGATAGTTTGTTTTCTTTGTTCAGGAGTAGGTAGTAAATCAGTTACAGCAGCATTTCCAACTGGCATATAGTGGAAGTACCACACGAAATACGCCCCTAACTCTATTAAGTAATCGTAGTATTCTTCGCTTGTAATTGAATCAAAGTTTTGGGAAGTGTAGCAGCAAGAAATACCGTAAATCAAATGACGTTCTTGTAGCATCTTCATTGCTTTGATTACTTTTTTATAAACGCCATCTCCACGTCTACCGTCAGTTGCTTCTTCAAAACCTTCAAGTGAAATCGCAGGAATGAAATTACCAACTCTTTGCATTTCGTCTACGAAATCTTCGTCAATTAAAGTTGCATTAGTAAATGATAAGAATATACAGTCGTTGTGTTTTTCACACAATTTAATCAAATCATCTTTACGCACAAGAGGTTCACCGCCTGTGTATATATACATATAAGTTCCCAATTCTTTTCCTTGAGTGATGATAGAATCAATCTCATCATAGCTTAAGTTTTGTTTGTAGCCGTATTCAGCAGCCCAACATCCAGTACATTTTAAGTTACATGCAGATGTAGGATCCAACAAAATTGCCCATGGGATATTACAATTGTATTCTTCTCTGTATTTTTGTTGAGTTTGCCATCCCAAAACAGACGCATTCATAAAAAAGTTATACGCTACTTTTTTAATTTGTTTTTTGTCAACTTCTTGGAAAATTTTCATCACAAAACTATGGTAAGGGTGATTTTCGTCTTTAAAAACTTCCCTTATAATTTTAATTTGAGGCGAGAAATCTCCGTGAGAAAGGTTTTCTGCCCATTCGACTAATTGTACCCCTCGTTTTTGAGGATCCTTCGCAACATAATCGAATACCTTATCAAATCCATATCTTTTTCCAGCTTCTATAATTTTCATATAACCACCTTTTCATATATTAAAATTTTTTAGAATCAGTTCAATAGATATATATCTTAACTTCATTGTATCTCAAACGTTAATCAAAGTCTTTGGACAAAAGGGTGTATTTGCCTAAAATTCTAACAAAAATGACAAAAAATCTAATAAATTAATTCATTTTACTCCTAGTTAATGAAGATTTAACAGTATCTTTTAATAAAAATCCTATCCTTTTAATCTTCTCTTCGATATCCTCATCCATTCCAGAATTCAGCCATCTGATAATTAAATCCGTAATCGCACTTTGGAAAAATTTAATAATAATCTCCTTGTCATCCTTTTTAGCGTGAATTTCCTTGTCCACATTTTCTATGTAGTTTCTCATAATTTGTCCCGATTTATTGTACAAATAATCAGACAGTGTTTTTCTAGAAATAGAATTGTAAATGTGATAAATCGCAGTTTTGTAATCAATAGTAAACTGAAACTCTTCGATAAAATTATCCTCCCAAGAAATATTTTCCGATTCATTCAACACTCTCTTAAGTCTTATTTCAAAAATCGTGTCGATGATTTCGTTCAAATCTTTAAAGTGATAGTAAATCGTGTTTCTGTTGATTCCGCATTCTTCAGCTAGTTTTCCCACCGTAATTTTATTCAGAGGTATTCTGTTGAGAAGATTGATTAAATTTTCCATTATCATTTTCTTCGTATAATCCGCGTTCATAAACTCCCCCTTTTAACATAATCATATTCCAAAACTAGAAAAATTTCCACCAAAAAACTAGCTGCAAATAGCTTGCAGCTAGTCAATCGTAATTATTTTAATAATTCTTCAGCTAATTGTAATGCTTTTCCAGCGAAAGTTTTTGATGGGCCACCACCCATAGCAACACATACACCAATCATTTCTGAAATTTCTTCCATTGTACAACCTGCTTCTACGCATCCTGTAGTGTGATGAACAACACATCCTTCGCATTTTACAGTAATAGCAATTGCAAGAGCTATCAATTCTTTTTCCTTCAAAGATAATTTTCCGTCTTTAAAAACAGTACCACATAAATCTGAGAAATTTTCAGTTACTCCTGGCAAATTTTCTCTAAATAATTTTGATTGTTGAGCCAATACTTCTTTACTATCCATAAATTACCTCCTATTTTTTAGACAATTTACATTGCCTTGTTAATATAATCTTATCAAATACGACGTAAAAAATCTTAATTATAGAATAATTCAATAAATGCTGGGAGATTTATAGATATTTTGTATAATTGTATTTTTGAATTTGAAGGCTTTATCTTCTCTTCTTGTACAATACAAATCCAGCTGCTATTAAAATAACTGAAGCGACAACGACAGCGATTGTGATTCGTTTGCGTTTGGCTTTTTGTTGTTCTTGTTGAAGTTTTTGTTGGGCGAGTTTTTCTTCGTATTTTCTTTGTTTTTCTTCATTTTCTTTTTTTAGTTGTTCTTCTTTTTGGCGTTTTTCTTCGGCTTTCTTTTTTTCTTCTTCAGCTTTTTTCTTTTCTTCTTCTTTTTTGCGTTTTTCTTCTTCTTGTTTTCTTTTTTGTTCTTCTTTGTATTCTGTGTTTTCAGCTACAGTGAGGTAGATGTCGTGATCGTGGTTAATTACATTGTCTTGATTTAATGAAAATTCATTAATTTCTGGTGTTATAATAAATTCTTCGTTATTGACACCTTCTTGATACATTTTTTCGATTTTATAATCTGCAAAGTCCAATGCTCTTTCTTTTTTCTTGCCATAAGGGACAACTGTTTTACGAGTTTCACCTGTATTTAGATTTCTCAAAATAACTATTACATTCTTTTTGTTTGCAGGATTCTTTCTTATTATGAACCTGATTACTCCGCTTTCTGTTCTCTTTTTTACATCGTCGTATCTTTTTGTTTTATTTATGGTACCATCGCTGTTTATCCAACGAACATAATTTAACGCGTTATTTCCATAATCATCTTGCTTAGCCATATTCCCTGCAATATCTTCATATGTTTGAGTGTTATCACCAAATTTTATCCAAGTGTTTCTTTCTTTTATAATTGAACCATCGTATGGATCCACAAGTATTCCGTCTTTATTATATATTCCTGTAGGCATACCATCAAAAGCTGCGTTATACAATTCTCCGTCGTATTCCGGATAGTCCATTGCATAGCTACTTACTTGCACACTCAAGCAAATCAATAGGGCAATAGCCAACATTTTAAATAATTTTTTCATTTTCATTTTTAGCTCCTAATTTATGTAGTGAAGATTTGTTTTCTTCCAATTTAATTATACCAATTATTTAATAGAAATTACATTGTTTTGTGAATTTATTTTAGTATAAAAATTGTTATTGATTAAAGACAAATGTATTTGCAAAACACTTATAATAGTAGTGTGGGTATTTTTTGGTTTCAAACGTTAAGAAATTCTAAAGATTACAGAAAAAATAAGCAAATTTAGTGAAGTTGTGATATAATTTTAACTGTTAAATATATTAATAGGATGATGAAAAATGGAAAAATCAAATCAAAAAAAATACACTTTTTTGATTAATACGACACCACCTCCAAGGCTTATAAAGAGAATGGATCTTGTAAAAGATGAGTTCGATTTGTATGCTATTTGTTGGGACAAAGGTGGAGATGAAAAATATGATTTCAAGCGTGATTTTTGCAAGAAGGAAATAATTAACATAGATGCTGACAACAGTAACCCTATGAAAAGGCTTATTCCAACTTACAAATTCTCACAGAAAGCTTATAAAATATTGGAGAGAATTAAACCGGATTTAATTCACGTCCAAAGTTATGATATGCTAGAGATAGCTACAAAATACAAGAAAAATAACGACAACAAGGTTAAGATTATATACGAAGTACCGGATATTCACAGATATTTGACTGATGACAAGAAGAATTTCCCGATGAATATTGTGTCTTCTGTTTTGAAAAAAAGAGAGAACAATATGCTTTCATTCGTGGATTTGATGATTGTTACTAGTATGAAATTCTGGGAACATTTTGAAGGGAAATACAGCAAGGATAATTTGGTGTTCATGCCTAATATACCAAATTTGGAATTATTCAGAGATTATGATAAGTTAAGGGTGAAAAACCAACACGATACTTTCACTGTAGGATACATCGGTGGGCTAAGATATTTGAACGAATTGAAAAAGCTTACGAAAGCTATGGACGGTTTGGGAATGAATTTGATGATGGCAGGTTTCGAGAGTGGAACTTACTTCAAAGAACTTGCTGAAACGAAAGATTTCATTGAATATCGTGGCAAATTTTACTATGACGATGAAATTGCAGAGCTTTATTCGAAATGCGATTGCATATTCTCAGTGTACGATGCGTCGATGAAGAATGTTAGGATTGCACTTCCGAACAAATTATACGAATCCATTCACGCAGAGCTTCCTATAATTGTCGCAAGAGACACTTATTTGTCAGAGGTTGTGAACGAATGGAATGTGGGAGTTGCGGTTGATCACGAATCAGATGAGGAAATGAGAAATGTTTTGCTTAAACTTAGAGATGACCAATCATTCTACCACACGCTTCAAGAAAACTGCAGAAAGATGCAATCAGAATTAAATCCACAAAAAAATAACGAAAGATTATTAAATAGAATAGAAAATTTATTTTAAAGGAGAGAATATTATGATTAATGTAATTGGTTTAGGTTACATAGGTCTACCTACAGCGTTGATGCTATCAACATCAGGCAACAAGGTAGTTGGAACAGATATTAAAGAAGAAGTAATTGAAAAATTAAAGCATAAAGAATTAACTTTTGAAGAAAAAGGAATGGATGAGCTTTTCGAAAAAGCTTTGAATTCAGACATCACTTTTTCATTAAAACCAGTGTCCACTTCTTTCTATATTATTACAGCACCAACTCCATACGATCCTGTATCTAAGAAATTGGATTGTTCTTATGTAGTAAAAGCTGTAGAATCAGTTTTGGAACCTGCAGAAGAAGATGCGATTATAGTTGTTGAATCAACAGTTTCACCGGGAGCAATCGACACATATGTCAGACCTGTTGTTAATGAATACATGGAAAAATCAGGCAAGAAATTAAACTTGGTTCACGCTCCAGAAAGAATTATTCCTGGTAACATGGTTTATGAATTGGAACACAACGCTAGAACAATCGGAGCTGACGATCCAAAATACGGCGAAAAAGTTAAAGAAGTGTACTCAACGTTCTGCAAAGGTGAAATCAATCTAACTAACATCAAAACTGCTGAAATGACAAAGGTTGTTGAAAATACATTTAGAGATATCAACATTGCATTCGCAAACGAATTGGCTAAGATTTGTCGCCAAGGTGGACTTGATGTCAATGAAGTTATCAAAATTTCTAACAAACACCCAAGAGTTAACATTCTTTCACCAGGACCTGGTGTAGGTGGACATTGTATTTCAGTTGACCCATGGTTTTTAGTTGGAGATTATCCACTTCTTACTGAAATAATCTACAAAGCTCGTCAAATCAACGATTCAATGCCAGAATATGTTCTTAGACGTGCTTACAATATTATGCAAGAAAACAACTTAAAAGATTTTTCAAGAGTTGGTATTTACGGATTGACTTACAAAGAAAACGTAGACGATGTCAGAGAATCTCCAACACTTCAATTGTTACAACACCAAAAAGAACATTTGGGAGATGGATTGAAAGTTTACGATCCAATGGTGAAAAGAGAAGTTGTGGAAAATCAATACCACGATTTGAACAAATTCTTAGACGATGTTGATTTTGTAATCGTGATGATTGGTCACGACGAAATCAGAGAAAACATGGATGTATTAAAAGGCAAAGTTGTACTTGATACAAGAAACATCGATGTTGATAACAAATACAATTTCTACAAATTATAAAACAAATCAAAGGGCGCTAAATTTGCAGCGCCTTTTTTTCAAAAGAGGTAAAAAATGAAAAAAGTAATGGTGGTTTTTGGGACAAGACCAGAAGCGATTAAAATGTGTCCACTTGTGAAAGAACTCAAAAAAAGAGACGAATTCGAAGTTTGTGTACTTGTAACTGGACAACACAAAGAAATGCTACGCCAAGTATTGGATGTTTTCGAAATCAAAGAAGACTACAACTTGGATATCATGAAAGAAAAACAAAGCTTGTTCGATGTTACCACAACTATTTTAGACAAAATAAAATCTATATTAGAAGAAGAAAAACCAGACATTGTCTTGGTTCACGGAGACACTTCGACAAGTTTTGTTGCAGGACTTGCTGCATTTTATTTGAGAATACCAGTAGGTCATGTGGAAGCAGGACTTAGAACTTACAACAAATACTCTCCATATCCAGAAGAATTTAACAGACAAGCCATAGGATCGTTGGCAGATTTCCACTTCGCACCAACTACAACTGCAAGGGATAATTTGCTACGAGAAAACAAAGATGAATCCAAAGTTTTCGTAACGGGAAACACAGTAATAGACGCACTTCAAACAACAGTACGTGACAATTATTCTAACGAAAATTTGATCGAAGGTAAAAAGATGATTCTTCTAACAATGCATAGAAGGGAAAACTTGGGAGAATCCATGAAAAATTCCTTCAGAGCAATCAAAAGAGTTGTCAACGAAAATGAAGATATATATGTGATTTATCCGATACATTTGAATCCAAAAGTACGAGAAATCGCAAACGAAGTATTTGACAATCATCCTAGAATCAAACTTATCGAACCATTGAATGTAGTTGATTTTCACAACTTCATGAAACAATCATTCTTCGTAATGACAGATTCAGGTGGAATTCAAGAAGAAGCCCCAGCACTTGGAAAGCCCGTTTTAGTAATGAGAGACACAACAGAAAGACCTGAAGGGGTAGAGGCAGGGACATTAAAATTAACTGGGCTTTGTGAAGAAGACATCTACAACGAAATGACCACACTTCTTTCTGACAAAAATGAATACGACAAAATGAGTGAAGCCACAAACCCTTACGGAGATGGCCACGCATCTGAAAGAATCTGTGACATTTTATCCAAAAATCTATAAACAAAAAAATCCAACTTCTACATGAAGTTGGATTTTGTATTTAAACGTCAAATAAATTTGATACGTTAACAGATTGGATTTTCTCAATTATCTTAATCTGGAATTGAATTATTTAATTAAGCTTGTTTTTTGCTCTTTCTTGATTTTCTTTCAGTATTGAAAAGAGGATTAACTCTTTCGTAGAAGTCATTCATTTGTGCAAAATTCATACTTGCCATGTTTGAGCTTAAGCTTACTGTACAGTTTTTACCGAAATTTCTGATTTGTTTTTGTGTTGTTTTTGTGAACATATTATTTTCCCCCTATTAATTGTTTATTATTCTTTTAAGATGTTACTATTTGTTTAATTTGTTTAGTTATTACGCTTGTTTTTTGTTTTTCTTTAATTTTCTTGAACCAAATAATGGTGTCATTCTTTCGTAAAAGTTATCCGCTTGAGCAAAATTCATGCTCGCCATACTTGTGTTAAAACTAATTTGTGAACTTTTTCTAATATTATTTTTTCTCATAAATTTTACCCCCTATGCGTTTTTTCTGTTTTTGAAGATTCTTCTTGATCCAAACAATGGAGAGAATCTTTCGTTAAAATGATCGACACTTGCGAATGTCATTGATGACATGTTTGTGTTCAAACCAAGAGATGTTTTCTTTGCAAAATCTAAATATTTTCTGTTATTCTTAATCATTTTAGTTCCCCCTCATTTAATATTTATATGTTATTTTCTATTTGGTAATAATTGATTATTCACCAAACAGAAATTATCGAGTTTAATATTCATTGGATATCCAAATGATAATTCATTTCATATCCCTCATTGCAATAAGTATTATATAACCATAAAACAGCTATGTCAAGCACTTTTTCAAAGTTTTTTGAAAAATTTTTGTAAAGAAAAATTAGGAAAACGAATGATTTTTGTGCATACCGTTTTCATAATAGGCTTATTTTTATTCGATAAATATTTTTTCGGGAAAACAAATGTTGATATGTTCAAGTTTTATAATAAAAATAAATTTTTCCCAGTTACTCAATGTTTTCCTGTAATTTTCCCGAAAGAAAACAGATATCATTTTAAAAATTTGGGAAAATTTTTGAGAAAATTGATAATGTATATTGGTGATTGCAAAGAAATTTAGCGAAATAAAGCTATTTACACAAAAAAATTAGCCGAATTATTCGGCTAATTAAGTTTGATTTATTTCTTGTCTTCGATGTATTTTATACATAAATCGATAGATGCTTGTAATCCTTCTTGGTGAGTTCTTTCCATTGCGTGTGATGCATCAACACCAGGGCCAATCAAAGCTACTCTCAAATTATATCCTGCTTCTAATGCTGCTGATCCGTCTGAACTGTAGAATGGATAGATGTCAACTGCGTGGGCAATATTATTTTCTTCACAAATTCTAACCAATCTTTCTTTTAATTCCAAATCGTAAGGGCCTGAAGAATCTGCTGCACAGATAGTTGTTTTAAATTCAGAAGATGTTTGTCCATCTCCAGGAGCAGCCATGTCTACAACGATGAATTCGTCAGTTTCTTCTGGAATTCCGTAGCATGCACCGTGGCCAACTTCTTCGTAGTTTGAGATGAAGAAGTTAAGTGTGTGTTTTGGAGTGATGTTGTTTTCTACAAAATATCTTACTGTTTCATATAATACGTATACGCAAGCTTTGTCATCTAAGTGTCTTGATTTTACGAATCCACTTTCTGTTAATTGTGTTCTTGAATCTAAATATATAAAATCGCCAACGTTAATTCCAAGTTTTTTTACATCTTCAGCTGATTCTATCTTTTCGTCGATTCTGATTTCCATAGTCTTGGCGTTTCTTTCGTTGCTTTTAGTTTCTGGGCCGTAAACGTGAACTGATTGTTTGTCGTTTAAGCATGTACCAGTGTATTTTTTGCCAGACATTGTAGAGATAGTTACGTATTCATTTTCAACAGAGTTGTATGCGTATCCACCAACTAAGAATGTTTTTAATCTTCCGTTAGGTTTGATTTCTTTAACCATTAATCCCAATGTATCTACGTGAGCTGCAAATGTAGATTGTTTTTCGTCAGTTTCACCACGAAGAGTAACAACCATTGCACCTTTGTTAGTGAAGTTGATTTCAACTTTTCCTAATTCTTCGAATTTTTTTCTAACTTTTTCCATAACGACTTTAGTGTCGCCAGATGGAGAAGAAGTCATTAAAATTTCTTGTAAAAAATCTAAATTTTCCATATTGAGAACCTCCTAAAATATATTTTTATGATACCACATATAAACACATTGTTTCAATTATTTGAGCTCATAGTTAATATTTTCGTTAATGATTACGAGATTAATTGGTTTTTAAAATTTTCACAGTGAATGTTTCGTTTGAATACACTATTTTAATTTTATAATTCATATCTTCAAGTAAGTTTTCGACGATATACATTCCAATTCCTTTAGATTTATTTTTTGTGGATGATACGAAAGGGTGTGTGATTTTATTTAAAAGATTTTTATCTACAGTTGTAGGATTGTTTGAAATCTCAATAACATCATTAAAATCGCAGCATATGTTTCCTCCGAAATCTGTGTATTCTATTGCGTTTTTTAGTAAGTTATCAAAAATTATTCTGAAATGGTCATAATCTACTATGTCGGATTTTTCTCCTTTAATCGTTACTTTCAAATTTTTCTCAGCTATTAAATCATGATGATTTTTAACGGATTCTTTCATTATCTCTGATAATTTCAAATTTTCCATTATCGGATTTTCATCAATTTTATTCATGAATAATAAATCATCTATTAGAATTTGAATTTGGTATAATTTTTTCCTAAGTTCTGGCAAGTACTTGTCGGTATCTTCGTATTTTCCTATTTTTTCAATCATACTATCATTCAATAAAATAGCAGTTTGAAGAGGTGTCTTCAATTCGTGAGATGTAGATTTGATGAAGATTTCTTTTTTCTTCGTGTTTTTTTCTAATATTTTATAATTCTCAGTTAGTGTTTCGTACAGTAATTTCAAGTTATTAGAAAGTTCTTCGATCTCATCGTTAGTATGAATTTCCAAATCATATTTGGCGTTTTTTTGGTTTTTGGATACTTTAGTGAAATTATTCATCTTTAGAATTGGTTGTGTTATTGATTTTGAGTAGATTTTATTTAGTAAGAACACTATCATTACTATAAGCAAGAAAATCACAGGAAATGCAGAAATCACAGTAGATTTTATATCGGAAATGCTGTTAAATATATAAGGATATATAGAAACATAAGTTCCTTCAGAATGTTTTGATATTAAAATAAGATTAGTAGCGATAGAATCTTTTGTTTTGGACTCTGCTTTGATTAGTATTGAATTATTCTTTCTTTTAATACTAAAAGTGTCTTTTGATACATTATTGATCTTACTGTAACTATCAATTATAACGTATTTTTCTAGTTCTTTTTTTGCTTCTTTTATTAAAGGGTTTATTAATCTTTCAGAATTTTTAGAATTTATCTCTTTGAACTCATCGGTTTCAAGAGAGCGTAAAAGATTTTTTATATTTTCATTTTTAATTGTCATACTTAAATTAAATCGCAGACCTGAAAACACAACTTTATCTTTTCCTTTAGGAATAAAATATGAATACATACCCTCTTTTGCGATTTCATTTAGATTATTGTAATTTTTGTTTTTTATAAATGAATCATGAACTGATGATGCAATATTCTCTGCTGATTCTATTTTTTTTTCTAAGTATACATTGGGCATATAAAAAGCCATATAGGAAAATATAATAGTACATATCAAGAGAGTGAGGATGATATTATAGAGAAAATTTTTTGATGAAATATTTAATTTAGGCTTCTTCATTTAACTTATACCCCGCTCCTATAACTGTTTTAATAAAGTCTTTGGGTAGTTTTTTCCTCAAATTTTTTATATGGGAATCTATAGTTCTACTGCTTCCATAAAAATCTGTGTTGTAGAGAGAATTAATGAGATTTTCTCTTGAAAATACTTTTGTTGGATTGTTTAGAAACAACGACATAATTTGAAATTCTGTAACTGTTAATTTCAAATCCATTCCATTGTATAATACACGAAAACCTTCTTCATCTAACGATAATCCCACCTGTGAAGTGTTTTGTGAAAAACTTCTTCTTTTCATTATCATTTCTAGTTTTTTAATCAATAGTATTGGCTGAACTGGCTTGACAATATAATCGTCACAATACAGATCAAAAGCACTAATTTGAGTATTTAAATCGTCAAGAGCAGTCAGCATCAATACGTTTGAGTTTGATATAGACGGAGTATTTCGTATAAACCTTAATACATCTATTCCGCTGCTTTCTCCTTCGACCATAATATCTAAGATGATAGCATCAAAACTATTACTACTTAAAATTTTAATCGCTTCATCGCCATTTGAACTTTGACACACATCAAATCCAGCTATTTTCATGTATTCGGTTAAAATCTCTCTTATTTGCAATTCGTCTTCTAAAAAGAATATTTTTTTCATACCATCACATCCTACAATAATTATATAATAAGTTGATAAAAAATGTAGTTGTTAGTTCGATTTGCGTTTGTTTTTGTAAATAGATATAGTAAATAATACTAATGATAATAAGACTAATACGATTAAAGATTGAAAGAATGAATAGTTTAATTTTGCTCCTTTTGCTACTTCATTCACATATTCTATAGAAGAAAAGTGACTAATTGGAATTAATTGTGCAATCTTCTTGATCCCTTTTGGCATATCCTCTACTTGAATCCCCATCATTCCTCCAAGTATCATACTAAAAAAGTATATTCCCATTGAAAGGGAAAAAGAAATAGAGAATTTTTTAAAGAATATGCAAATAGAATATCCGATAAAAAAAGAAGCAACAGCAATCAAAGTTACAAATCCTGTGTGTTTTATTATTGATATTAAAGGAATATTAACACCTAAAGCGTATTTCATAACCCCAAAATAAAAAATATTACATACAGTCCAGAATAAATAATAGACTATAAATTTGTATTTTGCCATTGATAAATGATTAATTGAAAACAAGTCTAACCTATCATAGACACCTTCTTCCAAATCTTTAGCAAATAATGCTGATAATCCAACTAAGAATATAGAAAATGGGCTTATAATACTAATACTTAAAACTATGCTTCTTTTTACCTCATCAATGAGAGGTGCAGGAACATCTTTGAGTCCCGATATTATTAGAAACGACATCAATATTGGAAATACCATTCCGAAAAATAAACTTGTAAAGTTTTGTAAAAGTAACTTTGTTTCAAACTTAAAAATGTATTTGTTCATTATTTTGCTCCTTCCTTCTTCAATGCATTAAGAACTGTAAGTTCAATAGAATCATTCAAACGTTCGAATTGTTGATCATTATCCACAAGAGATGATATCAATTTTTTCTCTGTATTTAAATCATGAAATCCTGCAGCTATTTTGTTTTCCATTGCTTCTAATCTTATATCTTTTGGTATAAGTGATTCTGTTATACTGTTTTTTTCGGTTAAAATAACTGAACTTGTACAGTACTTTAAGAACATCTCTCTTTTTTTTCCATAGAAAAGAACTTTTCCTTCATGTAAATACAACAACTTATCACAAATATCCTCTAATTCTTGATAATAATGACTAACCATGAGGATTGTTGTCGACTTGTCTTTGTAGTATTCTACTATTTTTTCCATTAATGATTGTCGACTCACAAAATCTAGCCCTGTTGTTACCTCATCAAATATAGTGACTGGAGAATTTTGCCACATAACCAAAATTAAAGTGAGTTTTTGTTTTTCTCCACCAGATAATTTTTTAAATGATTTATGAAGCAATTTTTCGAAATCGAAATACTTTATTAAATCCATCAAATTTTCATCTGATTCTATTTTTTTATTAGTAATCATTTGAATAATATCTTTTGTTTTTACCGTTTCTGAATAATTGTTAAACTGCATGTGAACTGCAATTTTTTCTTTGGGTATATCACTTGAAATGCTTCCACTATAATTAACTAATCCCAAAATTGCCTTAATTAACGTGGATTTTCCGGCACCATTTGATCCAATAATTCCTATTTTATGAGCATCTTCTAGGACGATTTCATCTTTAATATCAATAGCAATATTGTCTTTGTATTGAACTTTAACGTTATTTAATTTAATCATAAGCTCCTCCTTGTTATCTATATAATAAAATGCGGGTGTGGATTTAAAGTGCATTTGGTATATAATTTAGGTAAATTATTATGATAAAATTAATTGAGGTGAAAAATGAAAGGATATTTTGCATCACATTTCTTCAACGACGCTATGTTTCGTTGGACTGAAGATTTGGCGAGATTTATAGAGAAAGAAGTGGACATTGATTTGTATGTGCCACAACGAAATGATTCGATAAACAACAAAAAAGACAATGATGCTACAATCACTGACATCGACATCGCAAGAAATGACATGGCGAAGTTAAAAGAAGCAGATGTTTTAATAGCTTGTCTTGATGGATTGTCGATTGACGATGGTGTTGCAGGAGAAATTATGGCTTTTTCTGTGATGAAAGATTATGAAGAAGAATACAAATTAACTGACAAGAAAAGAATTATCATCGGATTTGTCACAGATATGAGGTATTTGGGAACTGGAGAGAACAAATTATACAGAAACCAAATGATAGTCGGCCAAGTTAAAGACAAGGGATATTTCATCGTGGGCTATCCAAACACAGACGATTACAAGAAAGAAATCGTGAATATTATTAAAAGAGAATATTAGAAAAATCTAGCTAGAAATAGCTAGTTTTTTTATTGACAAATGGTAAATGAAAATTTATCATATAAGTGATAAGAATATTCACTATCAAGAGGGAGAAGAATGAGAAGAATGAAAAGCAAGTACTTATCTGGAATATGCAAATTAATTTATTTAATAACAGTAATTTTAATATTTATAGTTAACAAGAGAAATATTCAATTACCAAAAATCACATTGATTCTTTTAGTGGGAATAAATATGTTTAGCTTTGCCGCAAATATATTTTTATCGGAAATATCAAAAAAGTTAAAAATTGGCATAATTTTGTCTTTGGTAATTTTTTACGTAATTTTCTTAATTTTAATATGATTTAATAGAAAATTGAAATATTCTTGTCGTAACATAGCGAAGTTCTCATTGGATTTTGGTGGAGATTTTGTGAGGACTTTTTTGTTGGTATCAGAATTAGATATAACTTGGTGTATAATATAAATGAAAGAATAATTCAAAATAACAAATCAGTCAAATTACCTGTTTTACACTATTTTTAAATGTGGGAATATGGTATAATTAGTAGTTGTGATTTGTAGTTAACTTAACAGTTAAATGAATCTAATAATTTGAAAGGAAGTTGTTATGAATAAATTAGCGATAATTGGTGCACAATGGGGAGACGAAGGTAAGGGAAAGGTTGTAAATTATTTTTCTCAATTTAATGATATTATTGTAAGATCTTCAGGTGGTGCCAACGCAGGACATACTATTTATTTTAAAGACAAAAAGTACGTACATCATTTACTACCATCAATAACTTTTGACACAGATTCTAAGGGATTCTTGGCAAAAGGAATGGTAATCGAATTAGAACAAATGATTGAAGAGTTGAAAGTTTTGGAAGCTGATTTCCCAGGAATTTCCAAGAGATTTATGGTCGATGTAGAAACATTTATCGTTCTACCTTACCACAAAGAAGAAGATGGATTATTGGAATCTATGAGAAAAAATCCTATCGGAACTACAAAAAGAGGTATAGGACCTGCTTATCAAGACAAAGCTGCTAGACAAAACGTTAGAATTATTGATTTGTTTGACGATGAATTGTTAAGAGAACGTGTTGAAGAAATAGTTTATTTGAAAAACAACATTTACGAAGGTAAAATGCACATCGATGTCGATGAAACAGTAAATTATTTGCTTGACAAGTTCGACCAATTATTAAAATTGGGCGTTACATTCACATCAGCATCTGAAATCGAAGAAGAGATCAAAAACAAAAAAGTTCTTTTCGAAGGTGCTCAAGGAATCATGCTTGACTTAGACTCAGGAACATACCCATACGTTACATCAAGCACAACAACTGCTTACAGCGCATCAGCAGCAGATGTTACATTGACTGATGATGACACAATCATGGGAGTTGTAAAAGCATACACATCCAGAGTCGGAGAAGGGGAATTCCCAACAGAATTATTTGATGAAGAAGCAGACAAGCTTAGAAAATTGGGTAATGAATTCGGAGCTACAACTGGAAGAAACAGACGTGTAGGCTGGATTGACCTTGCACAACTTCGTTATGCAATCAAAAAGAGCAAAATCAACTCAATCGTCATGACAAAAGCAGACGTATTAAACGGCTACGACAAAGTAAAAGTATGCGTTGGATATGAAATTGACGGCGTTGAACAAAAAATGCCATTCATTTCAAATGATTTCAAAAAAGCAAAACCAATCTACAAAGAATTTGACGGTTGGAATGATGTGTTTGAAGTAAACTTCTTGAAATACATGACATTTATCGAAAAAGAGTTAGACACAGAAATCTCTTACGTTTCTTATGGTCCAAAAACAGAAGAAATTATGGAAAAGAGAGATTTTATCATGAATATAAAATAAAATATTGCAAATTATACCGTGGACTAGATCCACGGTTTTTTTTTGCCTGAATTTACATCAGACTCCAACTCCTGAAAATTTATAAAAAAATGTTACAAAATTTCAAAAATTTTGTTTTATGAAATTGAAAAATATCAAATAAAAACGAAATTTGCAAAACAAATGCTGGATTTTCAACGTTTTAAATTATAAAAATAAAAATAAAAAAATTAGGAAAAATGTTGAACGTAGTTCAAAAAAGTGTTACAATATAAAACGTCAAAAGAAATGAACGGTGTTCAATAGATGAAAGGAGGTTAGTTGTGTCGCATTTGGACGAAAAGAAAAAAGATAATAAATTACAAATAATTCAGTCTGCGGTTAAGATATTTGAGAAAAAAGGTGTCGAAAAGACAACTATCAGAGATATTATGAGCAACACTGATTTGGGATTGGGAACTTTTTATTCTTATTTTAAGGATAAGGAAGATTTGAAGGAACAAATCGTCCTGAAGAAGCTTACAGATTTGGTTGTGGAAACAGAGAAGAAGTGCACACAAGAAGATCATGTTGAAAGGTTTATTAGTTTTTTGGATTATATTATTGATTATTATATTGCTAATCCTTTTGAGTTTGAACTTGTTGCGAGTAATTTGAACTGGGCGTTGTATGCTAAGGTAGAAAATGATAAGAGATTTTCTGAAACAGACACTGCTCTGAAATATATTTTGAACAAGTATTCACAGTTGTTCTCAAAAGAATATTCTGATTCACAAAAATTGTATATTCTGTCTTTGACTATCGAAACTGTGATTTCAACTTGTAAGCTTGCAATCAGAAAGGATTCTATTTTATCGATTGATGAAATGAAGTCTGTTTTGGTTGAGGTGATTAAACAAATTTTAAATAGATAAGGGTGATTTACATGAAGAAATTTTCAGAATTTATAGCTAATCATCCCAAGCTAGTGCTTTTGGTTATGACTTTGTTGTTGATTCCATCAATAATTGGTTATAAGGCGACTAATATTAACTACGATATTTTGTCTTATTTGCCAACTGATTTGAAATCAACTCAAGGCCAAACTATTTTGGACAAAGATTTCAAAAATGCAGCTACTGGGATGTTGATTTTAAAAGGCACCGATAATGATGCCGAGAAATTAAGAGAAGAAGTGCAAAAAATCGACGGGGTTGAGGATGTTATATCCAAGACTTCGATTTTGGGACCAACTGTTCCTAACGAATTTTTGCCAGATGATATTAGAGATGTGTTCTATGCAAAAGATAGTACTTTAATGATGGTTAAGTTTAGTGAATCGTCATCTTCAATGAGAACTATGAAGGCTATAGATCAAATCAAACAAATCGAATCCAAAGAAAAATACTTGAGTGGTATTAGTGCTCTTGTAAAAGACACGAAGGATTTGATAGATAAGGAAACACCGATTTATGTAATGCTTGCTGTAGCACTTGGACTTGTGGTGTTGAGCTTGACGAATGAATCGACTGTAATTCCATTCGTATTTATGTTGAATATAGGATATGCTGTTATTTATAACTTTGGGACTAATATATTCTTAGGACAAATATCCTACATTACTAAGGCGATTGCAGCGGTGTTGCAACTTGCCGTAACGATGGACTATTCGATTTTCTTGTATCACAGATATGCAGCGGAAAAGAAAAAGAGAGACACACATAAGAAGGCAATGGCAAAAGCTATTGAGGCGACATTCTCATCGTTATTCTCATCTTCACTTACAACTTTTGCAGGATTCTTAGTTTTGATATTGATGAGATTATCATTAGGTAAAGATATCGGTCTTGTAATGAGTAAGGGTGTATTCATAGGACTTTTATCTACTTTGGTTGTTCTTCCACCAATGCTACTTCTTACAGAAAAAGCTGTGGACAAATACAATCACAAGGTATTGCTTCCAGAATTTACCAAATTACCAAACTTCGTCGTAGATAAGAGAAAAGTGTTGGCAATTGTATTTGTAGTGTTATTTATTCCAGCAATTTATGGATCTGTAAACACAAAATTATACTACAACTTGGATAGATCATTGCCACAAGATTTGGACTCCATAGTATCTCTTAATAAAATGAAGAAAGACTATAACATGGCAAGTACTCATTTTATCGTTGTAAAAGATAATTTATCTAACACTGCTATGGATTCTATGATTGATGAAATAGAACACATCGACGGTATCAATTCAGTTGTCGGAACGAATTCAATCACAGGTGTTACAATTCCTGCGACATTCTTGCCAGACAAACTCAGAGATAACTTCGTAAAAAACGGCTACGAAATGCTTATGGTTAATTCAGAATACCAAACAGCATCTGACGAAGTAGACAAACAAATCACACAAATGCGTGATGTAATAGCAAAACACGACAAGGACGGATATTTGACAGGTGAAGCTGTTCTTACAGACGATTTGACAGATATTTCTGACCAAGACTTCAAGATGGTTAATATAGCATCATTGATTGCAGTATTCATAATCATCGCAATATCATTCAAATCATTTGGAATTCCAGTTGTTTTGATAGCTGCAATAGAACTTGCAATTCAAATCAACATGGCAATCCCATTCTACTTCAATCAAACAATTCCGTTTATCACATCGATAGTAATCGGCGTAATTCAATTGGGATCTACGATAGATTATTCTATATTGATGACAGACAGATTCTTGTACGAATATCGAAAGACTAAAGATGTAAATGGTTCGTTGAAAACATCGGTAAGAGAAACATCCAAATCAATTGTTACAAGTGCCTTATCATTCATGGCAGCAACAGTTGGTGTAGGAATTTATTCAAAAATGGAAATAGTATCCACAATATGTACGTTACTTGCTAGGGGAGCAATTATCAGTATGCTTGTAATTATAATATTACTTCCAGCAATATTGAGTGTTACATTCCCATTTATCAAGAAAACAACTAAAAATTTAGCGTAAAGGAGAAGACTATGAAGAAAAAAATTGAAAAAATCTTAGCCTTGTCATTAGTATCTTCAATGACATTTGCTAACCTATCATTTGCAGAACAACAAGATTTAATCAAAAAATCAGAAACAGTTTATGTAACAGTAGAAGGCAACGAAATCAAAGACAAATCAGTTTCTGTGTGGTTAAATTCAGATAAAAATATAAAAGCGAACGACAAATCTAATTTGACAAATGTAAAAGATTTGAAAACAGACAAAGAACTAAAATCTGAAAACGGATATTTGAAATTAGATGAAAACAAAAAAGACATCTACTACAAAGGTGACACTGACAAAAAACTTCCAGTGGATGTATCTGTAAAATACTTCTTAGATGGAAAAGAAATGAAAGCTTCTGAATTGGAAGGTAAGTCTGGTCATTTGAAGATTGTAATCACTTCTAAAAATAACAGATACGAAGCCAAAACAATTGACGGACAATCAAGAAATGTATATTCACCATATGTCGTTGTAGCAGCGATGACATTTGATGATGAAAAAGTAGAAAACGTCACATCAGATGATATCAAAGTTGTAAAAGACGGCAAGAACGAAATAGTAACTACAGTTATGACACCAGGTATGAAACAAAACTTGAGAGGGATTGTAGAAGACAAAAATTTGGACAAATTCAAGGACGAAGTTTCAGTTGAAATGGACATCAAGGATTACAAACCAGTAGAAATCTATTCTGTAATCACTAACGAATTCTTCCAAGAAAAGAAAAACATCGACTCATTGGATAAACTTCAAAACGGTGTTAAAGAATTACAAGATAATTCACAAAAACTTGTAGATGCATCAGTTAAATTATCTGAAGGACAAGACAAACTAAACTCAGGAATTTCACAAATGCAAACAGGAGTTACAAAACTTCACTCAGGTTCACAAAAACTTGCATCATCTACACAACAAATGCAAGGCAAATTCTCAGGAATACAATCAAAAGTAGGTCCTATCCAAGGATATGTAGCTCAAATGAATGACGGTAGCTTGAAATTGTACAACGGAATTTCTGACTACACAGCTGCAGTTGGAAAAATCAAAGAAAACACAGCTAAAATCAAAGAAGGCTCCGAAAAATTAGCCAAAGGTGCAACTGATTTGGACAATGGAGTTGGCAAATTAAAAGATGCGACTTCACAATTAAGAGCTGGAACTGAAAATATGAAAGAAATGACTGCACAAAAAGACCAACTACTTGAAAAATCATCACAATTATCAAACGGATTGAATGGCTTGGCAGGAAGTTATGGTCAATTAGCAGATACAGTTGAACAAATTTCAGGAAAATCTCAACAATTAAAAGATTCAAGCGCACAATTCAACGAAAAATTACAACAAGTTGCACAACTTGCAGGTGGTGCTGATGGAAGTGCAAGCACAGAAAAAATTGCACGTGGACTTGAAAGCTCAGCAGAAGGATTGAACAATGCAATCCAACAATTACAAGCAAACAACGAAGAAGGACAACTAAACGATACAATTGCATATCTTCAAGCACAAAAAAATGTAATGTACGTTCAAGCAGAATCCATCAGAAATGCTGGTTCACAAAATGCTGGGCAACAAAAACTACAAGCAGCATTGGCACAACTAGCACAAAGCTCAACTGCATTATCACAAGGAAACGCTGATTTATCCAATGCACTTATGAGAACATCAGCTGCTATGAATCAATCAAAAGCAAAACTAGTAGATTCTTCTAACCAATTATCTCAAGGATTGGGACAAATGGGTGGCGCATTGAATGGCGCAGACGGATTATCAACATTGAAAGATTCCATCGACAAACTTGACGATGCAACAGGTCAAATCAAAGGTGGATCACAAACATTAAAAGAAGGAACATTGCAAAACGAAAAAGCAATGGCAATGCTTTTGAATGGAATGGAAGAATTGGACAAGAATTCAAGTGCGTTAGTTGAAGGCTCATCAAAATTATCTGGTGGATTACAAGAATTCAACAAACAATCAGCTCTTTTATCTTCATTGTCACAAATCAATGAAAAAGCAATCATTCCAATGAGTAATGCAATCAATATGTTAAATGATGGACTTGGAAAATTAGATTCATCAACTGGACAATTAAAATCAGGTAGCGACAAGCTTGCTTCTGGACAAAAAGAATTCAGCTCCAAACTAAAAGAATACAAAGAAAAAGGAATTGATGAATTATCCAACAAGACAAAAGATTTGAACAAATTCAAAGATATTATTGACGCTATGAGTGATTTGGCAGTAAAAGATTCTTCATTCACAGGAACAGACAATAATTTTGAAACAAAATCAAGAATTGTTGAAAAAATAAAATAGTAATCTTTACAAAAACATTCTATTCTGATACAATCTAATGTATCGATGAAGAGAATATTAGTTCTATACGATTTTTCAGAGAGAAAGTGTAAGGTGGAAACTTTCATTTACGATAGAATGAACCTAACTCGGAGATTATGTCAAAATCATAGGGTTGTCACCTTATAACTAACAAACTAGAAGTGGTATAGCGATCCTTCGTCTTCGTGACGGAGGATCTTTTTTTAGATACATATACATACACAAAGAAAGGAACATGTAAATTATGAGAATGAATAAATTTTATATGCCAACTTTAAGAGAGGATCCACAAGATGCAGAAATAGCAAGCCATAAGCTTCTATTAAGAGCTGGCATGATTAGAAAAACAGCAGCAGGATTGTACAGTTATTTGCCATTGGGCTATCGAATTGTAAGAAAAGTAGAAAACATCGTTCGTGAAGAAATGGACAACTACGGTTCACAAGAAATCCACATGCCAGTAACTCAACCTCGTGAAATCTGGGAAGAATCTGGAAGATGGAAGACATTTGGACCGGAAATGTTCAAGCTTAAAGACAGAAACAATCGTGAATTCTGCCTTGGACCAACAGCCGAAGAATATTTTACAGATCTAGTAAAAGGTGAAATCAAAAGCTACAAGCAACTTCCACTTAATATTTACCAAATCCAAACAAAATACCGTGATGAAAAAAGACCAAGATTTGGAATCAACCGTTCCAGAGAATTTTTGATGGAAGACTCTTACACATTTGATGTAGATGAAAAAGCGATGCGTGAAGCTTACATGAATATGTGGAGAGCGTATGAAGTTGTATTCAATAGACTTGGTTTGGAATACAAAATCGTAGCAGGAGACAGTGGTGCAATGGGTGGTAACAGTTCGCACGAATTTATCGCATTAAGCGATGTAGGTGAAGGTGTGATTTGCTACAGCGATGACAGTGATTTCGCAGCAACAGATGAAAAAGCATACGTATACTATCAAGTAAACGATGAAAATGTAGAAAAACTTCCATCAGAAAAAGTCCTCACACCAAACTGCAAAACAATTGAAGAAGTAAGTGATTTCTTGAACGTTGACGCAGCACATTGCTTGAAGGCTGTGGATTTGATGGTAGAAGGAAAACCTGTAATAGTGTTCATACCAGGAGATCGTGAACTTAACATGTCCAAACTTGTAAGTTATTTGAAATGTCCAGAACACGAAATCGAAATGATGGAAGAAAAAGACATCCTAGCTTTGAACAGTTCACCAGGATTTACTGGACCAATCGGACTAGATTCAAGAATCATAATTGACTCAAGAGTTACACAAATGAAAAACTTCGTCGTTGGAGCGAATGAAGAAAACTACCACATCAAAAACGTAAACTACGGGGATGATTTCGAAGGAGAAATCGTAGAAGATTTGTTGATGGTACAAGATGGAGATATCGATCCTGAAACAAAATCTCCATTGAAATTCAAAAGAGGAATCGAAGTCGGAAATATCTTCCAATTGGGACAAAAATATTCCAAGAGTATGAATGCAACATTCTTAGATGAAAATGGAAAAGAACAATTCTTCTGGATGGGATCATACGGAATTGGCGTAACAAGAAGTGTCAGCGCAATTGTAGAACAAAACCACGATGACAAGGGAATGATTTGGCCATTAGTTGTAGCACCATATCACGTAATCATCACAGTTGTTAACACAAAAAATGAAGAACAAAATACACTTGCAGAAAAACTTTACGAAAAGCTACTTCTTCAAGGAGTAGAAGTTCTACTTGATGACAGAAAAGAAAGAGTAGGAGTAAAATTTAACGACCGTGACCTAATAGGAATTCCGCTAAGAATAACTGTAGGAAAGAAAGCAGCTGAGGACATAGTAGAATTTTCTGAAAGAAAAACACTTGAAAATGTAGAAATGTCATCAACAGAAGCTTACGAAAAAGTAATGGAAATCATCAACGCTAACTTAAAATCAGTTGGTGGATTGTACAGATAATTTAAAACGAGAACTACGAGTGATAAGGCTCGTAGTTTTTTTATCGCCACATTTAATTTATCTACGCCAAATTAATAAGAATGGCGAGATTAATCTCGCCAATATTGATTTATCTACGCCATTTATGGTATAATGGCGAGAAAGATGGTGAGAATGTATGAGAGAGTTTGATTATTCAAAATTATTAAATCTGAATATTCCTGCAAATATGTACGATTTGATATCAAAAATTTACGAATATAAAGGCAAACAGGAACTTTATGTAGCAAATTTTTCTGATGTACTTGAAAAGATGGTGGAGGTTGCGAAGATTCAGTCAACAAAATCTTCTAATGCAATCGAAGGAATTTCTACAAATGATAGTAGATTAGAAGAGTTAATGAAGAAAAAAAGTGAACCTAGAAATAGAAATGAAGAAGAAATATATGGATATAGGGAAGTGTTGGATATTATCCACGAAAATTATTCAAATATTGACTTTACGAAAAATAATATCTTGACTCTTCATAGTAGGTTGTATTATTACTCTTCTGAAAGTCATAAAGGGAAATTCAAAACTATCGATAATAGCATTGTGGAAACAAATGCATTTGGAGAGAAAAAGATAAGGTTTCAGCCAGTGTCTGCATTTGAAACGGAAAATTATATCGATAAAATGATAAGTGCTTATGATGAAGCCGTAAAATTAAAAGTACCACCATTGTTATTAATTTCATCTGTGGTGCATGATTTTTTGTGTATTCACCCTTTTTATGACGGAAATGGTAGAATGTCTAGGCTGTTGACGCTTTTACTTTTATACAAAAATGGTTTCTTTGTGGGGAAATATATTTCCTTGGAAATGATAATTGAAGATACTAAGGATATGTACTATGAACAATTACAAGCATCAAGCGAGAATTGGCATTCTGGAGAAAATAACGAGTTGCCATTTATAAAATATATGTTATCAGTTATTTACAAAGCATATGTTGAGTGTGATGAGAGATTCAGACTTATCGGAGAAAAATCTTTGACATCTGCTGAGAGAATTATGAAAGTTTTCGAAAAAACGTTAAAACCATTGTCAAAGTCTGATATTGTTATGCTTTGTCCAGATATTTCTCAAAGAACTATTGAAAGAGCCTTGAAAGAATTAAAAGACACACATTTAATCAAACAAATCGGTAGTGGAAGAGCAACTAAATATATTAAAGCGTGATACTGGCGTAAAATCAAAAAAGCTGTGAGTTTTCTCACAGCTTTTGTTTTTATTAGCAACAGCAAGAACCGCTGTCTCCATCACAATCACATTCACTTCCTGGGCCGTCACAACCATCGAACAGACCAAAGTGATTTGTTCTATCTCCAACGACATCGAAGTATTTTTTAAATCTAGTTTCTTCGATCATTGCACAGCTGTTTCCACACACTGCCATTGGCAAATCTTTAAAGAATCTGTGGTGATCGTCAAGGTCGAAGTAGTGTTCACTACCTAAAATACCTCCACGATAAGTTACGAATTGTCCGTATTGTTCGCATCTATCTTCGATAATTCCTGGTAATTTCACAGCTCTTACAGTTCTTGATGTGAAGTTCACATTTCCAACTAATTCTTCGATTTTTCTGTTTTCGATTGGTGCCTTAGCGATTTTAGTATATCTGAAATCTTCCCAGCCGATTTTATGCAATAATCTTCTGAAATCTTCTACATACATTGCACCGGCTAAACATTCACCACGTAATACAGGGTTTTGGTAAATTTCATCAGAAACCCTTCTGTCAGCGAAAATATCTGAGAAGTATAATTCTCCACCTTTTTTCAAAACTCTCCACACTTCTTTGAAAACTTCTTCCTTGAATGGAGAAAGGTTGATAACGCAGTTACTGATTACAACATCAACAGATTCATCTTCAATACCCAATGATTTCAAATCTTCAATGTAACCTTTTTTGAATTCTACGTTTGATTTCTTGTAGCCAAATTTTTCGGCCATTTGATCTTGATATTTTCTGGCAAAATCCAATTGGTCATCTGTCATGTCGACGCCGATTACTTTTCCATTTTCACCGACTAATTTAGAAGCGACATACACATCCACACCTGTTCCACATCCCAAATCCAACACAGTACATCCTTCAAGTGCTGATGGAATTGGAGAGCCACAACCGTAAAATCTCTTCAAAAGTTCTGGGTGAACCATTCCTCTTATTTTTTTGATGTGAAGTGGCATACTATCCGAACAACTACAGATTTGAGTTTGCATTTTGCCTTCTTTTTCTGTAGTTATATTGCTGTAATATTCTGAAACTTGTTTTCTAATATCTTCCATAAATACCTCCTAATGTTATTCTAATATTATTATAACATTAACAACAATTATTTCTAGAGTTTTGCATTGGCTCAATTACCCTTGTAAAGAAAATGGCTGCAAGTCCAGCTCCGATTAATGGAGCAATAGTATAGACGATGAATGCGTCTGTAGAAAAAGCGATGTTTTTCCAACCGACAAACCACCCAACAACTCTAGGACCCAAATCTCTTGCTGGATTTAGTCCGGCATCAGTCATAGGGCCAATCGTACAAATCAATACTGTAACCGTTAGACCAATGAATAATGGAAACAAGTCATCACTTGGTCTACCTACGTTACAACCTTCAGTCATTGAAAAAATAATCATAACCAAAATGAAAACTCCAAGCGCTTCCGAAAAAGCTGCGACAGGCATACTGATTACGCCGTTTGCTGTGTTAGGGAACACTTCGCACCAAATACTAGATGCAGGAGTTGCAACATCCATTGTTAAATTAGCTGCAGCTAAATTTTCTCTCACGGAATCAGCGAAAAATATCCAAAGCGCACTTGCAGCTAGAATAGCTCCAATGAATTGACCCAATACGTATACAGGGAAATTTTTCCAAGAACATCTTTTTGAAATACACATAGCAAAAGTAACCGCGGGATTAAAATGCGCACAAGATAAATTTCTTGTAGCGTAAATTCCCAAAGCGATTGCGACTCCCCATACGACACCAACTTGGAATGGACCGGTGTGAGCTTGGTATAAAGTAGCGGTGCACACAGAACCAATACCTAAAAAACACATCAAAAACGTTCCGATTATTTCACCGACACAACCGTGTATGAGGCTTTCTTTTGTTACAACTTCGCAGCAACAACTGTTATCTTCTGAACTCATTAGTTCACCTCCAGAAATTATTTAACGATAAACATTATCGTGATTTAATTATAAATTATAAAATATAACTAGTCAACGAAATTGATAACTTTCTATCTTAAAAGTGGTTAGTGCAAAGAAAATAATATGGTATTATATAAAAAAGGAAGTGCAATTATGAAAACTGACAAAATGATTTTAAGAAAATTTACAATAAATAATGCAGACGAAATGTATGAAAATTGGGCAAGTGACAGCAGAGTTACGAAGTTTTTGACATGGAAGCCTCACACATCACTAAAAGAATCAGAAAAAATCATAAAACAATGGATAAATGATGACAAGAATGTGTACTTTGCGATTTGTAACACTAATAATGAAAACATTGGTTGTATATCTGCTAGTTTAATCAAAGAAAATCCGAAGACTTACGCTATTGGCTACTGCTTGGCATGCGATTATTGGTCACAGGGAATAATGACCGAGTCTTTGAAACTAATGTTAAAATATTTGTTTGAAGAAAAACACGCTGTAAGAGTTGAAGCCACACACGATGTGAGAAACTCTGCAAGTGGAAAAGTAATGATGAACGCAAATATGAAATACGAAGGATGTCTTAGAAAATCAGCCACAAACAACCAAGGTGTTGTAGATTCTTGTATGTATTCTATGATTGATGAAGACTACGAATGTGATTTTGTGATTCCGGAATACGATGAGATGAATTTCAGAAAAGAACTGTTGGCGGATGAAAAGACGATGAGTTTCAATCAAAAATACGGTGGAGCTATTGATTTCTCAGAAGAAAAATGGAAAAGCTGGTATGACAAATGGATAAACTCTGACGACAGATTTTACTATTACATTATGGGTCATAACAAGCCTGTCGGAGAATGTTGTATATATAAGGAAGATGATAGGTGGATTTGCAGTCTAATTGTAAAAGATGAATACAGAAACAATGGCTACGGGAAAAGAGCGTTGATGTTTTTGATTGATTTGGCAAAAAAATTAGATATAGATGAACTATACGATAATATTGGTACCAGCAATCCTTCGTTGAATTTATTTTTGAGCTTAGGATTTGAGGTCGTATATACTAATGAAGAGTATTCAACTGTAAGAATCATCCTTGCTAACTTGTATTAATTTTTTGCTAGTAGTATGATGTAATAGATAATTTTATTTAGATTGAATTTTAGAATGGATGATTAGATGAAGAATAAGAATTTTTACAGAAGAGCGATAGAGGTCGCATGGCCGTCGGTGTTGGAGAGTTTTTTCATAGCACTTGCGGGAATTATCGACACTTATATGGTATCTTCGATTGGAAGTTCTGCTGTTGCAGCGGTAGGTCTTACAACCCAACCCAAATTCATAGCACTAGCGATATTCTTCTCCATAAACATCGCAACATCTGCACTTGTTGCCAGACGTCTTGGAGAAGAGGACAAAGAAGGAGCAAACAGAATACTTGTCACAGCGATTATCATGGGACTTGTGCTAACGGTTGTTATAAGCACTGTGATGGTGTATTTTTCGGATAGTATTCTGAGACTTGCAGGAAGTAACTCGGACACGCATACTGATGCGCTGAATTATTTCAGAATAATCATGGGAGGAATGATTTTCTCCGTGGTGAGTATGACGATAAATGCAGCACAAAGAGGATCGGGCAACACTAGAATTGCATTTACAACTAACTTGGTGTCAAGTATTGTCAATATATTTTTTAATTACTGCTTGATAGGTGGTAATTTTGGTTTTCCGAAAATGGAAGTTTCTGGAGCGGCACTTGCGACAGTGCTTGGAACAGTCGTAAGTAGCATTATGTGCATCAGATCGCTTTACAGAAAAGATGGTTTCGTACAAATCAAATACATTTTCAAGAAGAAAATCAAGCCAACAATTAAAGTATTCACAAGTATCGTAAAACTTGGAACCAATTTGTTCGTAGAAAATATAGCCATGAGAATAGGGTTCTTGACAACGGCGTTGATGGCAGCAGGACTTGGAACAGACACATTTGCAGCACACAACGTAGGAATGAATCTTCTAAGTATTTGTTTTTCGTTCGCAGATGGGATGCAAGTTGCAGCAGTCGTTCTAACAGGATCGAGCCTTGGCGCTGGCAAGAAAGAAAACGCCAAGATTTACGGCAAAGTCTGCCAACGAATAGGACTTATGATATCTCTTGTACTATCTTTGATATTGTTGTTATTTGGAAAAGGAATATTCCATTTGTTCTTCGACAAACTCTCCATCATAGAAACAGGAGAAATCATCGCAAGATTCATCACAGTAATAGTCCTTCTACAAATCTCACAAATCATCTACGGAGGATGTTTGAGATCAGCAGGTGATGTAAAATACACATTAATCTCTTCAATCATAAGTGTAACAATCATAAGGACAGTAGTAACATACATCCTTGTATCTGTGTTTGAAATGGGAATCGTGGGAATATGGCTAGGAATCTTCTCCGACCAATTCTCTAGATACATGTTCAATTCAATCAGATTTAGACAAGGTAAATGGGTTAACATTAAAATATAAAAAATCGTCTCGTTTTGATATGTACCATCCTTACTGGATGACCCGGTAAAGATGGCACACATCATTTTGAGACGATTTTTTTAATACTCATGTTTGAAAGCATATGCAATATATTTAACGCCAGATATTGTCAAATACATTCCAATTAAAAATACAACCGTAAAAGATGCTCTTAAAGGATTGTACAACATCATAATTCCAAGAATTAAAGTAATAATATTAATTATGATATTAAGATGGTAAAGTCCACCTGGAACAAACCTTAGATATCTTCCGAAACTAATATCGTTGATTGAATCGATAATAAACCAAATCGAGAACACATACGGAATGATCAATACAGCAGATTTGACATTAAAAACAAGAATGAGGCCAAGTATTATATCTATTATGCTTATCCAAAAGAATAATTTTATGTTCAGACTTGTAAAATCTTTTATATTTTTATAAATTAAAACTCCGCCTACGCCTTTAACAATTGCAATTATTCCAAAATAAATCACCAGACTCACTAAGCTGGCATATGGATTTTTAAAAGCTATGAATGAAACTATAATAAAACAAATACCTGTAATAAGAGACATCCAATCAACTGATTTCTTTTCTTCTACCATACTAACACCTCCTTAAATTGTTGATATACTTTATATACCCAGATTTAAAGAATATTATTCACTAAATATTAAAAAAATTATTAACAACACTTTGTTGAAAGTTAAAACGAAAATTGTTGGATGAAAATTTGTCGCAAGTTAAAACGAAAAATGTTACCGAAAATTACTGACGACACTTCTTAGCAATAAAAACAAAAATAGTTTTTGCTAAGAATATCATTCGTAAAAAATAATCACAAATTCTAGCGAAGTGAACCGTGAAAAAATCTCACTCGTGCCAGAGCGAAGCTCGCACTTGAGATTTTAGGTTCACAAGCTTTGAATTTGTTTATTTTTGGAGACAGATATTCGTGCTAAATTATTTTTGTTTTTTGAAATGCGTTCAGCAAGAATATAACTTTTACTCCCCGCCCTTTTTATTATATAATAAGGAAGGAAACAAATTTTTCGTAAAAATATTGAAATTTTACAAAAAAACTTCAAAAAGGTGTTGACATTGTTGTATAGACAATGTATAATACCAGTTGTGCCTAAAGTTAGTAAGCGTAGAAGTGGAAGGTTGCTCGGGAAACGTGATTAATCTTCCGAGGTAATTTTCACCGAGAAGTCCTACACGATTAGGGCGATGGGTTAAACTTTTTAAAAAAGTTTTTTAAATTTTAGGTCACTGTACACCCGGGAGGGTGTATGAACATAACCCAGCAAGACGCTTCTTCAAAAATATAGAGGAGGTGCCTAAATGGCAAATCAAAAAATCAGAATCAGACTAAGAGCTTATGATCACGAACTAATCGATCAATCAGCTCAAAAAATCGTTGAGGCAGCTAAGAGAACTGACGTTAAAGTATCAGGTCCTATTCCGTTGCCAACAGAAAAAGAAGTTATTACAATCTTAAGAGCTGTTCACAAATACAAAGACTCAAGAGAACAGTTCGAACAAAGAACACATAAGAGATTAATCGATATCATTAATCCTAACGCAAAGACATTGGAAGCGCTTAAAAAGCTTAACCTTCCTGCCGGCGTAGATATCGAAATTAAACTTTAATCTTAGTATGATTGTAAAGCAATCCGCTGTAAGTAAATTTTAATGTGGATATCACACTATAGGAGGTGTACTCAATGAAGAGTATTTTAGGTAAAAAAATCGGAATGACTCAAATCTTCAACGAAGACGGTAGTGTTGTTCCAGTAACTGTCATTGAAGCGGGTCCAATGGTTGTTACACAAATCAAAACTAAAGAAAAAGAAGGATATAACGCAATTCAAGTTGGTTACATTGAAAAGAAAGAAAAACATGTAAACCAACCAATGAGAGGTCATTTTGGCAAAGCAGGCGTTTCATTCAAGAAACACTTACAAGAATTCAAAATTAATGATGACGAACAATTCAACCTTGGCGATGAAATCAAATTAGATATTTTCCAAGACGGAGACGTTGTGGATGTTATCGGTATTTCAAAAGGTAAGGGAACTCAAGGTGCAATAGTTAGACACAACTATTCAAGAGGACCTATGGGACACGGCTCTAAATCACACAGAGTTGCAGGTGCAAGAAGTGCCGGATCTTATCCAGCAAGAGTTTTCAAAGGACGTAAAGGTTCTGGAAAGATGGGTCACGACCGTGTAACTGTTCAAAACTTGAAAATTGTTAAAGTTGACAATGAAAGAAACTTACTTCTTATTAAGGGAGCTGTTCCAGGAAACAAAGGTGGAGTAGTTACTGTTAGAGAAGCTATTAAGTCAAAATAGGAAGGAGGATGAAACATGCCTAAAGTTCAAATTTTAAACCAACAAGGAGAAAATGTTGGAGAATTAGAATTAAATGAAGCCATTTTCGGCGTTGATGTTAATGAGCACGTTGTTTACGAAGTAGTTAGAAATCAACTTGCTAATAAAAGACAAGGCACACAATCTGCTAAAACTCGTAGTGAGGTAAGAGGTGGAGGAAAGAAGCCTTGGAGACAAAAAGGTACAGATAGAGCAAGACAAGGATCTATCAGATCTCCACAATGGAGAGGTGGTGGGGTAGTATTCGCTCCAAAGCCTAGAGATTATAGCTACGCTGTTCCTAAGAAAGTTAGAAGACTTGCAATCAAATCAGTATTAACTGACAAAGTTAATGACAATGAAATGATCGTTTTAGATAAATTAAGCTTAGATGCTATTAGCACTAAAAAAGCTGTTGAAGTATTAAAGAATATTAAAGCAGACAAGAAAGCTTTAGTAGTTGTTGATAAAAATGATGATACACTTTACAGATCATTTAGAAACATTGAAAATGTAGCTATTTGTGAAGCTAGATTAATCAATGTATATGATTGTTTGAAATACAACTCATTAGTTATTACAACTGATGCTGTTAAAATTCTTGAGGAGGTGTTTCAATAATGAAATCACCATATGATATTATTTTGAAACCAATTATTTCTGAAGATTCTATGGGAAAAATGGAAGAAAAGAAATATGTATTCAAAGTAGATAAAAATGCGAATAAAATAGAAATCAGAAACGCTATCGAAAAGATTTTTGATGTTAAAGTAAAATCTGTTAACACTATGAACGTTAAAGGAAAAGTTAAGAGAATGGGCGCTCACAGTGGTAAGAGATCTGATTGGAAGAAAGCTATAGTTGCATTAACAGAAGATTCAAAAGAAATTGAATTTTTCGAAGGAATGTAATTAAGGGGGTAAAAACATGGCAATAAAAAAATATAAACCGACTTCTGCCGGTGTACGTGGTATGAGTGTTTTATCATTTGATGAAATCACAAAAACTACTCCTGAAAAATCATTAACTGTTAGCTTAAACAAATCTGGCGGAAGAAACTCTTATGGTAGAGTAACTATTCGTCACAGAGGCGGCGGAGCTAAGAGAAAATATAGAATTATAGATTTTAAAAGAAACAAAGATGGTATTAAAGCTGTTGTTAAATCAATCGAATACGATCCAAACAGAACAGCAAACATCGCTTTGTTACAATACGAAGATGGTGAAAAAAGATACATCATTCAACCACAAGGTTTAAAAGTTGGAGATGTAGTTGAAAGTGGTGCGGATGTAGATATCATTCCTGGTAATGCTCTTCCATTGAGAAACATTCCAGTAGGTACTACAGTTCACAACATTGAAATGAAAGTTGGCAAAGGAGCTCAATTAGTTAGAACAGCTGGTGCTGAAGCACAACTTATGGCTAAAGAAGGTAAATTTGCTCAATTAAGATTACCATCAGGAGAATTCAGATTAATTCACCTTGACTGTAAAGCTACTGTAGGTCAAGTTGGAAATATCTCTCACGAATTGGTTACAATCGGTAAGGCTGGACGTAACAGACACTTAGGTAAGAGACCTTACGTTAGAGGTTCAGCAATGAACCCAGTAGATCACCCTCACGGTGGTGGTGAAGGTAGAGCACCAATCGGTAGACCAGCTCCTTCAACTCCATGGGGTAAACCAGCACTTGGACTTAAGACTCGTAAGAAAAACA
Source organism: Finegoldia sp. P2-F-LR (assembly GCF_052932265.1). Lineage (NCBI taxonomy): Bacteria > Bacillati > Bacillota > Tissierellia > Tissierellales > Peptoniphilaceae > Finegoldia > Finegoldia sp. P2-F-LR. The sequence goes on along the minus strand of NZ_JBRFJF010000011.1, from coordinate 15,726 downwards.
AAAAGTCTAATAAGTACATTGTAAGAAGAAGAAAGAAATAACGGAGGGATAGAATGAGTAGATCACTTAAAAAAGGACCTTTCTGCGATGAACACTTAATGAAGAAAGTGGAAGAACTTAACAAAAACGATGAAAAGAAGATTATTAAAACTTGGTCTCGTCGTTCTACAATATTCCCTAACTTCGTAGGTCACACAATTGCAGTTCACGATGGAAGAAAGCATGTACCTGTTTATATTACTGACGATATGGTTGGTCATAAATTAGGAGAATTTGTTCCTACAAGAACATACAAAGGTCACATTAAAAACGAAAAAACGAGTAAGGTTCGTAATTAATATAAGGAGGTATGACAATGCAAGCTAAAGCTATAGCGAAATATGTACGTATTTCTCCTCTAAAAGTTAACTTTATATGCAAAGAAATTAGAGGTAAACAAGTTGATGAAGCCCTTGCTATATTGAAATTCACTCCTAAAAAAGGTGCTAGAATTTTAGAAAAAGTGCTAAATTCAGCAATTGCAAACGCAGAACACAATTTTGGATTAAACAGAGAAGATCTTTTTGTATCACAAGCATACGCTAATAATGCTCCAGTAATGAAAAGATGGAGACCAAAAGCTAAAGGAATGGCTTATCCAATCCTTAAAAGATCAAGTCATGTTGGCGTAGTTGTAGAAGAAAGAGAATTATAAGGAGGAGTCTGATGGGTCAAAAAGTTAATCCTAAAGGATTAAGAGTTGGTGTTATCAAAGACTGGGATTCAAGATGGTTTGCAGATAAAAAAGATTTTAGTGATTATTTAGTAGAAGATCACAAAATTCGTGAACTAATCAAGAAAGAATCTTTCAGCGCTGGTATTAGCAGTATAGCCATCGAAAGAGCATCAAACAAAATTAAAGTAACTATCAACACAGCTAAACCTGGTATGGTTATTGGCCGTCAAGGTGCTGGCGTTGAAGAATTAAAAAATAAATTAGAAAAATTAACAGGTAAGAAATTAATCATAAATGTAGAAGAAATTAAGTTCCAAGACTTAGATGCACAATTAGTTGCAGAAAACATCGCAAGTCAATTAGAAAGACGTATTTCTTTCAGACGTGCAATGAAACAAACAATGCAAAGAAGCATGAGAGCAGGAGCTTTGGGTATTAAGACTATGGTTTCTGGTAGACTTGGTGGAGCTGATATGGCAAGAAGCGAAGGATACAGCGAAGGAACTATTCCTCTTCAAACTCTAAGAGCTGCAATCGACTATGGATTTGCAGAAGCGGACACAACTTATGGTAAGCTTGGTGTTAAAGTTTGGTTATACAAAGGTGAAATGTTACCTGGTATGACAGAAGAAGATTTACCTGTTTACAAAAACAAAAAAAACGACAAAAACAAAAAAAGAAGAAATAATAACAGAAAAGGTAAATCCCAAGCAGCTAAAAACTAATTCGAGAGGAGGAAATATTCTATGTTAATGCCTAAAAGAGTAAAATACCGTAGAGTTCATAGAGGCAGAATGAAAGGTAAAGCATTAAAAGGCAATACTTTAACTTACGGTGATTATGGTATACAAGCGTTAGGTTCTTGTTGGTTAACAGCTAATCAAATAGAAGCAGCACGTCGTGCTATGACAAGATATATAAAAAGAGGCGGTAACATCTGGATTAAAGTTTTCCCAGATAAGCCAGTGTCAAAGAAGCCTATCGGTATTCGTATGGGTTCAGGTAAAGGAGCTCCAGAATATTGGGTAGCAGTAATTAAACCAGGTAGAGTATTATTTGAAATGGCAGGTGTTCCTAAAGATGTAGCACGTGAAGCTATGAGACTTGCTCAACACAAACTACCTATCAAAACTAAATTTATAACTCGTGAAGAGTTCGGAGAAAAGGACGGTGAAGCTGATGAAAACTAAAGAAATTCGTAATCTATCAGATCAAGATTTACAAAAACAATTAGAACAATCTAAAAGTGAATTGTTTAATCTACGTTTTCAATTAGCTACTGGGCAATTAGAAAACCCTATGATGATAGGACTTGTAAAAAAAGATATAGCTCGCATTAAGACTATTATTAGAGAACGTGAGCTAAACATTGGTAAGGAGGCTTAACAATTATGGAAAGAAATATGAGAAAAACCATAGTTGGTATAGTTGTTTCAGATAAGATGGATAAGTCAATTGTTGTAGAAGTTAAGACACTTGTCAAAGATCCTAAATACGGTAAACAATTAAGAAAAACAACTAAATTTAAAGCACACGATGAAGAAAACATTGCTGGTATCGGCGATAAAGTTAAAATAATGGAAACAAGACCTCTTTCTAAAACAAAGAACTGGAGACTTGTAGAAGTTATAGAAAAAGCTAAGTAATTCTTATTACGAAAGGAGAATTTTATGATTCAACAAGAAAGTCGTTTGAGAGTTGCAGATAACTCTGGTGCAAAAGAACTACTAGTAATAAGAGTTTTAGGTGGTACTAAAAGAAAGTACGCAGCTATCGGAGACATCGTAGTTTGCTCAGTTAAATCTGCACAACCGGGCGGTATGGTTAAAAAAGGTGATGTAGTAAAAGCTGTTATCGTAAGAACAACTAAACCATTGGGAAGAGCTGATGGAAGTTACATCAGATTTGACGATAACGCAGCTGTAATTATAAAAGATGATAAAAATCCAGTGGGAACAAGAATTTTTGGTTCAGTAACTCGTGAATTGAGAGCCAATAACTTCATGAAAATAATCTCATTGGCACCTGAAGTGTTATAATTGGAGGTGTAAAGAGATATGAAGATTAAAAATGGAGATACTGTAATAGTTATTTCTGGTAAAGACAAAGGAAAGACTGGAAATGTTATTGAAGTATTAGCCAAACAAAATAGAGTAGTAGTAGAAGGAGTTAACATAGTTACTAAACACCAAAAAGCTAACGGACGTGGTGTTGAAAGCGGACTAATCAAAAAAGAAGCTCCGATTGATGTTTCAAACGTAATGTATTATGATGCTAAAAACAAGAAAGGCACAAGATTAGGTTACAAGTTTGAAGACGGTAAGAAAGTTAGATTTATGAAATCTAACAACGAAACTATTAAGTAACATAAGGAGGGTATAAACTTGACTTCCAGATTAAAAGAAAAATATACAAATGAAGTTGTTCCTTTCTTGGTTGAACGTTTCAAATATGAAAACATCATGCAAGTTCCAAGATTGGAAAAAATCGTGCTTAACATGGGTTTAGGTTCTTCAAAAGAAAATCCTAAGGCTATCGAAAGCGCAGTTAAAGAATTAGAAACAATTACAGGACAACACCCAATTGTAACAAAAGCAAGAAAATCTATCGCTAACTTCAAACTTAGAGAAGGAATGAATGTTGGTGTTAAAGTTACATTACGTGGTGAAAAAATGTATGATTTCTTAGATAAATTTATGAACATTTCTCTTCCACGTGTAAGAGACTTTAGAGGTATTTCTTCTAAATCATTCGATGGTAGAGGAAACTATGCTGTAGGTATCAAAGAACAATTAATATTCCCTGAAATTGAATACGATATGGTAGATCAAATTAGAGGTATGGATATTGTGGTCGTTACTACTGCAAACACTGACGAAGAAGCTAAGGAATTATTAGACAAAATGGGAATGCCATTTAAGAAATAAGGAGGAGTTTTAGTGGCTAAAAAATCAATGATCGCAAAACAAAAAAGACCTGCAAAGTTTAGCACAAGAGAATATAACAGATGCAAAATTTGTGGTAGACCTCACGGATATTTAAAGAAATATGGCATCTGCCGTATATGCTTTAGAGAATTGGCTTATAAAGGCGAAATCCCTGGCGTAAGAAAAGCAAGCTGGTAAGAAAGGAAGGAGGAAGCTTTTATGATGACTGATCCTATAGCAGATATGCTAACAAGAATAAGAAACGCAGTTAATGCGAAACATAAAGTTGTTGAAGTTCCTGCATCTAATATCAAAAAATCAATAGCACAAATTTTATTAGATGAAGGATTTATCGATGGTTTCAATGTTACTGATGACGGTAAACAAGGAATCATTACAATAGATTTAAAATATGGTCCTAACGAAGAAAAAGTAATTTCAGGTATCAAGAGAATATCTAAACCTGGACTTCGTGTCTATGCCAGAGCAAATGAAGTTCCTAAGGTTTTAGGCGGACTTGGTATTGCTATTGTCTCTACATCAAAAGGCCTTGTAACTGATAAAGTTGCTAGAAAAGAAGGTATTGGTGGAGAAGTAATTTGTTACGTATGGTAACACAAACATTATAAGGAGGTTTGACCATGTCAAGAATTGGATTAAAACCAATTGAAATTCCTAATGGCGTTGAAGTAAAAATAACTGAAGACAATTTGTGTACTGTAAAAGGACCAAAAGGTGAATTAGTTGAACAAATGCCAAAGGAAATGATTATCAAAGTAGAAGATAATACAATCACAGTTTCAAGACCTTCAGACATTAAAAGACACAAATCACTTCATGGTTTAACAAGAACTCTTGTTTTTAACATGATTGAAGGTGTTACTGAAGGATATAAGAAAACTTTAATTATAGAAGGTACTGGTTATAGAGCAGCAAAACAAGGTAAAAAATTAGTGTTAAACTTGGGATATTCACACACAATTGAAAAAGAAGATCCAGAAGGAATATCAGTTGAAGTTCCAGAACAACACACATTAGTTATCAGTGGTATCAACAAACAACAAGTTGGTAACTACGCTGCAAAAATCAGAGACTTAAGAGGACCTGAACCATACAAAGGTAAAGGTATCAGATATGAAGATGAACATATTAGACGTAAAGTCGGTAAAACAGGTAAGTAGGAAAGGAGTAAGGTATGTTTAAGAAAATTGATAAAAACGCAAATAGAGTTAAAAGACATCTACGTATTCGTAAGAACCTTACAGGAACTTCTGAAAAACCAAGATTATGCGTATTCAAGTCTAATACTAACATCTATGCACAATTAATCGATGATGTTAACCACAACACATTAGTAGCTGCATCTACATTAGATAAAGATTACAAAGGCGAATCAAAATCTAACATGGAAGCTGCAAAACTTGTTGGTGAATTAATTGGTAAGAGAGCTATCGACAAAGGCATTGAACAATGCGTATTTGACAGATCTGGATATTTATATCACGGAAAAGTTAAAGAATTAGCTGAAGGTGCTAGAAGCGCCGGACTTAAATTTTAGTGCAAGGGAGGTATTTAGTATTGGAACTTTTAAATAAAGAAATAGAAGGTTTAGAATTAGAAGAAAGAGTTGTAAATATTAACCGTGTAGCTAAGGTTGTTAAGGGTGGTAGAAACTTTAGATTCGCAGCCCTTGTAGTAGTTGGAGATAAAAACGGACACGTTGGTGTTGGTATTGGTAAAGCACAAGAAGTACCAGAAGCTATTAGAAAGGCTAGCCAAGATGCTAAAAAACACATCTTCACAGTTCCTATCGTAAACACAACTATTCCTCACCAAGTAACAGGAATATTTGGAGCTGGTAGAGTATTATTAAAACCAGCTGGAGAAGGTACTGGAGTTATCGCCGGAGGACCAGTTCGTGCGGTATGTGAATTAGCTGGTATCAAAGACGTTCGTTCTAAATCATTGGGAACATCAAACCCTCAAAACATTGTTAATGCAACTGTAGAAGGACTTAAATCGCTTAAGACAGCTGAACAAGTAGCTAAATTAAGAGGAAAGTCTGTAGAAGAAATTTTAAAATAAGGAGGGCTTTTAAGTGAGTAAATTAAAGATCACTCTTAAAAAGAGCAAAATCGGTAGAATTGAAAAACACATTAGAACTTGTGAAGCCCTTGGACTTCATAAAATCGGACAATCAGTAATCAAAGAAGACAATGATGCAATACGTGGAATGATTAGACACATTGCATTCATGGTTGACGTAGAAGAAGTTAAGTAGGAGGTGTTATAGTGAAATTACACAACTTAAGACCTGCTAAAGGTGGAGAAGTAAAAGCAAGAAAAAGAGTTGGTAGAGGTTACGGTTCAGGATTAGGACACAATGCTGGACGTGGTAGAGACGGACAAAACTCAAGATCAGGCGGAGGCGTAAGACCAGGATTTGAAGGGGGTCAAATGCCTTTATTCAGAAGACTTCCTAAGAGAGGCTTCAAAAACCACTTCGCAAAACAATACGCTGAAATCAACATCAGAGACTTAAATTGTTTTGAAGATGGAGACGAAATAACACCAGAAATCCTAGCAAACGCAGGATTCTTTAAGCCAGTTAAGGCAAAAGACGGCGTTAAGATTTTAGGTGACGGAGAATTAACTAAGAAATTAACTATAAAAGCTAATAAATTTACTAAATCAGCTGAAGAAAAAATTACAAAAGCCGGAGGAAAGGTAGAGGTGATTTAAGATGCTTAAAACCTTAAAAGACGCATGGAAGGTTTTAGACATTCGTAAAAGAATCGGCTTTACTCTACTAATGATTGTAGTTTTTAGATTAGGTAATGCAATACCGGTTCCTTTTATGGATAAGGCCATTATCAAACAAATAATGAGCGGTCAAGAAGGCGGAATAGTTTCTTTATTGAACCTATTGAGTGGGGGATCATTGAGACAAATGAGCATATTTGCTCTTTCAATATACCCTTACATTACCGCTTCAATCATTCTTCAACTTTTAACAGTAGCATTTCCTAGATTAGGAGAGCTTACTCGTGAAGGTGAAGAAGGAAAGAAGAGAATGGGTAAATACACTAAAATCTGTAGTATAATTTTGGCATTCATTCAAGGATATGCTACAGTTAATGGTTTATTTAACAGAGCAATCGTAGACAAAAGCTTTTTAACAGGATTTGTTATATTAATAAGCTTGGTAGCAGGATCAATGTTTCTAGTATGGCTAGGAGAAATGATTACTGAAAGAGGTATCGGTAACGGAATTTCAATCTTGGTTTTCTTAGGTATCATTTCAAATATGCCAAGACAAATCGGTACAATGATTTATCAATCTAGACAAGGAATGTTATCTTGGTGGAAAATATTACTTTTCGTACTAATAGCGATTATAATATTAGTAGTAGTGGTATTAATTAACCAAGGTGAAAGAAGAATTCCTGTACAATACGCTAAAAGAGTAGTAGGAAGAAAAATGTATGGTGGTCAATCAACTCATATTCCAATTAAAGTTAATATGGGTGGTGTAATGCCAGTAATCTTTGCATCAGCAATATTACAATTACCACAAACAATAGCATTATTATTCGGCAAAGACATGCCAGGATGGTTAGCCCACATATTCACAGTACAAACAACATCAGGGTTAGTAATCTTCTCAATAGTAAATATGTTATTGATTATAATATTCGCATTCTTCTACTCAGCAATTCAATTCAACACTGTTGAATACGCTAAAAACTTGCAACAATATGGCGGATTCATTATGGGAATTAGACCTGGTAAACCAACAGGTATGTATCTAAAGAAAATTTCTGATAGAGTAACATTTATAGGCGCAATCATATTAGCGATAGTTGCATCAGCACCAATGCTAATATCAAAAGCTATAGGAATACAAATCCTATTCGGTGGTACATCAATCATCATCGTAGTAGGGGTAGTATTAGATACTGTAAAACAAATGGAAAGTATGCTAACTATGAAACACTATAAAGGATTTTTGAAATAAGGAGTTTATAATGAGATTAATATTATTAGGACCTCCGGGAGCAGGTAAAGGCACTCAAGCTAAAAGAGTAATTGAAGAATTTGATATTCCTCATATTTCAACAGGAGATATTTTCAGAAAAAATATCAAAGAAAAGACAGAACTAGGTCAAAAAGTTGAAGGCTTACTTGCAGAAGGAAAACTTGTACCTGATGAATTAACAATAGAAATAGTTTGGGATAGATTAGATCAAGAAGATTGCAAAAATGGCTTCTTACTTGACGGGTTCCCAAGAACAATCCCTCAAGCCGAAGCCCTTGATGAAGGACTAGCTAAAAGAGGATTGAAACTAGACCGCGTATTAAACATAGACGTTGACAAAGATTCTCTTGTAAAAAGACTTTCAGGAAGACGTGTATGTCCAAACTGTGGTGCAAGCTATCACATTGATAACAACCCTCCAAAAGTTGAAGGAATTTGTGATGTATGCCAAACTCCAGTAATCCAAAGGGAAGATGACAAAGAACAAACTGTACTAGACAGAATCAAAGTTTACGATTCACAAACTAAACCTTTAGTAGACTTCTACAACAAACAAGATTTAGTATTCACAGTTGACGGAACTCTTCCAATAGATGAAATCACTAATAAGTTAGTAACAGAATTAAAAAAAGGTTAGAATTAATGAGCCAATACAACAAACTTGAAACAGGACAAGTTGTTTTAAGTACTTGTGGTCGTGATATGGGCAAACTACAAATGGTTTTGGAAATTCTTGACGATTCTTATGTATTGGTAGTAGATGGAAAACAACGTAAAATCGAAAAACCAAAGAAAAAGAAGATAAAACATCTTCAAAAATACAACAAAAAGTTGCAATTAGAGAATTTAACAGATAAGAAACTAAGATATATGTTAAACAATTTAAAAAAGGAGGATCAAGACAAGGATGTCCAAAGAAGTTATTGAATTAGAAGGAACAGTAGTAGATGCTCTTCCTAATACGGTATTTAAGGTAGAACTTCAAAATGGCCATGTAATAACAGCTCATATTTCAGGCAAATTAAGAATGAATTATATAAGAATTCTTCCAGGAGACAAGGTAACGGTTGAATTATCACCATACGATTTGAATCGTGGAAGAATAACATGGAGAAAGAAATAAACGGAGGTTAAGCAATGAAAGTAAGACCATCAGTTAAAAAAATGTGCGAAAAGTGCAAGATTATAAAAAGAAAAGGTCGTGTTATGGTTATTTGCGATAACCCTAAACACAAACAAAGACAAGGTTAGTAGGAGGTATAAATGGCAAGAATTCAAGGTGTCGACTTACCAAATGACAAACGTGTAGAAATTGGACTAACTGCAATTTATGGAATAGGTAGACAATCATCAAATAAAATCTTAGCTAAATTAGGAATCAATCCTGACACAAGAGTAAAAGATTTAACAGAATCTGAATTATCTGATATCAGAAATGAATTAGACAATTATCTTACTGAAGGGGATTTACGTCGTGATGTAGCAATGAATATCAAAAGATTAAAAGAAATCAACTGCTACAGAGGATCAAGACACAAAAAAGGCCTTCCAGTTAGAGGACAACATACAAAGAACAACGCAAGAACTCGTAAGGGTCCTAGAAAACAAGCATAGAGAGGGGGAAATTAATTGGCACTAAAAACTAAAGGCGCAAAACGTAACGTTCGCGGTAAAAAAAGAGTAAAAAAGAATATTGAAAAAGGTCAAGCACACATTTCTTCTACATTCAACAACACTATGGTATGTTTAACTGACCTTAACGGTAACGTATTAAGCTGGGCTTCTGCTGGACAATTAGGATTCAGAGGATCTAGAAAATCAACTCCATACGCTGCACAACAAGCTGCTGAAGAAGCTGCTAAAAAAGCAATGGAACACGGATTAAAAACTGTTGAAGTTTATGTAAAAGGACCAGGTTCAGGAAGAGAATCTGCAATTAGAAGTTTGCAAGCTTCTGGACTTGAAGTTAGCTCTATTAAAGATGTAACTCCAATCCCTCACAACGGTTGTAGACCACCAAAGAAGAGAAGAGTATAACACATAGGCTTAATTCAGGATTTCCTGATGGGACTTGTCGAAGGAGGCTGTATTTATGACTGAACAATTAGATACTAAAATAAAAATCGTTGAATTAGATGAACAAAATAATTACGGTAAATTTGTCATAATGCCACTGGAAAGAGGATATGGAACTACTCTAGGAAACTCTCTCAGAAGAGTTTTATTATCATCATTACCAGGAGCTGCTATATCAAAGATAAATATCCAAGGTGTAGCTCATGAAATGTCTACGATTAAAGGTGTCAAAGAAGACGTACCTGAAATAATTTTGAATTTAAAAGGTATCGCTGTAAAGAAATACAATGAAGAACCTATATCATTAAATGTAGACATAAAAGGTCCATGTGTTCTAACAGCTAAGGATATTTTAGTTGATACTGATTTGGAAGTTAAAAACCCAGATCACTACATTGCAACACTAAATGAAGACGCTTCATTAGAAATGCAAATCACAGTTATCAACGGAAAAGGCTACAAAATATCTGAATTTAACAAAACAGATGAAGATATTATAGGAGATATCGCCATTGACTCACTGTTTAGCCCTGTGAAAAAGGTTAATTTCACAGTAGATAATGCCAGAGTTGGCCAAGTAATTGATTACGATAAGCTTACTATAGAAGTGTGGACTAATGGAACAATTAGACCACAAGATGCCTTAAGCGAAGGAAGTAACATCCTAATCAATTGCCTGGAATTATTCAGTGAATTACCTAACTACGAGTGTAATACAAACAGTGACGACGAAGACAATCAAAAAGATAAAGAAACTCAAATGGGCATCAATATCGAAGAACTAGATTTCTCATTAAGATCATTCAACTGTTTGAAAAGAGCGAATATCAATACTGTAGGAGATATTGTATCTCATACAAAAGCAGATATGATGAAAATAAAGAACTTTGGTAAAAAATCCTTAGACGAAGTTGAAGAAAAACTTCAAGAAATGGGCCTTGCATTTAAACAAGAAATAAAAGACGAATAAAGGAGGATAGACATTGGCTAACTTAAGAAAATTAGGTAGAAGAACTGATCACAGAACAGCAATGTTAAGAAACCTAGTTCAATCATTGTTCGAAAATGGAAAAATCGAAACAACAGTTACTCGTGCTAAAGAAGTTAGAAGAGAAGCTGAAAAGATGATTACACTTGGTAAAAAAGGTGATTTGAGCTCTAGAAGAGAAGCTCTTAAATATATATACAAAAAAGACGTTGTATACACATTGTTTGAAGAAATCGCACCAGTTTACGCTGACAGACAAGGTGGATACACTAGAATCTTAAAATTAGGACCTCGTAGAGGAGACGGTTCTGAAATGTGTATACTTGAATTAGTAGACTACACTAAAAAAGAATCCTCAAACGAAAAAGAAACAGTGAAAGCTGACAAATAGAAAATAACTAAGCATTTGCTTAGTTATTTTTTTGTGCCCAATTGCGAAAACAAAACCATAGGTATATAATAAAATTAAGAATAATTTGTTAACAAATAATAAAATATTCTAAAAATTTATTGGGAGGAACCTATGAATAAAAAAATAGTAGCTGCACTGACTTTATCAGCATTGTTGTTATCGACAAACTCATTTGCTGCAAATGAAACCCAAAAGTTAGATGCAATCAAAAAACTTGGTCTAAAAATTGATCAATCAATCGACAAATCAAATTTAAAAGATGAAATCAAATTACAAAATGGAATCACTTTGAAATTTGACAAAGAAGGAAAACTTATTGGAATTGATGCACTTTCTAGTACAGAAAAGCTATTCTCAGGAAAATCAGACGACAAATTCGAAGATTACTTAAACAGTACAATATCTAAGCTTCAAAAAGACGGATACATTCCTAAAGAATACAAATTAGTAGACAAACAAGATATACTTGATAACGGATACAAAGTTGTATTTGAAAAAGAAAATTCTTTTAATGTAAAAAATCCGTACAACATAATAACAGTATCATTTGACAAGAAAACAAATGAACTTAAAACATTCAACAGAATCGAAGACTTTGAAGTTACAAAAAAACCTACAATAAAGATTGAAGATGCAAAGAAAGTTGCGATAGAAAAATTAAAAGGTATCAAAGATTTTGATGAAACAAAAGTAAAATCAGAAACTACTGTTGTGGATATCGATAAGTTGGCAACTAAATTCACACAAAACAAAGGTTTGGCAGTTTCTTACGTATTCGAATACGAAGGAACAAAAGTATACGTAGATGCCAATACAAAAGAATTGTTAGGAGCGGATAAGCTTAAAACAGACGACAGCACACAGAGTACAAAACCTTACGTAGTATCCAGAATTTATGGAAAAGACAGAATTGACACATCAATCCAAATAGCTAAAAGCTACATCAAAACATCAGAATTTGCTATCCTTGCAAATCAAAACAACTTCCCAGATTCACTAAGTGCAACAGTTCTATCCAAGAAATACAACGCGCCAATCTTATTGACTGATGCGATAAAAGCCGACAAAAGTTTAATCCAAGAAATCAAAAGATTACAAACAAAATACTTTGTAAAAATTGGCGGCGAAAAATCCATCAGCAACGAAGTAGCAAAACAATTATTACCAGAAAAAAGCAAAGTAAGATCATTCAAAGGTGCTGACAGATACGCTACAAATGCCGAAATCATCAAAGAATTCAAAGACGCAGACACTTGTATCATAGCAAGCGGTGAAAATTTTGCAGACTCGTTAAGTATTGGCGCATTTGCAACAAAAAACGGATATCCAATCGTATTAGTACAAAAAGATAAAATCAACGACGTAACAAAACAAGCACTAAAAGATTCCAAAATCAAAAAATGCTACATCGTCGGTGGAGAAAACTCTGTATCCAAATCATTAGAAAAAGAACTACCAAAAGTAATCGAAAGAATAGCTGGCAATGACAGATACGAAACATCACTTAAAATAGCTGACAAATTCTACAAAAACGCACAAGGAGCATACCTCGCAAGTGGAGAAGTATTCGCAGATAGCTTGGCAATAAACCCAATCGCTGCAAGATTTGATGTACCATTGATTCTTACACCAAAAGATAAACTACCACAAAAAACATTAGAATACCTTGGAAAATCAAAAATCATTCAAGTAGCTATAATAGGTGGAGAAAAGACAGTATCCAAACAAATTCAACAAGAATTAGCCAAAACCAACCCAAACGTTGCAACAACTGTAACATTCACATACAAAAAAGACGGAAAGAAAGTTACAAGAGAACTTACTAATGCAGAAGCTAACGAATTGGCAAAATTAATGAACGAACACGAAAAATATGTAAAAGATCAAAGATTAAAGAGCATATTTGACAACTACTTCACATTAGTAGGAGCTAATGGAAGAACAAAGGTAGCAGTATCGGTAAATATCGAAAAAGATAAGGTCGTAATAGACGATGCAATCCTTGAAAAAGGTGCTACACTTAACAAAGACAACGACCTTGCAAAACAATACATTAAATTCATCGAAAATTTACAACAAAAATAAGCAAAAATTGTTGAAAAACAAACCAGTAGGTGATATAATAGCGTTGGCTTAAAAAATTATCGCGGCAAATAATTTTTTAATGGAGATGAATATTAATGGCAAGAATGATGGGACCTAGATTTAAACAATCTAGAAGATTAGGTCTAAACGTATGCGGTCACCCAAAAGCTAACAAAAGAATGGGTAAAGGACTTGGAAGAAACGACAAGAAGTTAACTGAATATGGTATGCAACTTCTTGAAAAACAAAGATTAAGAGCATATTACGGAGTAAACGAAAAACAAATGCACAAATACTTCGAAAAAGCCCTTAACAACAAAGAAGGTCTTACAACTGGGGATGTAATGGTAAGACAATTAGAAACTAGATTAGACAACCTAGTTCTAAGAGCTTCATTTGCATCATCAATCAGACAAGCAAGACAAATGGTATCTCACGGTTTAATCAGAGTAAACGGTAAAAAAGTAGATATCCCTTCTTACCAAGTAGCTGAAGGATCTGTAATCGAATTGAAAGAAAAATCAAGATCAAATGAATTGTTCAAAGAAAACTACGAAACAAACTTTGCACAATCATTACCTTACATTGACAAGGAAGAAAACTTCAAAGTAACATTGACAAGACTTCCTGAAAGACAAGAAATTCCAATCGAAATTACAGACTCATTAATAGTTGAGTTGTACTCAAGATAATCAAAAGGCGAGTGATTACACTCGCTTTTTTTATTGCAATCATTGATATATACTCAAATTAAAAGTACAATAATATTAATAATAAACAAAAAAGGAAAATCAGATGAAAAAACGAATACTCATAACCACAATACTATTCTTGTTTTTCGTGTATTTTAGTGGGACGACATTCTTTACATTCTACGCACTACCCAACACATACGTCAACGGCTACAACATGAGCTTTGTTGAAAAATCCAAAATAGTGGACAGAAATGCAGAGATAAGGACACTCATAATCAACGCATCAAACAACCGCAAACTCGTAATAGATGCAAAAGAAGTGGATTTCAACCTAAAAATACCAGAAGATTTCAAATTCGAACAAAATCCATTCTCATGGCCGTTGTCGTTCTTCGACACCAAAAAATACAACATCAATTTCGACTATACAATTGACGAAGACAAACTAAATAAAAAAATCTACCAAGCCGAACTCAATAAGAACGCCAAAAAATCGTATAACGCATACATCAGTTACTTGGATGATGAATACACAATAATACCAGAAGAAATCGGAAACGAAATAAACACCGACAAACTCAAAGACACGATAAAAAAATCATTACTAGAACAAAAAGAAGACATCACACTCAAAAACGAATACATCAAACCAAAAGTCTACGCAAACGACTGGAACATCATACGTGCCAAAAACAAACTCAACAAACTCAAAGACATCGAAATAAGCTTTGATTTCAACGACACAATCCATAAACTAAAAGGCGCACAACTTCGCGACATGATGGACTTTGATGAAAAGCAAGGATTCGTATATAAAGACAGTGAAATCGAACGCTACGTAGACGATTTGAAAAAAGAAACAGACACTTACAACAAACCACACACAATAAAAACAGCAGAAAACAAAACACTCACACTCAACGCAACAGACTACGGCTGGGAAATCGACAAACACAAAACAGTCGAACTCATAAAATTCACACTAGATGATGCAGAAGATAAAACAATAGAACCAGTGTATTCAAAAAAAGCGAAGTCAAGACTCAAAAACGACATTCAAGACGAATACATTGAAATCGACCAACAAAACAAAACACTCTACTACATCAACAACTACAAAATCAACAAAAGTATACCAATAAAAATCACACAACCAATCCCAAAAGGAATCTACAACATAGATAACAAAATAAAAGGCTACTCCAAAAACTACACGCTGGGATTTTACAGACACACAATATCTACAGAACAAAACTCTGACATACAAGTAAATCCCAACCTATTAGAAAGCATATATTATGATGTAGGAGAAAACATAGCAGTAATAGTTTATTAAAGTAAAATAAAAGTAAAAAATTTTTAAAATTCACTTGACATTATAGTGCAAACTTGATAATATATATAAGCACTCAATTGTTCGGTGAATTTTTTAATTAAATAAAAATTAAAAAAACACTTGACAAGAAAGAAATACAAGAGTATAATGTAATAGTTAGCTCACAAAACGCGAACTTCAAATAAACTTTGAAAATCACGTTTTAAAATATATTTCGTGAGTATAGAACCTTAATAAATTAAATAAAGTAAATACTTTGAGAGAAGTACAAACCAAACAATAATTCGGTGAGAATAAAAAAAGCAAAAGTCAGCTGAAAAGCTAGATTCAAACAAACATTAAATTGAGAGTTTGATCCTGGCTCAGGACGAACGCTGGCGGCGTGCTTAACACATGCAAGTCGAACGGGATTTAGTAAACAGAAGCCTCGGTGGAAGATTACTAATGAGAGTG
>NZ_JBRFJF010000010.1:0-90755 GCF_052932265.1 Finegoldia sp. P2-F-LR | reverse complement strand
CTATTGATTTGATTCCACCTGATTCACCTGATAAGTATTCTAGTACTAATTTTATTTTAAATTCTTTTGTGTATTTTGGCATACAAAAACCCCTCCATCCGTATTCCGGATTTTGGGGTTCAGGTCATTTTTGAAGTGTCTACCTATTAAATATTCAAATTTTATTGGAAGTATCTTTATATCTTCACTTTTCAAGGATAAATCGTCGTATCAAAGCTCATTCATAAGTAGTAAATTAGTAGTAAATTGAGTGGTTTTGACCTTGATAAAGTGTGATAAGTCCAGTTTTTATGCGGATAACTAGATTTTTATGCTATTTTTAAATGAAAAATAGATTTTTAAAAATTTAGACAAAGTTTTGCTTTTTGTGATTAAAATTTTAAAATTTTTTCAATACAAAATGCTGCACTTTTTATTGTGCAGCACCTAAATATTTTATTTCATTGAATTTACTATTTGTTTCATATTGTCAACTGTTGTTCTACCTGTCAATGTATATCTAATTCCATCAGCTACAAAAACAGCTATCTTTTTAGATACGAAATCTTGTGGTTGATTACCGTCATTTTTTTCTTCAATTAAATTAACCTTATATCCTTGTTCTGAAACAAATTGCTCTACGAAACTATACATTCCCAAATAATCCGTAGTCCATACATTGTTTAGCTGAGTTTGACTTAAAATTATATCCGTTTGTAATGATATTGGAGATTTGTACAAGTTTCCTTCGTCATAACTATAAAATCCTTCTTCATTATATGAATAGTTTGATGTGTCTCCAATAATATAATTATCACACTTGATTATCGCATAATCTTTATTATCAGTTTCAACATCTGAAATCATATACTTCTCGTCTTTTGAAAGTTCACTATTTAAAAAGGAAACTCCCAATTGTTCTTGTATTTGTTTGTAATTCATTCTAGAAATAGATTGTGATTTAATACTTTTTTCTATATTTTTTATTTGTTTTGTTATCTTCATAGAATCTAATTCAGGCAATTCTAATTCATTAACTTTGGATTGTTCATTAACTAATTTAACCGCATAAACTGTTGGACTAAACACAATTGCAAAAACAACCATACATAAAACAATAGTTAATTTTTTTGTTGATTTTTCTCTACCATTATAATTTTTCATTTTAATTTCCTTTCATTTTTTCATTTTCATTGTTAAATTATATAACAATGTTGAGCATTTTGTTTTTTCTTAAACTTCATTATTGATTATATTATTTATGTTGTATTTACTTTAATTTATAGCATTTCTCGTAATGTGTCAAGGCTTTTTTTAAGTTTCCCCAATAAAAAACTGGGAGATATTCTCCCAGCGATAAACTATTTTTTGTTTTTGATTCTATTGTATCTTTCTATGTTTTGTTCATTGGACAAAAAGTCGTATGCGTTGTTAACTTCTTGGAACTTAGCAGTTGCATCAGCTGCCTTGTTTATATCAGGGTGATATTTCTTGGCAAGTTTTCTGTAATTCAATTTGATTTCGTACTTGTCTGCGTTGTATCCAACTCCCAATGTGTCGCAATGTTGTTCGTAAGTTCTAACGAAATCGTCCACTGGATTTTGGTATTGATTTTGATATCCATATCCTTGTTGACCATAACCTTGGTTGTATCCACCGTATTGACCTTGTTGTTGGTAATACCCGAAATCATCGAAGCCAAATCCGTTTTGATTGAACCATTCGTTAAATCTTCTAGTCCATTCTTCTTGTTCACGTCTTTGTCGTTCTTCACGCGCTTTTCTTTCTTCTTCTTGTTTGTTGAAGATGTATTTTTTCTTGTAATCAGAATAAGAAGTGTATTTTGTTTGTGAATTATTGAGATAATAATCCCCGTATCCAAGTAGGAATTCAACCATAGAATATTTTACATATTTTAGATAATTGACAAATCCTTTACCCAAAATAGGAAATATCGTTATGAACAAAACCGTAAATGTAATCCATTTGTATTTGAAAAATATATAAGGAAAGAACAATATAAATATACAACCGAAGGATAATATGGATCCTAGTACATACCTAAATCCCACAGTTAAATTAACCAATGTTTCTATAAATGCTATTAAAAATCCGAAAAATCCATCTAAAAATTTCGCAAATCCTTTTACGAAACCTCCCCATGCTTTCTTCATTTATTCACCTACTTCCAATTTCTTTTAATTTATTATATCATACTAATGTCACAATTAGATGAATAATGAAAGAGGTAATATGATTAATTTACTTGAATCACAAAATATAAATAAAAATTTAATAAAAGATGTAGAAAAGTTTTTGAAGAATAATGATGTAGATGATAAATTCAAATCTAGAATTCCCAAACCACGATTTAATTATTATGGAAAAGAAGTTTTGGAAATGGCTATAACTAGCATTTTAGAATCTAACAATTTGTTATTAGTTGGCCCTAAGGCTACTGGAAAGAATATTTTATGCGATAATTTGGCGTATATTTTCCAAAGACCACAATGGAATATTTCTTTTCATGTGAACACGGATTCAGAAAGTTTGATTGGAATGGATACTTTGAAAAACGATGAGGTTATTTTCAGAGCTGGTCCTGTACTTGAATCTTCATTAAATGGTGGTTTCTGTGTTTTTGATGAGATTAATATGGCAAAAAACGACTCTGTTGCGATTATGCACTCCGTGTTGGATTACCGTAGAATTATCGACATTCCCGGTTTTGAAAAAGTAGACATCCACGATAAAACAAGATTCTTAGCTACAATGAATTACGGATACGCTGGTACTCGTGAAATCAATGAAGCGTTGTTGTCCAGATTTTTTGTCATAGATATGCCAAAAACAGACGAAAAAACTTTGAACAAGATACTTTCAGAAGAATTTTCATTGACAGACACCGCTCAAAAAATGTTCGTGAGATTTTTTATGGATTTACAAGAAAAAAGTTTGAATTCTGAAATTTCTGGAAGATGTATCGACTTGCGTGGTTTGTTATCTTCAATCCATGCTATGAAAAGAGGTTTGAGCGTTAAATCAAGCTTAAAACTTGGAATTGTCAATAAAACATTTGATGAATTTGAAAAAACAATCGTGCAAGATATTATCGATACTATATTTAAGGACGATTTAAAACCGGAAGAGATATTTGAATAATGGAAGATTCAAGGTCCAAAAATCTATTTTGGTTGTTGAGTGAAGATTACAACATTAACCCTAATTTAGATTTTATTACAAAAGAAAATGTCAATTCAGAGATTTTTCAGACTGCGCTTTTTGGATTTGCCCACAGATTTTACGATATGAATTCCGTTATGAAAATAATTGATAATGTGTCAAACAAAATGGATATTTTTACGATTTTGATGATAATTTTAGACAACAATCTAAAAGATAAAATGTTAAATGAAAGAAATGGGCTTGAGGATTTTGACAGGTTACAGAAATTATACTATTCTGACAAGTATTATAGTTCCAATCCCAAAAACATTTCTGAAGAATTGGAAAAATATCATTACACTGATAAGCCTTGGACAACTACAAAATCCATCAGAGAAATCTTGATGTTGACTAAAACAAAGTGCAATGATAGCTTATCTTTGATAAATCTGTTGATTGAGATTATAAATAAATATTTCTACTCATATAAAGATATTAGCAATAATGATAATTTCGAAAAGATAAAAAAACAAGTCAAACCAGTTATCCAGAAAACCAATCAGAAAATTATAACAAAACAAGAAAATGTATCTCAACTTGAAAAATATTCCATTGGATCACAAGAATTTACTGAAGATTTGTACAAATTATTGGAAGATGAGGATGTCGACAACGACTCTTCCACTCAAAAAACTTCCCGTACTAAGGATGTTCATCAAAATATCGAAAGATTGTACGGAAAAAGTATTGTTGATCAATCTATTTTGAATTCTTTGAAAAATAAACTGTCTACCGATATTCATTCTGATATAAATTTTCACATAGTGAATGCCAATTCCACTAGAATTGAAAACTACAGAACGAATCTTTTGGTAGAATCTTACAATGAGAATATTAAACATTTCGGGAAAAATATCCTCATTTACAATCGCCAAGTCAATGTTTTAAGTGAAATGCTGAAACTTGCTCTTTTCAAAAATGAAGATGATGATGTTAGAAGGTCGACGTTCGGAACTATCGATATCAAAAGAGCATGGCGTCACACCAAACTAAACGACAATAAAATTTTTAACAAAATCTACAAAAACGAAAACAGTCCAATGTCTGTTGATTTATTGCTGGATATGTCTGCGAGTCAAAGTGAGAAGAAGGAAATTATAGCAGCACAAGCTTATGTTATAGCGAAAGCATTAAGTGATTTGTCCATAAAAGTTCGTGTACTTGGTTTTCAAAATATGTACGATTATTTGATAATTACAAAATTCAAAGACTACGACGAGCAAAACTGCAAAAATATTTTTCATTATCATCCAGAAGGCTCAAACAGAGACGGATTGGCACTCAAATTTATGAGAAATATTATGACGGAACAAATGGAGTCCAAACTTTTGATAATGCTAACAGATGGTAAGCCCAACAATATTGTAAATCTCAATTTTGTTGGCAAAACCAGATTTAAAGCAGAAGATTACGTCGGAGAATTGGCAGTAAAAGACAGCGCAAAAGAAGTATTCTTGACTAGAATGCAAAAAATAAAATTACTAGGTGTGTTCACTGGATCACAAGACGATTTGACTTTTGAGAAAGAAATCTTCACTAATGATTTCTGCTACATTAAATCTCCTGAAATGTTTAGCAAAACCGTCGGCTCATTTATCAAAAATATAATATCTAATATGTAATTAATTGCAAAACAAAACCGTTAGAACCAGCTGATTCTAACGGTTTATTTATAATTTATTTTCATCAACTAATATGATATCATCCATTGTGGTCTTGTTCAAATCAATCAATCTTTGATTTGAAGATCCACGAAACTTCAATCTCAAATCTTTTAATTCTTCTACGAATCTTCCATCAACAAGTACATCGCACATGTCCAATAGTTTTTTGCAGTTTTGTTTTTGAGAAAGTGTTTCGTAAGTGTATCCCGAAAAAATCCAGATACTTTTGTTCGTATTTTCTCTGATTTTTCCCACAATTTCTATCAAATCATCGCATGATTCGAATGGTTCTCCACCTAAAATTGTGAGTCCATCAATTTCTTCTTGGTTCAAATAATCTATTACTTGATTTGTTTGCGTATCGGTCCATTTTTCTCCAAAATTGGGATCTTGGTATTCTTTGTTAAAACAATTCTTGCAATTGAGGCTGCATCCTGTTACAAAAAACGTGCATCTAATTCCAGGGCCGTTTGCCACATCGTATTGTCTGATTTGTGCGTAATTCATTAAATGTGTAATACCCTATCTTTGATTTCTTTTGTTCTTCCTTCGTTCCAGAAGTTTTCTCCAAGATATCCACAAGTTCTTCTAACAACATTCATCGTAGCATGGTCTTTGTTTCCGCATTGTGGGCATTGCCAATCACCATCTTCGTTGATTGTAATTTCTCCATCGAAACCACAGTTTTGACAATAGTCGCTTTTTGTGTTGAATTCTGCGTATTGAATATTATCGTAAATGTATTTGACAAGAGTTTCCAAAGCTTTCAAATTCTTGCTCATGTTTGGAATTTCTACATAAGAAATACATCCGCCTGATGATTTGTCTTGGAATTTCGATTCAAACGAGAACTTTTCAAAAGCAGATATTTCTTCTCTTACATCAACGTGGAATGAATTTGTGTAGTAACCTTTATCTGTGATGTTTTCGATTACTCCGAATCTTTCCCTGTCTATACTATTAAATCTGTGGGTTAGACTTTCTGCTGGAGTTCCATACAATGCAAATCCTAGATTAGTTTCCTTTTTCCATTGTTTTATTTTTTCATTCATGATATCCATTATTTTCATTGCAAATTCTTTGCCTTTTGGATTTGTGTGGCTTTCACCAATTGTTAGTAGCGTTGCTTCGTAAATTCCAATATAACCCAAAGTCACAGTCGCATATCCACCTATCAACAAATCTTTGATTGGTGTGTGTGGTTTAAGTCTCGCGATAGCTCCGTGTTGCCAATGAATTGGAGAAGAATCGCTAGTGACATCTTTTAGTAAATCGTAACGCAATACTCCTGCACGTTTGCACATTTCTAATCTTTTATCTAATATTTCGAAGAATTTGTCTTCGTCGCCATCTGCCAAAATTCCGATTTGTGGTAAATTAATCGTAACAACTCCGATATTAAATCTACCTTCAAATTGATAGTTTCCATGTTCATCTTTCCATGGAGACAAGAACGCTCTGCATCCCATTGGACTGAACACATTTCCTTCGTAGTTTTCTCTCATTTTCTTAGCCGAAATGTAATCAGGATACATTCTCTTAGCAGTACAACGAATTGCAAGTGAAGTCAAATGATAAAATTCGCTGTCCTTGTGAATGTTGTTTTCATCCAAAACGTAAATTAACTTAGGGAATGCTGGTGTAACATACACTCCTGCTTCATTTTTAATTCCTTGGATTCTTTGCTTCAAAATTTCTTCTATTATCTTTGCAGTTTCTTCCTTGTATTCATCGTGATCTTCAATAAACATAAACAAAGTCACAAATGGAGCTTGTCCATTGGAAGTCATCAATGTATTGATTTGATATTGGATTGTTTGAATTCCCGATTCCAAATCTTTTTGAGTCATCTTATCTGCCATTTTTTCAGCCATATCGATGTCTCCAAGAGTTTCAATACACAAATTCAAATTCTTTTCGTAAGATTTTCTCAAATACTTTGACAAACATCTAATATCGATACTTTGACCACCGTATTGATTACTTGCTATTTGCGCGATTATTTGAGTCATTACATTACAAGCAACTTGGAATGATTTTGGCGATTCGATTAATTTGCCATTTACAACAGTTCCTTTGTCAAGCATATCTTTCATATTTACAAGACAACAGTTAAACATAGGTTGAATTATGTAATCCATATCGTGAAGGTGAATTGCTCCTTCATCGTGAGCTTGAAGCAAATCTTGTGGAATAAGTTTTCTTCTAGCAATATCCTTGCTAACTTCACCAGCGATTAAATCTCTTTGAGTAGAAGCTATCACAGCGTTTTTGTTGGAGTTTTCTTCTAACAAATCCTTGTTACTTTCTTCCAATAAACCGATTATACTTTCATCAGTCGTGTTAGTTTCTCTTTTATATTTTTGTACGGCTTTATAGTTTTCGTATGCTCTTGCCGTAGCGGGATTGTTGTACTGAATTAACTTATAATACACTTGGTCTTCGATATCGGTAATACTCAAAACTTTTCCAATCGTTTTGGCATATCCTTCAATTTCTTTGGCGATTTTTTCAGCCAAATTTTCCTCGTAAATTCCTGTACTACTATTCATAGCTTTTTCTATCGCAACGACAATTTTTTTAGCATCAAATTCAACTTGTCGTCCGTCTCTTTTTTCTACAGTTAGCATTTGCAATCCCTCTTCTCTTTCCTTTTTTTATAAGATTAAATTATTTTTTTACTATTTCCTAATACTGCTTTATTATATCAAATACTACAGATAGTATCAATATGTGGGTTTTTGATTTTTATTCATACTATATATAGTTAGTAGGATTTAAAACATTAAAAAAGCACCTTATCAAAAAGGTGCTCTGCATAATAATTTAATTGTGGCAAATTTAAGCTAATATTTATAATTTTAAAATTATTTTAAAATTCCAAATTCATATCCCTTATCTTTAAAATTTTTAATAATTGCTGAAAGTGAATCAACAGTTAGTTGTTTTCCTGGTGCATCGTGACACAAAACTACAACTAAATCTTGCTCAGCTTGATAAGTTAATGAAGTATTAGCAAATTCAACCATACCTTCTATAGTCGTCGGTCTTCTGCTTTTTGGTTCAGCATCTCCAACTAAACTGTTCCAATCAATCCAGTGAATGCCCAAAGATTCTAATGCATCATCGCCTGGCTTTAATTGTTGCCAACTCATGTGTCCGCCCGGATATCTCCACACACTTGTTTTAAAATCAGGACCAAGTACATCTTGCAATGCTTTTTGTGCCATTTCAGCTTCTTTTTTAATTCTATCAGCGTTTGCAACTCTTCCTGGATATAATTTTGAATAATCGTGTTCAAAAGAGTGAAGAGCAATTGCATGACCTTCATTTAATTGGCGTTCCAAAATATCTTTTGTATCTTGTGAAACATGTTTACCAACTACAAAAAATGTAGCAGGAACATTTTCTTTCTTTAATACATCCAAAACTTGTGGAGTTATGCTGTGATTTGGACCATCATCAAAAGTCAAGAAACAAATTTTTTTGTTGTCAGTGTTTTTAACATAGCCCTCAGATTTTGTTGGTCTAATAAATTGACTAATTGTTTTGGCATCATAAGCATAAGAATCTGCTTTTAAAATATGATTTGAACCCTTCATTAATTTATTCGGATCTTGTTTTGGCTCTTCTTTTTTCTCTGCGTTTTTTTTGTTCGATTTCTTAGAAGAATTCTCAGCTACTTTTGGATTAAGACTTTGTTCGCTGTTGGCTACTTTTACTGCAACAAAACTTCCTACAGCCAATACAAAAATCAAAAGAACTATTGAATTAATTATTTTTTTTCTTCTCTTGCGTTTTCTTCTCGCTTCTCTTTCTTCTCTCATAATTTCTCCTATTTCTTATTTAAAATCTCCAAAGCTTTTTGAAGTTGGTTATCTTCTTTCATAAACTCAACTCCGATACCCTTAGCTTTTTCATCTAATTTGATTTCAACATCTGGTTTAACACCTTGTTTGTGAATTTTGTTGCCATTTGGTGAAAAATACTCGCTAATAGTAAGCTTCAACCCTTCGCCTTTTTCCATAGGAATAATAGTTTGAACGATACCTTTTCCAAATGTTTTCTCTCCCACAATCGTAGCTTTCTTGTAATCCTTCAAAGCCCCCGTCAAAATTTCAGATGCAGAAGCACTTGAACCATTCACAAGAACTACCATTGGTAGATTTTGTTCCGAAGAATCACTCTTTTGGACATCTTCTTTTTTATTCTTATCTACAGTCTTAACTATTACTCCTTGTGGAAGAAGATAGTCTGCTATTTTAACCGTAGAATCCAACAAACCACCAGGGTTGTTACGCAAATCCAAAACAATTGATTTCACATTTTGCTTTTTCAAATTTTCGTATTGTTCGATAAACTCCTTGTCAGTTTTCCTGTCAAATTGAGTTATATTGATATATCCTATGTCTCCAATTTTTTTAGAATTAACAGTAGTCAGACTAATCATACGACGCGTAATATTTACATCGAAAATCTTACTAGTTTTGTTCTCCATTCTGGCAATAGTAAGCTTAACATCTGTGTTAGGTTTACCCTTCATAACTTTTACAGCATCATTCATTTGTGATGCATTGTAATCCTTGCCGTTAATTTTAAGTATAATATCATCTTTTTTGATGCCTTTTTCAAAAGCTGGACTACCTTTGATAGCACTAACAACAGTTATAGCACCAGTTTCAGAAGGAGTGACCACAATTCCAACACCTGCATATTCTCCC
This sequence comes from Finegoldia sp. P2-F-LR, assembly GCF_052932265.1. Lineage (NCBI taxonomy): Bacteria > Bacillati > Bacillota > Tissierellia > Tissierellales > Peptoniphilaceae > Finegoldia > Finegoldia sp. P2-F-LR. Next base: position 81,166 of record NZ_JBRFJF010000010.1, on the reverse strand, counting down.
TCAGTTTGTTGATTCAAACTATCCATCTCTTCCTTAGTCAAAAACTCAGAATAAGGATCTCCCAAAGCTTTTACATAGCCTTCCACAGCTCCTTCTTGTTGCTTGTTCTTGTCTATATCAAAAAGATAATATTGGTCAATCAAGTTTTCAATCTTATTGATCTTCGCTAATGGAATACCATTTTCATTGGCAATCGCTGTTCTTTTTCCTGTAGCATTTCCTACAGAAAAACTTAGATACACCAATAAGCAAAGCCCCAATCCAATAAAAACTTTTTTAAATGTTTTCATAAATCACCTCTAACTAATATATAGTATAACAGATTAACGATTTTTTGTATTAAAATTGAGTTACAATTTGTCTAAGATTATTGTGCTTTTAATTAAAAAAATATCCTCTTTTAATAAATAAAAGAAGATATTAATTACATTATTTAATTATTAATTGCGTAATTCATAACCCTGTCATTGCCAATGGCATAATCTTGGATTTGATTTTCGATAAACATATCTGGATACCACGTTGATCCATCTCTTTTATTAAGATTGGAACAGTGTACTGTGTCTTCTAATGTATAATCGTATCTTCTGACTCCACTTGATTTTTTGACAAATAATTTACTATTTCCTAAATACATAATACTTGACGATTCTGTCGTCCAACCAGAAGGTCCTCCAGTATTTTCCCCAATTATCTGAAGATTATCAAGATTTCTCTTAACTCCGTCTACGAAAAAGGATCCAGCAGAGTAATTTTCTGATCCAGTTAATAATTTTATTTCCAATTTAGGATTCAATAGTTGATATCTTTTCAGTGCCAATTCAAGTTCTTTTGCATGTGTTGGCCAACCACCTGTGTTGTATCTTACATCTACAATTATTTTTTCTATATTATTTTGTGAAACATCTTTATCCATTTTTTCTATCATATTTTCCAAGATGTTATCTTTATCGGTATTATAACAATTGTTGTATTGTATGATTAAGTTAGTATCATTAATATAATAATAAAATGGTTTCATTTTCATGTATCTCATCTTGTCATTTTTTGTGAATTTATTTTTTGTGATATCTGTCATATCATATAAGATTTGAGAAAAATCTGTATTTTCATAACTATATTTGTTTATTTTAAAATCTGGCAAATCTATCATTTTGATTTTTTTATTAAGCTTTTTGCCATCAGTTTCTATTTGTAATTTTACTTCTCCATTTTTAATTATATTTTCTTTTTCTAGTGCATCTCCATAATATAAATAAAAATCTTTTATTATCGTATTTTTGAAATATTTATTTTCTGCTGAAGTGTATTTATATAATCTTTCTGTTATATCCTTGGTATCAATATCGGCAAATTTTATTATCTTAGAATATAATAAATCTTCGTATTCAGGTGTTGTATTAATTATGTAATAATCTCCATTTATAATTCTAATCTTAATTGGCATACAGCTTTTGCCTATTCCATACATAGCTGAAGTATGTCCATCATGAGTGTTTGCAATTAATTTTGCAAAATCTAAGTTTAAATCAGAAACCGTTTTATTGTCCGATGTTTTCAATAGCTCGTCACCAAGTTTTTCTATTTCTTCTCTTGTAGAATTTCCTAAATAAGCTTGCCATTCCAAATAATAATTTATAAAATTTTTCATATCTTTTTCATACTCAGATTTCGTAAGTACTCTGTTTAATTCAATTTTTCCCAATTGTTTAACTCTTAAATCATCAAGATTGTGCTCTTCTAAATTTAAATTAAGTTCTATTGGTATTGTAAGAATTTCATTATCCAATTCATTCTTTGCAAATCCTCGTGTTTGTGTATTTAATGCAAGAATGCACGTTAGTAAGAATAAAATTATTTTTTGACTTCTCTTTGTTTTTTTCATTTTATTTCCTCTTAAATATTGTCAATCGTTTTCTACAATTCCATCTTACAAATAAAACACTTAATTGTCAAACATTTGGTTATATATTTTTTCAAATATTTTTAGATGATTTATTGCATTAAAAAAACTAAGTTATTGCTAACTTAGTTTCATAATTATCTTAGATAGTTTAATGGATCAGTGTGTTGACCATTGAATCTAACTTCGAAATGAAGATGAGGTCCTGTTGAATATCCAGTTGATCCTATATATGCGATTAATTGTCCACGTTTTACTCGTTGACCTACACTACAATTAAATCCACTCAAGTGTCCATAATATGTCAATGCTCCATTATCATGTTGAACTTTCACAAGATTTCCGTAGCCACCGCTCCATCCAACATGAACTACAACTCCATCTTCTGCAGATATGACATTTGTTCCCATTGGTGCTGAAATGTCTAATCCCGTGTGAAATCCCGATCCTCTTCCGAATGGATCGCTTCTCCATCCATAAAAAGAAGTCATTCTGTGAGATGATGGTACCGGCCATTGTAAGTATGCTCCGTCGTTATTGATGACTGGTGCTGAAATATTAGTATTGATTGCCTTGTTTCTTTGCGCCATTTCACGTCTTCTTTTTTCAGCTTGAGCTCTTTGTGCGGCAAGTAATTTTGCTTGTAGAATAGCCTTTTTTTCTTGGTCGATTTTGCCGTCAATTTTTTCAAGCTCTTTAATTAATGAAGATATTTCTGATTCAGTCATGGTTACATTTTTTGAAATATCGTCGATTAACTTTTGTTGTTCAGCCAAAGTATCATTTAATGCTACGACTTTTAATTCCAAATTCTTTTTTACAATTTCCATTGTTTGCATTTTGGATTTTAGTTCGTCTTCTTTGTAATCTAATGAAATTTTTTCGTGTTTTAAATCATTCAATAGATTTTTGTCAAACCTAGCAATGTAATTCATCAAACTTACGTTGTTCAATAAATCGTTCAAATTTCCAGATCCGAAAAGCACATCGACCTTTGCGCCGTCTTTTGATATGTACATTCCTTTTAATCTTTTTTGAAATTCTTTTGTTTTTTGGCTGATACTAGATTTGTAATTTTCGATTTCTTTTTTAGTGTCATCTATTGATTTATTAATTTTTGCCAATTCTTGTTGTTGAATAGCAAGTTCTGACTGAGTTTGAGTTAATTTTAAATTGATATTCTTCAACTTTTCCAACTCATCATTCTTGTCATCTTTTAATTTATTTAGGTTGGATTTAGATTCGTTTAAATCCGAAGTTTTTGCTTTTTTTTCGTTATTTAATTCGGTTAATTTGTCTGCATACACTGCATTAGTCATAAGCATCATACACAAGGCTAATGCGACAATTTTCTTCTTCATAATTCCTTCCTTATATTTTGAGATATTTTTTGCTACTTAATACGGAACCGAATGCTCCAATTCCAATGCCTAGACTGATAAAAATCTTCAATAAATCCCACCTAATCATCACTGGTGGAACCAAATATGTTGATATCAATCCATACACAGTCTTATTATACCTCAAATATCCATATCTGTACAAGTAATAACAAGCCAAAAACGCAACCACAGCGCCAATTATTCCAAAAAATATTCCCTCAACAACAAGCGGTGCAGATATTACCAAATTCGATGCACCAATATTTTTCTTAATGGCAATTTCTTTTCTTCTGGCATACACAGTTAATCTAATCGTATTTGAAATATTTATTATCGAAATCATCACTAATATTGCAACTACGATTGATCCAGCGTATTTTACAATTCTAGATGCATTTGAAATTTTCGCAATTAAATCCTTGTAAAAACTTACCTTTTCAACACCGTCTATTTTTTGAAATTCTCTGACGTATTGTTCAGCGTCGTTTACATCCTTCAATGTAACTTCAAATGATGCAGGAAAAGCTGATTCCATTCCTTCAATCAAAGTTTTATCATCTAAAGACTTTGAGAAATTCTCCATAGCTTGTTTGTTGGAAACATACTTCAAATCCTTAATTCCATCTTTTTGTTTGATAAACTGTTCAATCTTTTTCGTCTTATCCTCTTGAATTCCATTTTCCAAGTACACATTGACAAGATTAACTTTTCCTTCGATGTCTTTAACAGCTTGATTCATTGTCAACATAGATATAATTACAGATCCCAAAATCAAAAGCGCCAGAGATATCGTCGTCAAAGATGCAAGTCCCATCGATCTGTTTTTCCAAATACCTACAAATCCTTCCTTCAAAGTGGATATCATAACTCTAATTCTTCTCATACATTCCACCTTCTTCATCTCTAACAATAATTCCTTTGTCCAATTGAATCACTCTTTTTTGTAATTTATTCACAATATCTTTCTCGTGAGTTATCATCAAAACAGTCGTGCCACGTTCATTAATTCTAACCAAAGCATTCGCTATGTCCATGCTAGTCACTGGATCCAAATTTCCCGTAGGTTCGTCTGCAATAAGTAGTTTTGGTTTATTAACCATTGAACGCGCAATGCACACTCTTTGCATTTCCCCACCGGATAATTCGTGTGGATATGCAGTCTTTTTGTCTTTCAAATTTACCAAATCAAGCACAGTATCAATCGTAGATTTTATTTCTGAAGAGCTTTTCCCCAAAATTTGCATAACGTATTTGATGTTTTGGTACACAGTCTTATTCTCCAATAATTTAAAATCTTGAAACACCATTCCTATACTTTGTCTTAATTTAGGAACCTTTCGTGCTTTTAATCTGGTTATGTCTTCACCGTAAAGGTAAATCTTACCCCTATCTGGATCTATTTCTTTAAGTATAAGTTTAGTAATAGTTGATTTACCCGCACCACTTGGGCCAATCAAAAAAACAAATTCACCTTGTTCAATTTTAAAATTGCAATCGTTTAGTGCGCACACTTTATTTTTATATGTCTTATCGACATGAACGAATTCTAACATTTTTCACCTCGTAAACCTAATTATATCACAGTCTTTTCTAATTTTTAAACAACTGGATATTTAAATCTTTTTAGGGTATATATATTTTAGGTGATGAAAATGAACAAAAAAGAAATTAGAAAACAAATGTTAAAACAAAGAGACTCCATCTCCGACAAACAAAAAGTCGACGATGAACTCTTAAAGGAATTGGAAAACTTAAAAGAATTCAAAAATTCCGAAAACTTTTTTGTATATGTAAGCTTTGGATCTGAGTTTAACACTCATAAGCTCATAAAAGATTTGTTGGAACAAGGAAAAAAAGTATACGTTCCCTATGTAAAATCAAAAGGACATATGATTGCTGTAGAAATCAAAAGCATGGACGATTTGGCTCCTGGAGCTTACGGAATCCTAGAACCCAAAAATCCAGTTGAATCAGACGTTAAATTTGATTTCATGCTAGTACCTGGATTATGCTTCGACAAAAACAAATACAGAATCGGCTACGGCGGAGGATTCTACGACAGATTCATCGACAAAATAGGCGAAGATTCTTACAAAGTTTCCATAGTCTACGATTTCCAATTAGTTGTTGATTTAAATCCAGAAGAGTTTGACAGACCAGTTGACAAATTAATAATTCAAAAATAAATATCTACAAGCAAAAAGACCACAAAATTGAATTTCAATTCATGTGGTCTTTATTCTTATAAATATCATGAATAAGAACATCCAATCAACCAAACTTATAATTAAGTTTCTTGAAAATATCCTTAAACTTTCATGTGTAAATTATATTTTAAACAATTCCATGTATCTTTCTTGAGAAGATTTTGATTTCTTGTCTATACTATAAATATTTACATCCAATTGCGATAAAATATTCAAAATTGATTTAATATTTTCATCTTTTAGTATAATCAATTTATTTTCGTATTCATATCCGTTGTTCATCAAAGTTTTTTTGACAAGTTCATCATTAGAAGTTGAGAGATTCAAATATTTTACAGATTCTAGTTTTTCTTCCAAGATTTTCTTATCCTTCAAGAACAAAATATCACGGCTTATATCATCCAAATCATTCAACCCATGACTTGATATAATAATTCCTACATTTTGTTTGGCAATCTCTTTCAATAAATTCTTCGTTTTTATAACACTTGTTGGATCCAAACCATTTAACGGTTCATCTAACAAAACATAATCATTTCCTGGCAAGAAAGACATTGCAAGCATTAACTTTTTCTTCATCCCTAATGAATACTCTCCAACCCTTTTATTTACAAATCCTTCTATTTCAAATTTATTGCAAATATTTTTCACATCTTCTGTAGATTTTTTATAGGCATTTTTGATTAATTCCAAGTAATCTTTTCCCTTCATGTTAAAATCCAAGATAGTTTCATCTCTGAAAAAAGTTAACTTATTGAAGATTTTTTCATCATCATACTGTTCATTATCTATTACTATTTTACCACCATCTATTTTTATGGAATTGGATATGCTATTCATCAATGTCGTTTTTCCCGATCCATTTGGTCCAACCAACGCTTTAATCTGTCCTTTTTCCAATCCAAAATTGACTTTATCTAAAATAGTTTTACCATTGTATTTCTTTTCTAAATCAATAACTTGTAACATTTATTTCCTCTTTTCTTCAAATTTCTTCTTGCTAATAAAATACAATACTACAGCCCAGAAAATATTAGATATCACACCATACGTGAAATTTAAATATCCATTTTGTTGATGAAATGACATAAATCCATTCGCTACACCCGAACTATCAATATAAGATAAGGGCAAAAATGCTGGAACGAATTTCACAATGTACGGTAATCCTATTGATAAAATTACAATCATTGCAATAACCAAATTGGACATTTTATTGTCTATAAATAGTTTTGTAAGGTTTATAACCATTGATATACAAGCACACACTAGTATAGACAATATCACACTCTTGATAATAAATTCCCTGTATCTCATAACTTCTGCACTAAACATTATGTTTGATATTCTCATTGTTGGAAGTTGTGAATTACCAATTCCACCAATTATTGTTCCAATTGCAAATATAATTGCCAAAACAATCAAGAATCCAATTATCGTGCTGAAAATACTTGATATTACATTTCGTCTAAAAATAGAATTTTTGTTAATTGGCGTTAGTTTTTGTATTTCTATAATCTTCTTATTTCGAGATAGCAAACTTCCAAACATACAAGCAGACAATAATGTAACAATAATATTGAATTTTGTGTAGAACAAATCATACAAGAGATTTATTCCTGTAATACCCTCACTACTTCCATTAAACAAATATGAAAATATCCTGTCTTTTATCTTCAAATATTTAACTCCATCTTCAGGATTGTAATCCACATTATATATTCCATCGTATAATCTATTAGAAGGAATTACTTTCATCTTTTTTAATATTTCAAGTTTATCGTACATATATCGTTTTGTGTACATACTCAATGAATCACTCTTATCCATATATCCACTACTTTGATCAAACCTCAAATCTCCTGATGTAAATTTATCTTGATAAAAATTGTAGAATTTATCGGGATTTTTTTCTTTATTAATATATACCCTGTATTCTTTAATTCCGCTTTCAAATTCTTTTTCAAAATTTTCAAGATTTTGATTAATCTCCGCCTCTGTCATATATGGATCATTTAAAATCTTCGCCTTATAAGACTGACCAAAAGCTAAGTAGTTCTTGTAAACTTGCTCTCCTTCTTCACGTAATTTATTGTATTTTTCGGTTTTAAAAGCCGTAAATAACGAAAACAAACCAACTGTTATTAAAATAAACACAACCATTCGCTTGGAAATTATATTAGTTAACACCAACCCCTTCACACTAGTCGTGTCAACTTTTCTGTAGGATAGTTTTTCTTTTTTCGCTCTATCCTTGACACTGAAACAGCAAACTAAAAGAATTATATCTACCAACAACAAGCATACCATTTGCATCCAAGAAAAATATTTAGTTATGAATAGTGGATTGAATCTGTGATTGAACAGTAACAAATCACCAACAAAACCACCAATAACAATAATAGAACAAATCATTTCCATTGTTTTTGATGTGAAAATTTTCTTAACAAATGATAATATTCCAAATACAAAAGTAGAAGATAAAACCAAAGTTACAATTGATCGCAACAAGATTTCGTAAGATTTCAAATACTCTAACTTTACAAATCCTAAGTTCTGTTTTTCAGTTAAGAATTTGTATCTTTCAAGTACAGATATGTGATGATAATTAAATTTACCGAATCCATACAGAAATACTGTGCTAATTAACAATAAGAATAATAAAACTGACACAATATACATAATGTAAATTAATAAACTCATAAAAAATCTATTCTTTGTAATTAAGATGTTTTTAAATGGTAACTTCTTCAACACATCATCATTTTCCAAGGATATGATTAGAAATATAGCTAAAAATATCGCCGGAACTGCACCAAATAAAACATACGACTGTTTCGAAATAATCGCAGCAAAATTCAACTGTTTATACTCATTTATAACTCCATTTGTTTTTGTCGAATTATCAGAATTTCTGTATTTAATAAAACTAATGTAGTCCTTATCTTGTTTTATCTTTTTGTATTCAGTATGAGAATCCAATTCATCTAAAAGTTCTAAAACGTTTCGCTCGTGAGTATAGATTGCTTTGGCATCGTATTTTCTGCTGTATTGTTCAAATGATGACTTGTTCGTATTTGTCGACATAAAATTATCTATCTCATACAAATTATCCGATAACTTTCCATAATATTTTAATTCTGTGTCATATATTTTTTCGTTTTCTTCAACGCTTAACTTTGGATTTATCTTATTGCCACTTCTTTTGTTTTTCAAAAAATAAGCAATCAAACTATCAGTACTGGATTCCATTTCTTTTATTCTATCTAGCTCATAATATGTTGACTTTTGCATTTGTATGAAAAGAGTCGCAAAGCACATTATTAACGATAATAAAATCACGAAAAAATATGTTTTGTTTCTGATTAGTTTTTTATGTAAATATTTAAGCATAGTTTCCTCCTGCAAAGTATTAATAATATGTACGATATCATATTACTGAATGTAAACACAAGTATATATGAAATAATATAAAAACAAATTAAGTTTGTAAGGTTTACAATAATTATTTATTTTTTTTTATATTTTATCATATTTGCTCCTATATGTCTAGTTGAATATATCCTTTATCCTATCAATAAGTGAATTATTTCCTTCATCTCTAAGTGCATAATTCATCGCAGGGTCATTTCCTATCATGTAATCTGCAAATGATTGCTCTGCACGAAAGTCCGGTGTCATCATGTTTTCATTAAAGTCGTAATTTCTGTAATTATGATTGCATACATCCTCCAATGTGTAATCATTAAAAAAAACTGTTTTACAGTAAGTGGATATAATATACGTATCTTTCAAATAAAAAGTATTCATATTTCCACTTCCAGTATTTATTGGAAATCCCCCATTCTCTCCAATTACTTCAACATCATCTATATATCTAAGAATATGTAGTGAATTGTCCCCAGCTGATGAATAAGTGCTTTTCCCTATTAATACTTTAATATTAGATCTATATATTTCTCTATTATAAGCTTTCACTTTTAATATTATAGGTATTAGTAATCTTGAATCTCCTCCTGTATTATATCTTAAGTCAAATATAATATTCTTATACTTATGCGAATCTAACTTCTGAAAAATCTCTTTAGTAAATTCATCTATTTTATATTTATCATTTTCGGTACATGAATTATATCTTATTATCAGATTATCGCCTTTTCCCTCAGTATAAAAAAGCTTATCTGTGAAATAAGTTTTATTTAGTGGTTTTATTTTTTCAAAGTTATTAAAATATTTTTGCGAAATATTTGGAAAGACTATATCATTCCCACTATCCATAATTACTTGTGTAACGCTTTTATTTTTAGTATTTTTAACCGGTAATTTGTATGTTGTAATCTTTCCACTGTTTATAGTAATTTTAATTTCATTTGAATTTACAATTTTTTCTTTTTCTAATATATTGTAACAATTCATGTAATTAATGGTTTTTATATTTTTGAATGTATCATTCTCATAAGATACGTATTTTGATACTTTATCTTTTATTTCTTGAATAGGTATGTTGTTTATTTTTAATATTTCACTACCTAATAACTCAGAATATTCCTTTTCGCTAGCAATTATATAATATTTGTTTTTATAACTTCCTATTATTATTGGAAGATACTTATCATTAGAAGTATTGTATGTAGTAATATGCCCTTGCTTATAATTAGTCATTATTTTCATAAGTTCCAATTGCAAGTCTTCTATTGTGTGACCTTCTGGTTTCTCCAATAATTCATTGAATTTTCTTGTAATTTCTTCTTTGTTTCCCAATTCATAAAAACATTGATTTTCATTCATAAAATCTCGTACTGCTTTTACTTGATTAATAAATTTTTCTTGTGTCAATTCTTTTTTGTAATCAATATTTATATTGTCGATTTTTTTATATTTGTTTAAAATAAGATATTCGTACATATCATCTGGGTTACTCTCGACTATGAAATCTTTATAATTAAAAGATGTCATAGTTATAATTAAAATTATAGCTATGAACATTTTTAATATACTATTTGATCCTGATCCATGATTTCTTACATCCATAAGTACCTTCATAATTTTTTCCTCCTATTAAAAGAGAATTCTATTCTTCAACTACATATTTTTATTTCTATTATTTAAAAATTTGTTTTATCTTATTAATCAAAGAACTTTCTCCTTCATCTCTAAGTGCATAATTCATCGCAGGGTCATTCCCTATCATATAATCTGAAAATGATTGTTCTGCATAGAAATCTGGTGTGAGCATATCATTCTTGTAATCATAATTTTTGTAATTATGCTTAAATACGTCTTCCTTTTCGTAATTTTGACTTACTAATATTTTTCCGTACTGACAATAAGCTTTTAGATTTTTTATGTATAATAAGCTATCACTTCCAGTTGTATTTTTAATAGTAAATCCTGAACCCGTGCCTATTATTTCAACATTATTCAACTTTCTCATTGTTTCTATTGTCGCAAATCCCGCTGCCGAATATGACTTATTACTTATCAATATTTTTATTTTTATATTTGGACATCTTCTTTGATATAATAATATCTCTCTTATTATATTATGGTAGATTAAAGTGCTCCCTCCTCCATTAAATCTCAAATCAACAATTATTTTAGAAGGCTTGTTTTTATATAATTTTTCATTTATTTCTTTAGTAAAATTATATATACTATATTCTGTATTCTCAAGGCATGCATTATAATAAATTATTAAATCTTTGTTTTTTATTTCAGAATAAAAATTCCTTTCAGTTAAATTTATTATATCTAGTGGTCTGACACTAACAAAATTAGGATTTTTCGTTATTTTTAAAATTTCAGACATATTAAAAAAATAAAAGTCTGTATATTTAGAAATTATTTTACCAAATTCCCAATTTTCATATTTAGTGGGTATTATATTTTTATAAAATATTTTCCCGTTTTTTTCTAATTTAAGTTTTATTACTTGATTATTTACTATACCTTCTCTTTTTAAATTATCCACTATTCTTATATTACTAATTATATTTGTTCTTGATAAATTCTTATTTTCACTTTGAAAATATTTGGATACTTTAGTTTCAACATCTCCAATTGAAGTATTATTTATTGACAAAAGTTTACTTCCAAGCATATCACTATTTTTATTTTCACATTTACTTATATAATATCCATCTGGAAACATCATTAAATCAATCGGTAATAATTCAGTAAAATATCCTGATCCAAATCCAAGATGTCCTTGCTTTAAACTTGATATTAGAACCCTTAAATCCAATAGAGTATCTATTATCGTGTGTTCTTTTTTATTTTTAATGAATTTATCGCATTCTTTTGAAAATTCTTCCCTAGAAGTTTTATTAAAAATCACATGATTTTCTTTCAAATAATTTTCTACATCTTTTATAGTCTTTTCGTACTCTTCTTGTGAGATTTTAGTTTTCAAATCAACAGTAATTTTGTCTTCTAAATTGATATTTCCTTTTTCAATATTTTCACGTATATATTCAGGTACTTCTTGTACATTATTCGAATAAGTAAATCCAGTAGTAGTTATGATTATTATCATAACTACTACTAATTTGTTAAGAAATCTTTTAAACATTTGAACTATTTTTCGGATCATATCCAAATACCTTAACAGTCCAGCAGAATGATATCGGTACATAAAATTTCCGCAACTATTTGAACCACAAGGATTGTTATTTACACAACCACCTTTGTTTATGCTACATCCTCCACTAGCTGTTGAACACGGACTACTACTATTTGTTCCTGCTCCATGATTTCTTCCATCCATAAATACCTTCATAATTTTTTCCTCCTACTAAAAGAGAATTCTATTCTCCAACTACATATTTTTATTCCTATTATTTAAAAATTTGTTTTATCTTATCAATCAAAGAAATATCTCCTTCATCTCTAAGTGCATAATTCATTGCCGGATCATTTCCTATCATGTAATCTGCATATGATTGCTCTGCATAGAAATCTGGTGTAAGCATATCATTCTTGTAATCATAATTTTTGTAATTATGCTTAAATACATCTTCCTTTTCGTAATTTTGACTTACTAATATTTTTCCGTACTGACAATAAGCTTTTAGATTTTTTATATAAAATAAACTATCAACTCCAGTAGTAGTTTTTATGGTAAATCCTGAATCATTTCCTATTATTTCAACATTATCTAGTTTTCTCATTGTTTCTATTGTTGCAAGTCCCGCTGCCGAATATGATTTATTACTTATCAATACTTTTATCTTTGTATTTGGATTTTTTATTTGATATAACGCAATTTCTTTAAATATGCTAAGATAATTTTTTAGAAAACCGCCTCCATTAAATCTCAAATCAATGACTATTTTATAAGGCTTGTTTTTATATAATTTTTCATTTATTTCTTTAGTAAAATTATATGTACTATATTCTGTATTCTCAAAGCATGAATTATAATAAATTATTAGATCTTTATTTTTTATTTCAGAATAAAAATTCCTTTCAGTTAAATTTATTATATCTAATGGTCTGATACTTGTGAAATTAGGATTTTTAGTTATTTTTAAAATTTCATATATATTAAAAAAATAAAAATCTGTATATTTAGAATTTATTTTACCAAATTCCCAATTTTCATATTTAGTGGGTATTATATTTTTATAAAATATTTTCCCGTTTTTTTCTAATTTAAGTTTTATTACTTGATTATTTACTATACCTTCTCTTTTTAAATTATCCACTATTCTTATATTACTAATTATATTTGTTCTTGATAAATTCTTATTTTCACTTTGAAAATATTTGGATATTTTAGTTTCAACATCTCCAATTGAAGTATTATTTATTGCCAAAAGTTTACTTCCAAGCATATCACTATTTTTATTTTCACTTTTACTTATATAATATCCATCTGGAAACATCATTAAATCAATCGGCAAAAATTCAGTAAAATACCCTGAACCAAATCCAAGATGTCCTTGCTTTAAACTTGATATTAGAACCCTTAAATCCAGTAGAGTATCTATTATCGTGTGTTCTTTTTTATTTTTAATGAATTTCTCGCATTCTGCCGAAAATTCCTCTCTGGACGTATTATTAAAAATCACATGATTTTCTTTCAAAAAATTTTCTACGTCTTTTATTGTAGTTTCATACTCTTCTTGTGATATTTTAGTATTTAAATTAACATGAATTTTATCTTTTAAGTTAATATTTTCTAAAAGATCTTCTTTTATATAATCAGGCACATCTTCTATATTATTTGAATATGTAAATCCAGTAGTTGTTATAAAGAAAATCATAACCACTACTAATTTTATTTTTTTACTTAACGTTTGTCTTTGCAACATATCCATTACCTTTATTATAATTCTGGAACACATACTGAAGTTCCATAACAGTTGAATTTGTTATTCCAACAAGAAGCTTCGTTTATGCTACAAACTCCACTTCCACTTGTTCCTGCTTCGTGATTTCTACCGTCTATTAAAATTTTCATATTTTTCTCTCCTTGAATTTTATGCCATTTCGGTAAATTTATTTTTAGTTAATGTTATTTTCCAACTACCTGCTTTGTCTTATTAATTAAAAATAGACTTGATTTTATTAAATAAAGAACTATCTCCTTCATCTCTCAATGCATAATTCATTACAGGGTCATTTCCTATCATGTAATCTGCAAAAGATTGTTCTGCGTGAAAGTCTGGTGTAAGCATATCACCTTCATAATCATAGTTTTTGTAATTGTGTTTAAATACATCTTCCTTCTCATAATTTTGACTTACTAAAATCCTTGCATACTGGCAATACGCTTTTAGATTTTTTATATATAATAAACTATCAACTCCTGTTGTAGTTTTTATAGTAAATCCTGAATCATTTCCTATTATTTCAACATTATCCAGTTTTCTAATTGTTTCTATTGTTGCAAATCCCGCTGCTGAATATGATTTATTACTTATCAATACTTTTATCTTTGTATTTGGATTTTTTATTTGATATAATTCTATTTCCTTTAATATTTTAGAATATAATTCAGACAAACCTCCAAGATTAAATCTTAAGTCTATAACAATTTTCTCAGGTTTATTTATATGTAATTTTTCATTTATCTCTCTTGAAAAATTATACATGTCAAATTCTGCGTTATCTTTACATGAATTATAATAAATTATTAAGTCTTTGTTTCTACTTTCAGTATAAAAATTTTTTTCAGTTAAATTTATCTTACGTAAAGGAATAATAGTTCTATAATAAACCTGGTTAATCTTGTCGTACATTTTTTTTACATCTACAAAGTACATGCCTGAATAATCTGAATCAATTTTACCATATTGCCAATCTTCAATTTTATAGATATTAATATTTTTATAAAATATCTTACCATTTTTTTTAAGTTTTAATTTTATTTTTTGTCCTTTTACTATATTTTCCCTCTTTAACATATCTAATATCACTAAATTGCCAATTGAACTTATATGTCTAAAATTTTTGTTTTCTCCATAGGCGTATTTAAATAATTTACTTTCAACTTCTGTAATTGAAATATCGTTTATCCCTAAAAGTTTACTTCCTAATATATCAATATCATTTTTATAACTTGTAGTTATGTACACTCCGTCTGAAAATTCTGATAGTTTTATTGGCAAAATTTCAGTGAAATAATTAGATTCAAGCCCTAGATGTCCTTGCTTTAAACTAGATATTATAAGCTTTAAATCCACCAGAGTATCTATTATTGTGTGCTCTTTTTTATTTTTAATAAATTTGTCGCATTCTATCGAAAATTCCTCTCTTGACGTATTATTAAAAATCACATGATTTTCTAGTAAAAAATTTTCTACTTCTTTTATAGTCTTTTCATACTCTTCTTGTGATATTTTACTCTTTAAATTAACATTAGTTTTATCTTCTAATTTAATATTTCCTTTTAAAATATCCTCTTCTATATAATCAGGTACTTTCTGTACATTATTTGAATATGTAAATCCAGAACTAAAAGTTAAGAAAATTAAACTAAGTATTGTTTTAGTAATAAAGTTAATTAATTTTTTCTTTTTATAACTTATACAAATGTGTTCTCTTTCCCTATTGTTTTTCACGCTAATTCTCACTCCTTTTGATATTAAAATATAAAAATTACAATTTATTTGATATTTGACTTCTAATTTGTCGATATTAGTTTAAATGATATTTTTTTGTTTTTTTAGTATAGAATTAAACCGCGTAACGTTTTCATAATATTTAAATAAAAGTCTTGCTATTAATTAATATTACCTTTAATAGATTTCATTGTCAAGAATTTACTTATTTAATTTACTAATAAATTGTCGCTATTCATCTTATTTATTGCTATATTAATGATATTCGTTATTGTTCACTTCGATTTAATCTCTATTTCATCAATATTCGGTTATTAATTTCATTTATTTAAAAAATCTATAAGTAATTGTTTTTTAGTAATACTAATTAGTTTCTTTTTCGAAATTATAATATGAACTAGAAAAACAGAGACGTTTTAATGTCCCTGTTCATTCTCTCTAATATTTTATTTAAAATCCAATTTATCTACGAATTTTAATATTTCTAATAGCTTTGTTCTTTTTTTGAATGTTTTCTCTATGTTTTTCTTCAAATATTGGTACAAGTCATCGTTTCTAGCTTCAAATGATTTGATTTCCATAACAATATTCATGTATTTTTTGTCTTTGTATGTGCTTTTTAATCTCTTTCGATAAATTTCCCACACTTTTTCAAATGTTTTGTCTTTGTCTTGTTTGATAAGTTCTTCTACGAAAAGTATAAAATAATACGAATCGTGTATTGATGACAAGTTTTTGAACACATTCGTATAATCTTCTTCGTTCAAATATTTCTTGGTTTCTGATATAATTTCTTTTTCCATTTCAATTGAGTAATTATCATTGTCCAAGCTTTGTGAAAGCATGATTACGTAATCGTTGATTAATTTGAATGTGGATTCTTTGTCGTCGACTTTTGAGTATTTGTATAGAAACTCTCTCCATTTTGCTATGAATTTAGTCATGTAATTCATAAGTATATACGTTCTGACATCTATTGTGAACACGTAATTGGATGTGAAGATGAAAAACTTCTTGAAATAATCAAAATATTTTAACAATGCATCTGATATCATGCTTATTGATAAGGTTGTGACTATTTCTTGGTTTTCTTCTGTTAATTGGATTTTTCCTTTTAATAATGATGGACTATTTCCATATTGTATGAGTTTTTTGATTGCGTATACGAATAGATAGGAATATGATTGATCATCTTCGATTTTATCGAACAAATCTTGTAACATATCAAAATCTTTGTCTTTAATTAGATATAGTATCGTCTTTTTGTGAAGTTGTACTTCGCTCATATCGCTGTAGTAATTCACAACTGAAGAAAATGAGTTTTCTTGTTCACGTTCCACTAGGTCGATAAGTTCGATGTCACTATTTCTGTCGTTGATGTATATGTCGTTAATTTTAAGAAGTTCTTGTTCGCTATTTTCGTTTTTGAATGCGAATTTTTTCTTGTTCCAATCGTAGATGCTTAATCCATCTGTTCCTGTTTTTTTGTATATTAAAAAGTTGTTTAATCTAAAAATATCGTAATTTTCCATAGCTTAAATTATATACAAAAAAAGCTACCAAATCAAATTTGATAACTTTTTTATAAAATATGTAGTTTAGATTATATACCCACAGATATTTTTAAAGCTTCATCCAACTTTATCAGAACTCTATCATCAAAGCTACCTACTTTTTCACGAAGCCTTTTTTTATCAATAGTTCTTATTTGTTCAGCTAAAATAACTGAATTTTTCGGTAAACCGTACTTGGATCGTTCTATTGCAACATGTGTTGGTAATTTCGCTTTATTTATTTGTGAAGTAATAGCTGCTATGACTACGGTTGGACTGTATTTGTTTCCCACATCATTTTGAACAACAACGACAGGTCTTACACCACCCTGCTCAGATCCAACAACAGGGCTTAAGTCTGCGTAAAATATGTCTCCTCTTTTTACTTTCATAAACTCACCCTATAAACTCTTCGCTATTTTAAGAACTATTTTTATTATATCCAAAACACTTCAAGAAATCAATATAATAAACTTGCCCAACTTAAAAGCTGGGCTAAGATTAGTTGATTTTTTGTAAATAGTCGCACACTTCTACGACTTTTCCATTTCTAGTATAAATTCTAGGAATTCTCATTGTAACTCTACACAAAAGCTCATAGACATTTGTGTTTGCCATTTCTGCCAAATCATACAATGATATTTCTCCCATGTCATCTTTTCCGAATAACAAAACTTTGTCGCCGACTTTTACATCTCTAATGAAAGATACATCTATCATAATTTGGTCCATGCAGACTTTTCCCAAAATTTTTGCTTTTTTGCCGTTGATAATCACATAAGCTTTGTTGGATAATTCCAAAGGATAACCGTCAGCATAACCTATTGTAGCTGTTGCAACTACTGTTTCAGAGTTTGTCGTGAATGTTCTTCCGTATCCGATGTCTGTTCCTTTTGGAACTGTTTTAATCATTGACACTGTAGTGTAAAGCGAAGATATTTCTTCCAGATTTAGCCTAGAATTTTCTCTTACATAATCTGATGCATGATATCCATAAAGTCCAATTCCGCATCTTATCATATCCAAGTAATATCCGTGAATTATCGCTCCAGCATCATTTGCTATGTGTTTTATTGGAACAGTTATTCCTCTGTTTTCCACATCAATCATAAAACCAATGTATGTATTGTATTGTTCTTTGGTATAGGAATAATCTTCGCTATCAGCATCTGAAAAATGACTGTAAATTCCTTGCAACACTACATTATCCATTTTATAAATTTTGAATATTTCTTCCAAGCATTTATCTTTGTCAAGTCTAATTTGAAATCCTAATCTTGTCATTCCTGTGTCGATTTTGATGTGAACTTTGCATATTTTATTCAAACTTTTTGCAACGTTATTGATTTCAACTGCAGTTTCATAATCGTAAACTGTTAATTCGATATTGTTTTTGATGGCGACTTCAATGTTTTCATTGGAAATGTATCCTAAAATCATAATTGGTTTGAATATTCCATTTTTGCGAAGTTCCAAGGCTTCATTTATATTGGATACTGCAAAGTAATCTATTCCCAAATATTCCAATTCTTTTGTAATAAATGCTGCGCCTTGTCCATAAGCATTGGCCTTAACTACGGCACACATTTTGACTAAATTGCTTATGTTTTTGATTTCTTTGTAATTGTGTTTTAATTTGTCCAAATCAACCTTCAAATAACTTTGATATTTAAACATTATTTCTCCTTACAAGCATTAATCGCTTCCGGTAAATTTCTAATAATATCCGATGCAATAATGCTGTCCTCTCCTATTTTTTGTTTTGCAAAATCTCCAGCTAGTCCGTGAATATACACTCCCAATTTACAAGCTTCGAACACATCTGTGTTGTGCATAAAACTTGCAATAATTCCAGACAAACAATCTCCACTTCCAGCTGTTGCCATTCCAGCGTTTCCTGTATTGTTTACATAAATTTCGTCATTTTTGGCGACAATTGTGTGATGACCTTTGAGAACTACAATGCATTTGTGTTTTTTTGAAAAATCCGTAGCTACTTTCTCACGATTTTGATTGATATATTCTACATCCAATCCCGAAAGTCTACTAAATTCCAGTGGATGTGGAGTTATAGCAACAGAATAATCAACGTATTCTAAATCACTGAAGTCTTTTATTGAATTTAGACCATCAGCATCTATCAAAACTGGTTTATGGAAGTTTTTGAGTACGGCTTTTATCAATTCGTAATTTAATTCATCTTTTCCCATACCGCAACCAATTGCGACACAGTTTTTATTGGAAATATATTCTAAAACTTGAGAAATAGAATTATCACTCAATTTTTTGTCGTCACATTCAAGTGGAAGTATTATATTCTCAACGGATTTAATTTGCATGATTTTCGAGATAATTTCAGGGACAATTGTGTAAACCAATCCACTACCACAACGAAGTGCTGCCATGCTTGCCAAGTAGACGCTACCACACATTCCGTTCGAACCACCAACTATGCAGACTCTTCCGTAGTTTCCTTTATTGGAAAAAGGGTCGCGTTTTTTTATTGTAAAATCCATTTTAATCCTCCAACATCAACACGCACATTGCTATTGCGTATTCTTCATCGTGAGAAATGGATGCATCAATATCTAAAACTTTTGGAAATTTATCTGTATTTAATTTTACAACTAAACCGTCATCATGTATAGACTCCACATCCATAAAACTCATTTTACCAATTCCAGTCTTCAAAGCTTTTGACACTGCCTCTTTGATACAAAACATCCCTGTAATCGTCTCATAATTACGATTTTTCGATTCAATGTATGAAATTTCTCGTTCAGTAAAGACTTTTCGCATAAATTTATCCAGATTTTTTATGTTTTCAATTCGTGAAACTCTTAGAATATCAGTTCCACATCTAATCTTCATTTTTGATTCCTTCAAATTTTTCCAAGAATTTGTTTCTCAATGCTAAAAAGTCTAGTTTTTCAATGTCTTCCACGCTTTCCACATCTTTTACGAATTCTTCTACGATTTCTCCTATTATTTCGAATGAATTTTGTGAAAAATTATTAATATTATATGATTCCGACAAATATTTTATGCTTTCTTTCATTAATTTATCCGTCAAAATATCTTGGTAAGTTTGGTTGATGTTGCAGTTGCTGATTTCTTTTTCGATGACTTTTTTTATGGAATATATCACATAATACACAAAATCCATAAAAATCTCGTTGTTTTCTCTGTCATCAAGGGCAAATAATATCGACAAACAGAAATTCCAGTTGAAGTCCTTGTCCAATCTGCTGTTAAGTCCCTGTGCAAATGAAGTGTGAATGTAATCTCCAAATTCCATATCCGAAAAATCATACAATTCACCAAAACTAATTGGCTTGTTACTTATTGCATTGACTTTGTTTAATATGTCGATCAATCTTTCTTCGTATTGTTTTTTCTCCAAAACATCCATTATTGAAAACAAATAATCGCTTACTACATTTGCAATATTTCTCATATCTATTACAAAACCTAAATTGTATTTTAATTTGAGCATGTAGCCATCGTGTATCATTTTTGTTATGATGCTCTTAAATTGTTGTCTTGTTGCATCATCTTCGTTGGATTCCACTGTCATCATTTTTTTGTAAACACTGTTCAGTTGTTTGTCGATTATAGTTAGATTGTTCTTAATGGAGTACATCACATCACGAATCAAATCTTCTGTCATAACGTAGTTTGAGTTTTTGTACAAAATCGAATGATCTACCTCTCCCCAGAACACATTGACCATGGATTTGATTTGAACTTCAAAATTGATTTTCATGTCGTCATTTTCTACGAAAATAGCGTCAATTTTATAAATTTCAAACCCGTTTTTTTGTTTTTGTGGTTGTGGTTGATCTAGGTTAAGTCTGATTCTCATATCATACTTAGAATAATAATAGCCGTCTTCATCTTTGTAATAAAAAAGTCTTTTCAAATATTCGTACAAATCTTTTTCATTTTCGTTGAAACGACATTCTATTCTAACTCCAATCAAATCTGGAAATAGATTGAACACTTCCTCTACGTCTTTACATTTTATATAATAATTTTGTTTTAGTATTTTTTCTTTGATGCTGTCTTCTTTTTTTACACGTGAGTTAATATTAATAACATCTTCGTTCGTTTCAAAAACTTTACTAAAAAACTCTTTTGTTTCTTCTGCAACAAAGTTTATGAATTTGTAACGACTATTAATTAATTTAACAGCATCATTCATAAATTGAAAAATTCCAGCTCTCATTTTATTCTCCTTTTTATTGCTACTATTATTTTACCATATTTAAGCTTTTCACAAGCATCAAAAAAGAGCACTGCGTGTGCTCTTTTGATTTTACAATTTACAGAAACTTCATCCTGTTAGGATTAATGTCTCGTTCTATTTCGTGAAAGCCCTTGATTTCGATGTTGTTTTCTTCTATAATTTTTTCGATTTTTGGTTTGTCCTCCAAGTTATCGTACAATATAGAAATCCCACAACACACATCCAAAACTCTTGGCGTTGGTGCGATCGTAGCTTTTATAGAATTTTCTTTGATTAAATCGTAAAGTTTTTGTCCGTTTGCCACATCTTTGAACAAGATGTAGTTCATTTTATCTGCCATTTTCAATCATTTCAACGAATGCTTCAATTCTTGTCTTCAATTGTTCGCTGTCTTCGTCAGTATAATCAGTTTCAATTCCCAATACTGGAATGTTGTGGTCTTTAAGTTCTTTTTCTACAATGTGACCTTCTGTATCGTAAATGTTACAGAATTTTAAGTTAACATCGATTACACCATCAACGTTGTATTCTTTTGCAAGTCTGATGATGTCGTCAACTCTTTCAGTGTTTGGAGTGTAACATGCGCAGTTAATACCTTTCATGTATCTGTCTGTTAAGTGATCAACCATTTCGTCCATAGTTTTGCCGGATTCATCTACAGTTAATTCGAAATATCTTGAACCTGTACACATTTCTTCACATATAACAGCTGCTCCACTTGATTCAATGATGTGGTGTAGCTTCCAGTTTGGAATAGACAATGGAGTTCCTGTTAACATTAATCTTGTAGCACCTTTTTTGTATACGCTTACGTTTTGTTCTTTTCTCTTGTCCAATTCATCACACAATTCATTAACTTTTTGTGCAAATCTAGTTGGATCATCGTAGAATGCGATTTGAGAAATCAATAAACAGTCTTTACCACTGATTGGAACATTATCTAATTTACGGAATTCCCACAATCTTTGCATTGCACGTCTTTTGTTATTGATTAAAACAATTGCATCATGAAGAGATTCTGGAGTTAATTTGTTGCCAGTTAATTCTTCGATTCTGTCGATATATCTATAAACTTCATCTTTGAAGAATTCTACGTCTTTGTCTCTTTTCATTTGCGGCAAATCAAAGATGTACATTGGAGCATCTTTTGACATGATTTCCCATGCTTTTTTCTTGCCGTCGCAAGTTGTTTCTCCGACGAATAAATCTGCAAGTCTGAAGAATGGACAAGTTTTTTCAAATCTAGCACCCAAAGATGCCTTGATTAGTGGACATGTAGCAGTTGGAAGATATTTTTCTCCACCTGGTACCCAGAATTGAGATCCTGAACACAAACCAGTATTAATAGCTCCGCATCCAAATACTACTTCGTCAGGAACGTGAATACAGAATGTTCCTACAACTTTTCCGCCGTTTTTTTGGAATTCGATTAATTCAGCTGGTCTAATTCCGTGGATTTCTGCAACAACCATGTTGAAATAATCCATTTTTTCTGGTCTATTTTCTTGTGATAAATATACATCACCAAATGCTTGTGGTAAAACTTCACACAAAACGTCGTGTTGATCGACATCCATTCCTAAATCTTCCCACATTTTTCTGTAATCTGCCATTTTTATACCCCCTAGTAAGTAATTACATTATCATCACAATCAAATTGGCTACAGTTATTAATAACATAATCTGGTTTGAAATCAAATCTTCTGTACTTTTCATCTATGTATTCAAACCCTTTTTTTGTAAAAATATCGTGATATTCGCCTTCACAAAAATAGCCTTCTTTGATTAATTGATCAAATTTTTTGTACACTCCAGCTGCTGCCTGAAGTTTTACAGATGATTTATCCCTAAAAGAATCATCTATATGTTTTTTTATGAATTCTATTCTTTTGTCGATGTCGAAGATAAATTTTGAGAAATATTCCACCTCGTATATTCTTCTCTCATCAATATCGCATTTTCTGAGATTGAATATAAGAGATGAAATTTCTCTGGATTTTTCAATTAAATCATTAAATTTTTCTTCGTCAAATTTTTTGTCTAATTTGTCTTCCAGATACTCAATCAAAGATTTATAATCCCTGTATTTGTAGACGAAAACATCTTTGTCAGTTTTCTTTTTCAAAGTTTCGTAGCGAATTTTGCAACTATCATCTACTATGAAAAACGATGAACTAAACATAAAAGGACATCTTCCAAGTTCCAAATAAGCAAAAGAAGAATTCAACATATCACAGTAATTATTATCCG
Organism: Finegoldia sp. P2-F-LR; assembly: GCF_052932265.1. NCBI lineage: Bacteria > Bacillati > Bacillota > Tissierellia > Tissierellales > Peptoniphilaceae > Finegoldia > Finegoldia sp. P2-F-LR. The sequence goes on along the minus strand of NZ_JBRFJF010000010.1, from coordinate 57,555 downwards.
AATAACCTTCTGTGACTTCCCTGTCCATTCCATAAGAATACACTGTTGTGACTCCAAAACTCTCAACGATTTCCCATGGAACTCTGCCCCACAATGAAACAACAGTTGTTGATTCTCTCAAAGTGAGTGCATCAATATATGCATTTTTTCTAATATCTAAATAATCCATTATCTTGCCAAGACTGCTGCTCCTATCGCTCCTGCAAATCTTGCGTTCTCATTTGTTTCTACGGTTGCCGACAAAAGTTGTGACAAGTGTTCTGTCATATAATCATTTCCCGAAAAACCTCCAGTTAAGAAATAATAATCCGTAGCAGGAAGTCTGTGAACCAAAGTCTTCACTTTATTAATGATAGAATTAATTACACCACAAGCAATATCTTCTTTTGGTGTACCTTTTCCAATTAGAGAAATGATTTCTGTTTCAGCAAAAACCGTACACATCGAAGAAATTTTCACATCTTTTCCAGTTCTTGCCAAATCAAACATTTCGTCCAGTCCAACACCAAGACGATTTGCCATTACTTCCAAAAATTTCCCAGTACCAGCAGAACACTTATCATTCATTATGAAATCTTCTACCATACCATTTTTGTAACTTATGGCTTTTGTATCTTGTCCTCCAATGTCGATAATAGTCATATCAGTATCGTTGAAGAAACTTGCCCCTTTTGCATGGCATGTTATTTCTGTAACGACTTTGTCCGCAAATGGAACAGAAACTCTCCCGTATCCTGTAGCGACAACTTTGCTATTATCTTCGTTTACTCCATTTGATTCTAGCCATTCTTTTATAGTTTTACTAGTTTCAACAGAGCTCCAGCCCGTTGGCATAACTTTTTTGAAAAGAATTTCTTTTTTTGAATCATCTAAAACAACTACCTTTGAAGCAGTTGAACCTATATCAATTCCTACATAATACATATTTATCACCATCTTCATTATAACATCAAACAAAACTATTTTCTGATTTATAGAATTATTCAATAAAACAAGCATTACTTATAGGAAAAATCTATAAGTAAGATTCGAATTAAAAAAAGCCTTGAAAAATTAATTTCAAGGCTCTCATTCTTATCCTATTACTATAATATTTCCCCACCATCTAAAAATTGATTGCGATAATTCATTTGCAGCGTATAATCTGTCTTTTCCTTTTGGTTGTCCATTAAAGTACATTTCTCCCCAATTGTTTGGATCGTAAACTTCAAAATACAATCTATTATTGATATAAGTGTATCCTTTTACAACTAAGAAATGTCCTCCTTGGTAGTTGTAAAATCTACCGATATTTGAATTGTTGTTATTATTAAATGAAATAAATCCAGTATTCACACAAACAATTGCAATATTTCCATTATCCAATATATCTGTCAAAGTATCTTCTCCATTGTATACAATTGTACGATTTGGAATTCTTTGATCATTCAAATATTGTGATACAGTGTTTGTTGACCACCATCCACCTTGCATAGGATAACGATCCCTTGCTCCTGCTGCTGTCGCGATTGTATTTCTATTGAACCATTTTTCGACCATTACACTTGAAGATGGACCACAATTTGAGTTACTAGCCCAGCCAGTGTTTCCTTGATCTATGTACCAATTATAGTTTCTATCGTTGTGTACTTCTTGTCTTACTGCGACTGTAAAAGTAGGTGTTACTAAAACTACGATTGCCATTAAAAGCATTAATATTTTTTTGCCAAATTTCTTCATATTTTTACTCCTTTGATTTTATTTTTAAAAAGAAGACGTTTTACTTATATTTATAACCTCCTTATTTTATTTTTCTTCTTTTTATTAGCTAAATTATTTGATTTTATAACAATTAATTTCATAAATCTATGTGTTCTCTGTAATTATGTTATCGTTTACAATAAAAGTATAACACTTATTTTTAAATTATGAAATAGTTTTGAACAAAAAAATAGTAGCACATTTTTCATGCACTACTATTTTTATTTAATGTTTAAAATAAAGGCCAAATTATTCTTAAAACGAATACTATTGCCAAGATATACATCAAAATAGAAACATCTTTTCTTTTTCCTGCTAATAATTTTATCAAAACGTAGCTTATCATTCCAAAAGAAATTCCTTCTGCAATTGAATAACAAAATGGCATCGCAATTATTGTTATAAATGCAGGAATTGCTTCTGAATAATCGTAAAAGTCGATTTCTTTGATTGAGCTAAGCATAAATAATCCTACGATTACCAATGCAGGTCCTGTTGCTTGTGCAGGAATCATTCCAAATACAGGGAACAAGAATAAGCTTAGGAAGAAAAAGAACGCTGTTGACAAAGCTGTTAGACCTGTTCTTCCACCTTCTGCAACTCCTGATGCCGATTCAACAAATGTAGTTACTGTACTTGTACCAAGTAGAGCTCCCATTGTTGTTCCAATCGCGTCTGCTAATAATGCAGGAGATGCTTCTTTTAATTTTCCTTGTTCATCTAACATACCAGCTTTTGCACTAACTCCAACCAAAGTTCCTACTGTATCGAAAATATCTACAAATAAGAATGTGAATACTACAGTGAACATATCGAAAGTAAATATTTTATCGAATTGTATTTTAAAAGCTACTGGAGCTAATGATGGTGGCAATGTTATTGGAGATCCGCCTTGGTATTTTGACACTCCCAAAATCAACGCTAAAGTCGTAGAAGCCAAAATCCCATACATCAACGCACCTTTGATTTCTCTAGCCAAAAGTAAAGCGATAATGAATAATCCTACAATAAATACTACGCTTTCTCTGCTCAAGAGATTTCCCAATTGTAAAACAGTACCTTCACCTTGTAAAATAATTCCTGAATTTACCAAACCAACTAGCGCTATGAAAAGGCCAATTCCACAGCTAACTGCTTTTTTCAAATTAATTGGAATCGCATCAAAAATCATTTCTCTTACTTTAAATAATGAAAGAATTAAAAATACAATACCTTCCAAAAATACTGCAGTCAAAGCAAATTGCCAAGTATAGCCTAGTGTTTTAACAACTGTAAATGTAAAAAATGCATTAAGCCCCATACCTGGTGCCAAACCAAATGGCAAGTTGGCTAAGAAAGCCATACAAACCATGGCAATAATACTTGCAATAACACTAGCAGTAAAAACTCCACCCTTGTCCATTCCAGTTTGACTCAACATTTGAGGATTGACTGCCAAGATATAACTCATAGTCATAAATGTAGTAAATCCCGCCATTAATTCCGTCTTTACATCTGTTTTCCTCTCAGATAGACGAAATTTTTTTTCTAAAAAATCCAAGTTTTCCCTCCTTAATTTTTATCAAAATCTTCGTATTCCAATTGTTTATCTTCCCAATCTGAATACAAGGAATTTTTGTCGGCGTTAAGATGTTCCAGTTCTTCATTTAATTGAAGAATTTTTTGAGGATCATCGTAAATATCATTTTGACAAAACAAATCTTCAATTTCTTTGATTCGTTCGTCAATTTTATCTATATTCGATTCAATCGTTTCAATTTGTTTTCTCAGTTTTTTAAGATTATTTGTGATAGCACGTTGTTTTTTCTTTTCTTTCAAAGCTGCAGTTTTGTTCAAACTTTCCTCTGTTTTATCCACTTTTAAATCATTGATTTTCTCTTGATAATAATCGTAATTTCCAAGGAAAGTAGTCGTTTTATCTTTTTCCAACACAATGATTTTATCACAAACTCTGTTCAAGAAGTATCTATCGTGGCTAATTACAAAAACAGTACCTTCGTAATTTATCAGAGAATCTTCCAAACTTTCCTTTGAGTCAATGTCCAAGTGGTTAGTAGGTTCGTCCAGTAACAAAAAGTTTGATTTTGAAAGCATCAACTTCAATAACGATACACGCGCCTTTTCTCCACCACTCAAATCTTCAATAAGTTTGAAAATATCGTCTCCCACGAAATTCATAATAGCAAGAGCACTTCTGATTTCGTAGTGAGTCATTTTAGGATATTCGTCCCAAATTTCATCTATAATTGTGTTTTTATCGTTCAAATACATCTGTTCTTGGTCAAAATATCCGATGTTTACATTGGAACCTAACCTGAATTTTCCAGAAGTTGGTTTTAAATTTTTGGTTATAATATTGAATAAAGTCGTTTTACCAACTCCATTTGCTCCAATAAGTCCTACTCTTTCTTCCTTATATATATCTAAGTTACAGTTCTCAAAAATAAGCTTGTCGTCGATTTTTTTTGACAAATCTTCAACCATCAAAACGTCCTTGCCGCTTGGTGAAGATATTTTGAATTTAATTCCAAAAGTTCCATCATCATACGTTGGCTTATCCATAAGCTTCATTTTATCCAACAGTTTCTTTCTGGATTGTCCTTGTTTATTCTTCTTAGCATTATCAGTGCTAGTGTATTTTTCGACGATTTCAAGTTGTCTCTTGTACTCACGTTGCTGATTTTCGTATGTTTTACGTTGAATATCCATGTAGATTTTTCTTTGTTTCATAAAACCAGTGTAATCTGTCTCGTACGTTTTGATGGTCCTATTTTCCATGTGAAAAATCCTGTTTACAATTCCATCTAAGAAATATCTATCGTGAGAGATTATAACGCAAGCACCTTTATAATTTTTTAGAAAAGTTTCCAAAAACTCGATAGCTTTGATATCCAAATGGTTAGTAGGCTCGTCTAGTAACAATACGTCACATTTTTGTAGAAGAAGTTTTGCGAGCATTATTCGAGATTTTTGACCACCACTGAAATTAGTGACATTTTTATCCAAATCACCATCTGAAAATCCCAAACCTTTTAGTGTGCCTTTGATTTCAGAATCGTAGAGATATCCTCCCATTGATTCAAATCTTTCCAAATCTCTGTGGTATTTGTTCATCAAATCTTCCAAATCTTCGGTATCCTTCATTTGATTTTCGTATTCTCGAAGTTTGTTCTCCAATCTCAATACTTCTGAAAAAACGCTCAAGCATTCTTCATACAAAGTATTAGTCGAATCGAATGAATTATGTTGCTTCAAGTATCCTATTTTCATATCATTTTTGATGAACAAGTCTCCACCGTCTTTAGACAATTCTCCTGTCAAAATATTAAACAAAGTGGATTTACCAGCACCATTTATTCCTATGATTCCAATTTTATCATTGTCGTTAATATTAAAAGTAACATTTTCTAAGATACTTTTATCTAAGAAAGATTTTTCTATGTCTTTTGCGCCTATTAGAATCATTTTTTCACTTCCTAACTAAACAGTCAATCAACTCAATTCTGAGTTAATTGACCTCATATTTTCAAAGATGACAAAACTTTGTTTGAGTCTGTATCTATAAGTTTGATTTCATCATCATCTATTATTGCAACTGATTTTACACCGTCTTTTGGAATAGAAGGACTACCTGGATTTAACAAAATAACGCCTTCTTTATCTTCCAAAACTTTTACATGAGTGTGTCCTGTTATTACGATATCACAATTATTGGCCTTAGCAATTCTAATTCTCTTTTCTTCATCTTCCTCGTATCCATGAATTGTGAAAATTCTAAATTTGCCAATATTTATGATTCTATGTTTTTGTGTCAAATCGTGTTCAATAACCATTTGATCCACATCACTATCGCAGTTTCCTCTTGTATATATCACATTATCCATAGATTTGAAAATAACTGCTAAATCTTTGGGATTGTAATCTTCTGGAAGAGCATTGCGTGGTCCGTGATACAAAACATCTCCCAAATGAAAAATCGTGTCGCAATCTTTTAGAATATCCAAAGCTTTTTTCGTATTATCTAAAGAGCCATGTGTATCGCTTATTACACCTATTTTCATTATATTAATACCTCATCCAAAATTTCTTTTACATTATTTGTAAAATAGAATTTGATTTTTTGTCTAATTTTAGGATCAATGTCTTGGATATCTCTTTTGTTTTCTTTTGGCAAGAAAACTTTATTAATTCCGTATCTATGAGCAGCCAATACTTTTTCCTTAACTCCACCAATTGCCAATACTCTTCCTGTAAGTGTGATTTCTCCAGTCATTGCAAAATCGTGTTTTACTTTTCTTCCTGTCAATGCACTTACTAGCGCTGTAACCATTGTAACACCTGCTGATGGTCCATCTTTTGGAACAGCACCTTCTGGAACATGAATATGAATATCTTTTTCTTTGTAGAATTCTCCTTTTATACCCAAATCCTCTTGGTTACTTCTGATGTATGAAATTGCAGCCATTGCAGATTCTTTCATTACATCTCCAAGTTTTCCTGTAAGTTGAGTTTTGCCTGTACCGTCCATTACATTCGCTTCAATTGTCAGGATAACTCCACCAACTTGTGTCCACGCTAAACCATTCACAACTCCTATTGTGTCTTCCCTTGGAATTTCATCATCTAAAACTAATTTTGATCCCAAGAATTTTTCTAGATTTTTATTGTTGACGACAACTTTTTTAACATCATCTCTTACGATTTTCACAACGGCTTTTCTGACTACTTTTCCAATATTTCTTTCAAGCTCTCTTACTCCACTTTCTCTTGTGTAGTTGTTTATAATCGTATAGATAGCATCTCTTGTGATGTGGAATTGGGATTTGTCCATTCCATTTTCTTTTAATTGACGTGGAAGCAAATATCTGTTAGCTATTTCAAATTTTTCATAATCTGTATAACTTGTAACTCTGATAACTTCCATTCTGTCTAACAATGCATCTGGAATTTGTTCTTGTGAATTTGCAGTAGTGATAAATAATACATCTGACAGATCAACTGGAATTTCGATGTAATTATCTGTAAATTCACTGTTTTGTTCCGGATCTAAAACTTCCAACAAGGCACTTGCAGGATCTCCTCTAAAATCAGATGCTAATTTGTCAATTTCATCCAATAAGAAAACTGGATTTAATTTCTTAGCTTTTTGCAATTGAGTTATAATTCTTCCTGGCATTGCTCCGATGTAAGTTTTTCTGTGACCCCTGATTTCTGCTTCATCACGTACGCCACCAAGTCTCATGGATACGAATTTTCTATTAGTTGCTTCAGCGATTGATCTTGCAATTGAAGTTTTACCAACCCCTGGAGGTCCAACTAGACAAAGGATAGGTCCTTTTAATGATCCAGTCATCTTCTTAACAGCTAAATATTCCAAAATTCTTTTCTTAACATCTTCAAGTCCAAAATGACCATCATTTAGAACTTTTTCAGCAACTTTTAAATCAATCGAACTTTTTGATTTTTTGTTCCAAGGAATATCCAATACTTGATCGATATAATTTCTAATCACTGTGCTTTCAGGATTATTTGGATTCATAGAAGATAATCTGTTGATTTCCTTTAAAACGTGTTCTTCAGAATCTTTTTTAAGTTTTAATTTCTTTACTCTATTTGCATAATCATCTGTGTCTTCAATGTCGTATTCTTCACCCAATTCCATCTTGATTTGACGCAATTGTTCTTGAAGAAAATACTCTTTTTGTGTGTCAGATATTTCTTTGTTTGTTCTTTGTTCGATATCTTCTTTTATCTTCAAAAATTCAATTTCTTTTATTACAAATTTGTACACCAACTCAATTCTTTCATCCATATCCAAAGTTTCCAATAATAAAATTGAATCCTTGTCATTTAATGAAATTAGCATTGAAATTGTATCTATCAAAGAACTTGGATCTTCTTCGTTTAAAAGTCCCCCAAGCAAATCTTGTGGTAATGGTTTTTTGATGATTTCTGCCAGGCTTTCAAACGAAGAAATAATCATCCTAATCATAGTCAGTGATTTATCTGTAGGATGATATTTTGTTTTATCGTATTCCATAACTTCTACGTTTGCTTCTAAGAAACTGTCGTTTTCAACAAAGTCTACGATTTTAGCTCTGTCGTAAGCTTCAACCAAAACTCTGACATTTCCATTTGGCATTTTAATAGTTTGTTTGATACTTGCAAGAACTCCTGTATGATAAAAATCTTCTTTTGTAATGTTTTCTACCATTGGATCTTTTTGCGTACAAATAAAAATCTCAGAATTTCTGAGCAAACTAGCATTTAAAGCATTTAATGAAACTTCTCTTCCAACTTCAAAATGTTGGATATTATTTGGAAACAACCACAAACCACGCAACGCGATTATTGGAAGTTTCTTTTCTGATATTGTATAGTATTCTTTCATCAAACTCCTCTTTCGAATTTAATCTATTGATAAAAATAGCTCACCTAAAGTGAGCTATTTGTGTTATTTATTATTTGTTTTGAAAACAAGTTTTGGGTCTTTTCCTTCTAGTACACTTTCTTTTGTCAAAATTACTTTGGAAATGTCTTGTCTTGATGGTAGCTCAAACATAATATTCATCAAAGATTTTTCTATTATTGTTCTCAAACCTCTGGCACCTGTTTTTCTATCGTAAGCTAACTTGGCGATAGCTTTCAATGCTTCTTCATCAAATTCCAACTCAACATCATCCATTTTGAATAATTCTTGATATTGTTTGATAACTGCATTTTTAGGTTCCAAAAGTATTTTAATTAAAGCTTGTTCATCTAGTTCATCAAGTGTAACTAAAACTGGAATTCTTCCTACAAATTCAGGAATTAAACCAAATTTAATCAAATCTTCTGGCCTAATATCTTTGAACAATTCAGAAATTCTCTTATGTTCATTTTCTCCCAAATCTGCCCCAAAACCTATTGATTTTGTTTCTGTTCTTTTTTCGATTATTTTTTCTAAGCCGTCAAAAGCTCCACCGACAATGAATAAAATATTTTTTGTATCAACTTGAATATATTCTTGATTAGGATGCTTTCTTCCACCTTGTGGCGGTACATTACAAATTGTACCTTCAACTATTTTTAACAAAGCTTGTTGTACACCTTCACCGCTAACATCTCTAGTGATGGAAGGATTTTCGCTTTTTCTAGTAATCTTGTCGATTTCGTCAATGTAGATGATTCCTTGTTCTGCTTTTTCTATATCGTAATCCGCTGCTTGAATAAGCTTCAAAATTACATTTTCTACATCTTCTCCGACATATCCAGCTTCTGTAAGGCTAGTTGCATCGGCTATAGCAAAAGGAACATCCAATATCTTGGCTAAAGTTTCAGCTAAAAGTGTTTTTCCACTTCCAGTTGGACCCACCAATAAAATATTTGATTTTTGTAATTCTACATCATTATTCATTAGATTAGAATTAATTCTTTTGTAATGATTATATACTGCAACAGCCAAGGCTTTCTTGCCTTCTTCTTGTTTGATTACATAATCATCAAGCACATCCTTGATTTCGATTGGCTTAGGCAAATCAATTCTTTCTTGGGTATTATTTATATCTTTGAATTCTTCTTCTATTATGCTGTTACATAATGAAACACATTCATCGCAAATAAATACTCCAGGTCCAGCAATTAATTTTCTGACTTCATCTTGTGATTTACCGCAAAAAGAACATTTATATTGATTTTCATTTTTTGGCATAAATATTTCCTTATTTAGAAGTATATATAACTTCGTCTATCAATCCATACTCTTTTGCTTCTTCTGCTGTTAGTATGAAATCTCTGTCTGTATCTCTTTCAATTTTTTCTAGAGGTTGTCCAGTTCTTTCAGATAATATCTTGTTTAATAATTCTCTCTTCTTCAAAATATTCTTAGCGTGAATTTCGATATCACTAGCTTGTCCTTGTGCTCCACCAAGTGGTTGATGGATTAAAGTGTCTGCATTTGGAAGTGCATATCTTTTTCCTTTTGCACCACTTGTTAGAAGGATTGCTCCCATACTAGCAGCCATTCCTACACAGATTGTTGAAACATCTGGTTTAACGTATTGCATAGTATCGTATATCGCTAATCCTGCGCTTACAGAACCTCCTGGTGAATTGATATATAATTGAATATCCTTTTTTGGATCTTCACTTTCTAAGAACAATAATTGAGCTATAACAAGATCCGCCATCTGATCATTAACTTCGCCTGTGACGAAAATAATTCTTTCTTTTAAAAGTCGAGAGAAAATATCGTAAGATCTTTCGCCTCTATTACTTTGTTCTACAACCATTGGTACTAAAGATGGCATAATAATAACCTCCTATTATTAATTCTAATATATTGAAATATTATTTATCTTCTTTTGTTTCTTCAGCTTTCTTTGTTTCAAATTTAGTATTTTCTACTAATTTTTCTAAAGCTTTTTTTCTCTTGATGTCTTCTTTTAAGAATTCTACGTTTGGACTATTTTTGAATTCTTCGATGAATTTTTCTTCATCATCTTGTCCATATACTTTTGCAAATTCTTTTAATTGTTCATCTAATTCTTCTTCTGTTGATTCGATTGCTTCTTTTTCGATATATTTTTCTAATACCAAATCACCTTTAACTTTTAATTCAGCGTTAGCTCTTAATTCGTTTTTAACATCTTCTTCTGAAGTGTTAGTGATTTGGAAGTATTGATCTGTATTTAAGCCCATTTGTTGAACTCTTCTTGCAAAATCTTGGAATTGACGATTTACTTCGTTGTCAATCATTGATTCTGGAACTGTAATTTCAGTAGCATCAATCAAAGCTTCTACAGATTTGTTTTGTTTTTCAACTAATTGTCTTTGTTCGTTGTCTTTTTCTAAGTGTTCTTTGATGTCTTTCTTGTATTCGTCAAGAGTATCGAATTCAGAAACATCTTTTACGAATTCATCATCTAATTCAGGTAATACTTTTTCTTTGATTGAATTGATTTTGCATTCAAACTTAGCATCTTGTCCTTTTAAAGAATCTTCGTGGTAATCTTCTGGGAATTTAACATTAACGTCAAATTCATCTCCAACATTGTGACCTACGATTTGTTCTTCAAATCCTGGAATAAATGTGTGTGAACCTAAAACTAATTCGTAATCTTCTGCTTCCCCACCATCAAATGCTTTATCATCTACAAAACCTTTAAAGTTGATAGAAACAGTGTCATTTTCCTTAGCTTCTCTTCCTTCAACTTCTTGAACTCTTGCGTTTGATTCTAATTCGTGATTGATTTTCAAATCAACATCAGAATCAGTTACTTTGTATTCTTCGATTTCAGCTGAAAGATTAGAATAATCACCTAATTCGAATTCTGGTTTCAAATCAACAGTGAATTTTACTTTTACATCATTGTTTTCAGTAATGTCATCAAGATCGATGTCTGGTTGTGAAACTGGTTCTAATTCTAATTCTTCGATAGCTTTTTCGTAAATTCCTGGTAATAATAGATTTACAGCATCTTCGTAGAATAAACCTTCACCATAAGCTCTTTCCAACATTTTTCTTGGAACTTTACCTTTTCTAAATCCTTTTAAACTAAATTTAGATCTATTCTTTTTATAACTTTCCTCAATTGCATTATTAAAATCTTCTGCAGGTATTTCACATGTGAATACCGCTTGATTATTTTCTTTACTTACAAGCACTGCGCTCATACTTTCCTCCTAATTTTTATTTAAAACTTAAATTAATTTCACTTAAAATAGAAATTCCAGCTAATATTATACCCTAAATACCATTTTTTTTAAAGTTTTTTAGCTAAAATGATTAAAAAACTGTTATTTTTGTTCAACTTTGTAGTATAAATCCAATTTATTTGCTAATTTTTCGAAATTTTCTTCTTTTTTCCCGATATATATACCATTTTGTATAGATGTCGTAAGAAGTTTATTGGTAGTCTTGTCTACATTGCCTTCATTTACTAAAATATTTACGTAATTTTTTTGTAGGCTAACATACGATGCCAATAAAGATGTTCTAATATCTTTGTATTCAGTAAATATAATTTTAGAATACTTAATATCACTGTTTTGAACATAATTTGCATCATAGACCGATTTGTAATCATTTCGTGTAACCTTGAAACCATTTTGCTTTAGCTTCTCATCGTATTCACTACTTATAATCGATGTAGGTTGATCTATCAAAATATTTGAAATCCCCTTGTCAATAGCAAACTTTGTAATTGAATCGTCAAATTTCTTACCTTGCACAAATGTAATCGCGTATCCATTCTTTAAATAATAGCCCATCTTCGCTTGAATAAAATTAAAATTAGACAAATCGCTAATAACTAAAGTATCCGTAGGATTCAAATTCGTGTTTTCTTTGATTACATTCTTGGACACTTCGACGCGATCTCTTCCATCAATTCTTGTAACCAACAAGCCGCTCAATTTCAAATTATCAGAGATTTCTTCTGAAACTGATTTGGGGCCGCCAATTATATAAACATTTTTCGCTTTTAACCTATTAGCTTCATTTAATATCGGACTTTCTTTCTTTATATATGCTCCATCATTTTGAATAAGCAAAATCGCAGCCTTATTCTTATATGCAAAACTTAGGGCTGAAATTATGTCGCTTTCCTTTTTTTCATTTACTATGACTAAGTTTGCGTTTTTGTCGTAAACTTCCTCTGTCAATTTTTCTGACAAATCGGAACAGTCTTTCTCAATTATTTTATCCAGAACTACATCCGTATTCGCTAGTGATTTTGTCGATAAAAACAACAAACACATACACAAAATTAAAATTCTTTTCATAATTACCTCTCCATTAATTATATATTAAAATCAAATCAAATTGCAAAAATGTATCATTTCTTGCAATTTCAAGCAAATTAGTTATATAATTAATTCGTAACACTCAAAAAATGAAAGGAATTTTATATGTTCGAATTGGAATCAAAGTTAATAAAGGCTGTTCAGATAAAATCAAACAAAAAAGCACATGATTTAGCTGAAGAAATACTAAAAAATTGGGAAGATTCTGAAACTAATATTAGATCCCAAAAGAACACAATTATTCAGTTATTAGCGATATTTTCATGGAATCAGATGAAAAATATAAACGATTCTCAAAGTTTAAAATATTGTGAAAATGAAAAAAACAAACTATTATATAAAGTAGAAAATAATGAATCTGAAAACACCAGTGAAATACTTCACGAAATCGTAGAATATTACACTACAAACCAAAATATATTTACAAAGGGTTGTGAAAACCCATTAATCAGAAGGGCATTGGATTATATTTACAATAACAGTGAGCAGAAGATTTCTTTGGATATTCTGTCTGATCACTTGCACGTGTCCAAAAGCTATTTGTCGACATTGATTTGTCAAAACACGGGAAGCAATCTTCCAAATATTTTGACTACTTTTAGAATAGAAAAAAGTCTACTGCTTTTGACTTACACCGACAAATCCGTTAGCGAGATTTCAAAGGAAGTTGGGTTTCAATCTGATTCATATTTTTGTCAACAATTCAAAAATATAAAACAAATTACACCTAAAAAGTTTAGAACAATAACAAAGCGTGACCTCTGCTAAAGGCCACGCTTTTTTTATTGTTTATTGTAATTATTAGAATGAGGGCAAGAAGTGGAACCGCAATCACAGCTGCCACCTTTTTTAATAATACGACGCACTGCAAACACAATTGCTACGACAATTATTGATAATACTACTATATCAGCTATATTCAAAAAATCACCTTCTTTTAAATTCTATCTCTATTCTACTGCTCTTTTTGATTGATTGTTTTTGTATTTATCTTTTCTAAATATCAAATACAACATTCCAACAAATACTACAAGTGCTATTCCTGTCATTATTGTAAATGGTTGTTTTACTACCAACACATTTAAGAATTGAAATACCATGAATGCAATTAGATAAGCAAATATAATTTGATAAATAATCGCAAATGCTGTCCATTTAGAAGAATTCATTTCTTCTTTTATAGCACCAACTGCCGCAAAACAAGGAACTGTTAATTGGTTGAATACCAAGAAACTCAAAGCAGATGCTATAGTGAAGTTACTTTTTACCAAATCAGCTATTTTAGCTGTATCATCACCTACACCAGAAACTATTCCGTAAACGCTGACTACCATTTCTTTAGCAACAGTTCCTAAGAATGAAGCTACAGTTGCAGTCCAATTTCCGAATCCTAATGGAGCAAATAATGGCGCGAATATTTTTCCGATGAACGCCAATATAGTATCGGTACTATCATCAGCGAAATGAACAAATTCTCCCTTAACAGAAATATTTTGTAAAATCCAAACGCAAATTGATGCAACTAAGATTATTGTACCTGCTTTTATGATAAATGATTTAGTTCTATCCCAAGTTACACGCAAAACATTTGAAACAGTTGGTTTGTGATATTCAGGAAGTTCCATTACAAATGGTGCAGGTTCTCCTGAAAAAGCTTTTGTCTTTTTCAAAATAAGGCCACTGATTATTACTGCCAAAATTCCTGTAAAATACAATAATGGAGCAAACCACCATTGACCGAAAATCGCTGCTGCAAATAATGCTATGATTTCTGTTTTTGCACCGCAAGGCATGAATGATGCAACGATGATAGTCATTTTTCTGTCGTTTTCATTTTCAATAGTTCTTGTTGCCATAATTCCTGGAACTGAACAACCAGTACCAATTAAGATTGGAATAAATGATTTACCAGATAAACCAAATTTTCTGAACATTCTATCCAACATAAATGCGATTCTTGACATGTATCCTATATCTTCTAAAATAGCTAACAATAATTCCAACGTTGCAACCAAAGGCAAGAATCCCAATACTGCACCAACGCCGGCAACAATACCATCAACAACAAGGCTTGTTACCCATTCGCTAGTTCCGATTGCTTCTAATCCTTTTGTAGCTAAATCAGCTAATGCAGTTCCCATCACAGTATCTGCCCACCAATCGTGGAATGGAGGACCACCAACAACCTTTACCGCAATAAAGTAAACGGCTATCATTATCAATACAAAAATTGGTAATGCCAAAAATCTGTTAGTAACCACCCTGTCGATTTTATCACTAGTTGTTAATCCCGATCTTCCTTTTTGTACAGAATCTGAAATTACTGAAGTAATGAATGTATATCTTTCATCTGTAATTATGGATTCACCATCATCATCGTATTCTTCTTCAATTTTCGAAACAATTTCTTCAACTTTTGCTTTTTCTTCATCAGTGATATGAACAGCTTGTAATGCTTTTTCATCTCTTTCCAAAGCTTTTACAGCAAACCATCTTTTTGATTCAGAATTTTTAATGGATTCTACACTATTTTCTATTTCAGTAAGCACATTTTCAATTTCATCACTAAATGATTTTATCGATTCATGATGAGATTTCACTTGTTTTTGTGCAACTTCAATTAATTCATCCAAGTTTAATTTTTTAAGTGCTGATACTTCAACTATTGGAATTCCCAATTTTTCAGATATTAGTTTTGTGTTTAATTTATCGTTATTTTTCTTAACGACATCCATCATATTAAATGCCAAAACCATTGGAATTCCAATTTCAGATAATTGTGTTGTAAGATACAAGTTTCTTTCAATATTTGAAGCATCCACAACATCAATAATTACATCTGGTTTCTCGTTTATTAAGTAATTTCTACTAACAACTTCTTCCAAAGTATATGGAGAAAGCGAGTAAATTCCCGGTAAGTCGGTAATTTTAATATCTTTGTTATTTTTTAAGGTTCCCTCTTTTTTTTCTACAGTAACGCCTGGCCAGTTACCAACATATTGATTGGATCCTGTCAATGCGTTAAACATAGTAGATTTACCACTATTAGGGTTACCTGCTAAAGCAATTCTTATTGACATAAGTCCTCCTAATTATTTATCTATAATTTCTATTAAAATATTTTCTGCATCATCTTTTCTAAGACTTAGTTCATATCCTCTCAAATTAATTTGAACTGGATCTCCTAATGGTGCTACTTTTCTGATATAGATTTCTACATTTTTTGTAATACCCATATCCATTATTCTTCTTTTAACAGGACCTTTCCCCAAAATCTTAACAATCCTGTAGTATTTTCCTACTTCGGCGTGTTTAAGATTCATTTCGTTATCCACTTATGTATCCTCCTTGATAAAATATCATTAAATATGATTTACCATAATTCTCATAGCTATATCTTTTCCTATAGCCACTCTTGAACCTTTGATTTTAACTATCAAATTTCCGTGGCTTTCTGAAACAACACTCACGAGCGCCCCTTCAACAAAGCCCATATTATTCAACAGTTTTTTTTGTGAATCATCTTTTATTTTTTTTATTTTTACGATTTCAAAATCTTCATTGAGTGGCACTAATGCCAAATTCATTTAATCACCTTCATTTAAACGTTTAAATCTATTACATTGATATTATATTGATAAAGAGTATTAATGTCAAGAGAAATTGAGAATTATTTTCTCTTCTGTTTTCATTTGTTACAAAATTATTGCAATTTGCTAATAAAATTTACACTACATTTTATATTTGATATAATATCTCAAGAGATAAAAATAAAAAAGCGCCAGACCTTTACGGTTAACGAGGGATAGAGTTATCGAATTTTTCGGCGGGAGCTCTATAGGTAACACAGCCTTAGCATTTAACAAAGTTCAAGAGCAATTTTGAAACAAAAATAATGAAGTGTATCTCTAAAAAATTTGGAGGTAAATATATGTGCGGAATAGTATGTTATAACGGCGAAAAATCAGCCGTAGAAATCATATTAAACGGATTAAAATCTCTGGAATACAGAGGTTATGATTCAAGCGGTATTTCTGTAGTAACAGATAAAATCGAAACAGTAAAAAGAAAAGGAAAATTGCAAAATTTAATAGATTCTATCGATGAAATCGACAACAACGCTAGTGTCGGAATTGGTCACATTAGATGGGCAACTCACGGTGAACCAAATGAAATTAACGCTCATCCACAAGTAAGTGAAGATGGTAAATTCTCAGTTGTTCACAACGGTATTATCGAAAATTACAAAGAATTAAAAAAAGAATTAGAAGATAATGGCTACACTTTCAAATCAACTACAGACACAGAAATTGTTGTTGCATTGATTAGCCAGTACTATAAAGACGATTTATTAGAAGCAGTAAAATCTACAATCAAAAGATTAAAGGGAGCTTATGCATTAGGAATTGTTTCAGAATACGAAAAAGACAAACTAATCGCTGTAAGAAAAGAATCTCCGTTGATTTTAGGAAAATGTGACGACGGAATAATTCTAGCAAGTGATATTCCTTCTGTTTTAAAATACACAAGAGACATCGTGTATTTGGAAAATGGAGACATCGTAGAAATAGATAAGAAAAATTACACAATTTACGATAAAGATTTCGAAAAAGTTGATCGTGAAGTTAAAACTGTAGACATGACAATTGATCAAGCTAGTAAAGGTGGCTATGAGCATTTTATGTTAAAAGAAATTCACGAACAACCAGTAGTTGTTAAGAAGACTTTGGAGGTTAATGTAAAAAATAACGTAATAGATTTTGCAGAAAATTCATTAACTAAAGAAGAATTATCAAAAATAAACAAAGTATACATCGTTGCATGTGGTACAGCTTATCATGCAGGTGAAGTTGGTAAAGTTGCTATTGAAAAATTGGCAAAAATACCTGTAATTACTGATATCGCATCAGAATTCAGATACAACGATCCATTTATCGATGAAAACACTCTAGTGATTTTGATTTCTCAATCAGGAGAAACTGCTGATACATTGGCAGCTCTTAGAGAATCCAAAAACAAAGGTGCAAAAATCTTGGCAGTTACAAACGTAGTTGGCTCATCAATAGCAAGAGAAGCTGACAAGGTTATCTACACTTTGGCAGGTCCAGAAATTGCAGTAGCCAGTACTAAAGCATACATTTCACAATTGGTTACAGTGATAATGTTGGCTTTGGATTTTGCAAAGAAATTAGGCACAATTGAAGATTCTGAATATTCAAAATACATCGAAGAATTAAAAACAATGCCTGAAAAAATAGATGAAACACTAAAATCAGAATCAATAACTGAAAAAATAGCTGAAGCTATCAAGGAAGATAAATCGATGTTCTTTATCGGACGTGGATTGGACTTCTTGAGTGTAAAAGAAGGAGCTTTAAAATTAAAAGAAATTTCCTACATTCACACTGAAGCATTCCCTGCAGGAGAATTAAAACACGGTTCAATCGCTTTGATAGAACAAAACACTCCAGCATTATCAGTTATTACACAATCAAAATTAGCTGAAAAGACAATTTCAAATGTTCAAGAAGTTGTGACAAGAGGAGCGAAAGTATTCACAATCACAGTTGAAGGAAATGACAATATGAAAGATTTCTCAGAAGAAATCATCTTCATTCCTAAAACGTTAGAATTATTGTATCCGATACTTTCAGTAGTTCCTGAACAATTGTTGGGATATCATACTTCTTTGAAAAAAGGCTTAGATGTAGATAAACCACGTAACTTAGCAAAATCAGTAACAGTTGAATAAAAAATATGGAGTCCTCATTTTAAAGTGAGAACTCCTTTTTTAATGTTAATATTTAATTTTATAGCTACATTTTATAATTCTAAATTAGGATAAACTTTCAAATCAAGTCCATCTTGTTTTCCGTTGATATAATCATAGTATCCAGCAGTTGCAATCATTGCAGCGTTATCTGTGCACAAGATTTTATCTGGAAAATACACTTGTATTCCTTTTTCTTCTGCTTTTTCCAAAACTCTCTCTTTTAATCTAGAATTTGCTGCTACTCCACCACTTAGTACGAAAGTTTTTTGATTTTTTTCTTCTAATAATCTAAAAGATTTTTCAACCAAAACATCTATGACAGCTTCTTGGAAAGATGCTGCAACATCTTCTTTTATTATTTCTTCGTTTTTTTGATTTTTATTGTTCAAATAATTTAGAACAGCTGTTTTCAATCCACTAAAACTAAAATCGTAGCTGTCTTTTTCAAGCATTACTCTTGGAAAATCTATCGCTGTTGGATTTCCTTGTTTTGCAAGCCTGTCAATAACAGGCCCACCTGGATATTCCAATCCCAACGCACGTGCAACTTTATCATAGCTTTCACCACAAGCGTCATCTCTTGTAGAGCCAATTATTTCGTAATTTTGATAATCTATAACATCTATTAAATAAGTGTGTCCGCCAGATACAACCAAGGAAATAAATGGTGGTTCTAATTCTTTGTGGCTAATGTAGTTTGCACAAATGTGGCCTTGCATGTGATTTACCCCTACAAGAGGCTTCTTCAAACAATAGCTCAATGATTTTGCACAAGAAATCCCAACTAATAATGCACCAATAAGTCCGGGACCTTTTGTAACGCAAATTACATCAATATCTTTCAATGATAAACCTGCTTCGTCCAAAGATTGTTGCAAAATAGAGTTCATTGCTTCTAAGTGAAGACGGCTCGCAACTTCCGGAACCACACCACCATATCTTTTGTGTACATCTATTTGAGAAGAAATCACATTACTCAACACTTCTCTTCCATTTTTTACAATCGCAACGCTTGTTTCATCACAAGATGTTTCAATTGCAAGCGTAATTATATTTTCTTTAATATCATCCATATTCAACATCATCCTCAATGCGTCTTCTTTTGGAGTTTCGTAATATCCGTTAATTCTGCCGTTTTTTTGAAATCCAAATTTCGTGTAAAGATTAATTGCTTCAAAGTTAGACTCTCTAACTTCCAAGAAAATATTTTTGACATTTTCCTTTTTGCAAAAATCTAACATAAATTTTATAAATTCAGTTGCAATCCCACAGTTTCTGCAACTTTTTTTCACAGAAATTGTTTGTAATTCAGCTTCATCAACAACTATTGAAAATCCAATAATCCCCACGATTTTGCCTTCTTTTTCTCCGACAAAATAATGATTACATTCATTTTTCAAACAAGCTTCGTATCCTATTTTGCTCCAAGCATCTGAAAAACTTTCCCTTTCAATTTCTACAACATCATCCAAATCAAAGGAATCCATCTGTCTAATTATCATTACTGTGTCTTCTTTCGTAATCTCGTTGTGCTTGTGATTTTCTCACATAATCTGGGCTAAGAGTGTAATAGCTATCAAATGTTTCGGTTTTATTTGCCAAGTCACAAATCGACCTTGTAATACAATTATTCAACGAAGAATTTGCAAGGTGGAAGTTCTTCTTAGATTTGATTTCATCTAAGAAAGAATACACTCCATCTCCCACGAAAATATATTCCTTATCATCGTCAAGTTGTTCAACCAAATCTTCAAAATAAATCAAATCATCATCCATCAAACGTTCTAATTTTGAATCGTTAGTGAACATCGAGTAGTAAACTCTCCCACCTCTTGCATCCAAAATAGGAATAATGATTTTGTCAGTGCTAATCATATTAGCCAAAGCTTCCAAGGTAGATATGCCGACGATTTTTTTATCGAAAACTTGTGCAAAAGTCTTTGCAGTGGTCATTCCAATTCTAAGACCAGTAAAAGATCCAGGTCCCTTGCACACCGCAAACACGTCCACATCTTCAATTTCTGTATCTAATTTTTCAAGCATTTGCTCAATCATCAAAACCAAAGTTTCGCTGTGAGTTTTCTTTTGATTTATATTATAATCTCCAACGATTAGTCCATCTTCCATCAAAGAACAAGAGCTAATCATAGTTGAAGTATCAATCGCTAAAATTTTCATTTAATTCCTCTATAATTTCTTTTTCTCTTTTGTTGTTTCCGTCAATTCTAATTTTTCTGGAAACATCACCAGTTTTTTCAATGTAAATTTCAATTAAATTTCTAGGCATATAAGACTGTGCTTGACTAGCCCATTCAATGATAGTAATTCCTTCTGGATACAACAACTCATCTATATCTAAGGATTCTATCTCCATCTCATCTTCTAATCTATACAAATCAATATGATTTAAATCAACATCACCGTAGTATGTATTTACCAATGAAAAAGTTGGACTGGTTACACTTTCTTCAATACCAAAACTTTTTGCAAAAGATTTAGTAAGAGTAGTTTTTCCGGCTCCCAAATCACCAATCAAAGATATAACATCTTGTTTTTTTAAAGCTTTTGCAAAAAGTTGTCCAAATTTTTCAGTATCTTTTAAATCATTTAAAATATATTCCATAAATATCACCAAATAAATTATATCACAACTGAACAACAACAAAAATGACTCATTATTTTAGATTAATGAGTCATTGTATATTTTATGAATTTTTACATGTATGTTATTGATTATTTTTTCAAAAATCTTGAAATTGGCTTGTAAAGTGCGATTGTAACTGCAGATACGATGATACCTTTTACAATGTTAAATGGCACTATACTGAAAAGCACGAACATCAATGGAGTGCCTGCCAATGAATTTACTTTTGCAAACTCTTTTGTAAAATCAACCAAATTAATTCCGTACAATGGGAAAATTACAAAATAGTTAGAAATACAAGCAACGATTGTGTAAGCCAATACGCCGAAAACTAATCCAGTGATTGCTGATTTTCTGCTTTTGCCTTTGTTGTAAATTGAACTTGCTACAACAACGAATACTGATGACAATATAAAGTTAGATAATTCCCCAACTCCACCAGTAGTTGTTCCGTTGATTATAAAGTTCAACAAAATCTTAACTGCAGAAGTCAACACACCTGCTACAGGTCCTAGTGCAAATCCTGAAATTAATACTCCCAAATCTCCAATGTCCACTGTCATAAATGGTGGTGCAAATGGTAGAGGGAATTTAAAAATCATAAGCAATGCACTTATTGCCCCTAATATACTGATCTTCACCATAGTTTGAGTACTAGAATTTTTTCTTGTGGTTTCCATAACCTACCTCCTAAGATTTTCAAGGGCAAATAAAAAAGCCCTTATATTTAGGGCTAAATGTTAATTATTACATTTACTTCTTTCGTCCAGACTTTACTGTCGGTATTGGAATTACACCAATTCATGCATAATGCTCGCGGACTATAACCGCCGGTGAGGAAATCAACCTCGCCCTGAAGTAACTTCATTATACCACTAAGTATATTTTTTGTAAACTTTTAGTATTAAGTATTTTTATTTTTGGGTATACTATTAATGAGGTGATTTTATGAACATAACAAAAGAATTAATGAGTTTTATCGATAATAGTCCATCTGTTTTTCACGTTATCGATAATTTCAAAAAAACACTAACAGAAAACGGATTTACTGAATTAAAATTTAAAGATAATTGGAAAATCGAAAATGGCAAAGGATATTTTGTAACAAATAACGATTCATCAATTATCGCTTTTAAAGGAAGTTCTGATTTCGATAATATCAGATTGATTGGGTCTCATTCAGATAGCCCAACTTTTAGAATAAAACCAAATTCTATCGTAAACAAAGACGGATTTTTGACTTTAAACACTGAAGTTTACGGTGGACCAATACTAAGCACATGGTTCGACCGTCCATTGTCTGTAGCTGGTAGAGTTGTTTTAAAATCAGATAATCCTTTCAAACCTGAAATCAAACATATCAATGTAGACAAAAATTTATTGATAATTCCTAACGTTGCAATCCACATGAATAGAGATGTAAATAACGGATACAAATTCAATGCACAAAAGGACACTTTGCCACTTTTAGCATTATCAGAAAAAGATTCAAAGATTTCTTTCGAAGAAATTTTAGCGAGAAATACCGGAATAAATTCAGAAGATATTTTAGATTTTGATTTGTTCTTATACGACAGACAAAAAGGAGAATTTGTCGGAGAAAATGACGAATTTTATTCAGTTGGAAGAATTGATAACTTGGGAATGGCTTTTAATTCTATCAAATCCTTAATAGATTCCGACGTTACAAACACATTAGCCTTAGCTATGGTTTTTGATAACGAAGAAATCGGATCTTCTACAAAACAAGGAGCAGGAAGTACACTTCTAAGCGATTGCTTCAAAAAAATAGTCGAAGATAACAGCAAAAACTTCTACGAAGTATTGCACAATTCTTATCTAATAAGCGCTGACCAAGCACACAGCTTGCATCCAAATTACACAGAAATGGCTGACCCTACTAACAGACCACTAATCAACAATGGCCCTGTTATAAAATATGCGGCAAATGGAGCATATACTTCTGATGCTGTTAGCTCCTCAATATTTAAAAAATTATGCTTAGATAAAAACATTCCATGCCAAGAATTCACAAACAGATCAGATAAAAGAGGAGGCTCCACAATTGGACCTATCACTGTTTCTAATTTGGATATTCAATCTATCGATATTGGAAATGCAATTCTTTCAATGCACTCTGTAAGGGAATTAGGTGGATGTAAAGACAACGAATATATCTACGAATTATTCAAGTATTACTACGAATATTAACAAAATGTAAATTAAAAGTTAAGATTTTTTAATTCTTAGTAAAACAGAGATAAAATGTGATTATTAAATTTAATCACTTTTATCTCCTTTTATTTAGCTATAAATGGATTTGTCATAAATCTAAATCTATCGTATACTAATAAAGTACTTGAGATAAGCAAGTAATAAAAACGTCGGGGTGTAGCGCAGTCCGGTAGCGCACGTGGTTTGGGACCATGGGGCCGGGGGTTCAAATCCTCTCACCCCGACCATAATCACAAATTATATTTGTGATTTTTTTGTTTCCTTTTGTTATTGATATTATGAAAAAATACATCTGTTTCGTACAGATGTATTTTTTTGCCCATTTTTAATAAAATAAAAACGCAGGACAAATTCTCATTCATCCTACGCTCTTATCTACATATTTTTAATCAATACAACTACACTATGTGCAGCCTTCTTTGTTTTTGTTTCTAAATCATTGTAAAATTCATCATCCGCATCGTCATCTGCAAAGTCGGACAAACTTCTTATAACCAAAAACTTCACATCGTTAAGATAACACGTATGAGCAATGGAGCAGCCTTCCATTTCGGTTCCCAACGCGTGATATTTTTCAAATAACTCTTCTTGCTTTTCAGTCGTTGAGATAAATTGATCTCCAGTTACAATAAGGCCTATCCTGTGCTTCAAATTTTCTTGTGTCATAATCTCATCCAATTTTTTCAATGTTACACTATCAGCTTCAAAGGTGTCAGTGTAAGGAATATTGTCGCTAAAAATATCCAAATTTATGTCGTGGTATTTTAATTTGTCCGCAAGTATTACCTCATCAAAAGTAAGAGATTTGTCCAATCCACCGCACACACCACAATTTATTACCAAATCTGGATTGTACATATCGATAATTCTTTGTGTTAAAGCTGCTGAGTTTACTTTTCCAATTCCACAAACGCAATTTATAATTTTCTTGTCTTCAAATTCCGAAACATATATTTCATAGTGATTGAACTTGTCCTTTTTAACCGGCTTAAATTGTTCTCTGAAATACTCTTGTTCACTTTCTAATGCTGAAATAATCGCTATTGTTCTCATATCAACTCACATCTTTCTTCGATTAAATCTTTCAATTCAATAGCCTTCTTTTCCAAAACTTCTTGGTTTTCTCCTTCAATCATAACCCTAATCAAAGGCTCAGTTCCAGAAGGTCTTATCAAAACTCTGCCTTCATCTTTGAATTCATGCTCAAGTTCAGCTATTTTTTGATTGATTACTTCATCATCTTTGTACACTTTTTTGTATTCATTATTAACCTTTGCATTCACCAAAACTTGTGGGAAACTAGTCATCAATTTGTTCATTTCTGATAGTTTTTGTTTTGATTTCACAGCTATTTCCGCTAATTTAATCGCCGATAATATTCCATCACCAGTAGTATTATCTTCTATGAAAATAATGTGTCCTGATTGTTCTCCACCAATAATGTAGCCATTTTTTCTCATTTCTTCAAGAACGTATCTGTCTCCAACTTGTGTTTTGATAACATCCACGCCAACTTCTTTCAAACTTTTTATAAGTCCGATATTGGTCATAACAGTTCCTACAACTGCATTGTTCTTAAGCTTGTTGTTTTCTTTTAAGAAATGTCCAACTGCACAAATAACGTGGTCTCCATCCATTATTTCACCAGTTTCATCACAAGCAATCAACCTATCCCCGTCTCCATCAAATGAAAATCCCATATCAGATTGAGAAATTTTTACCAAATTACATATAACTTCAGGATTTGTCGAGCCACATTTAAAGTTGATATTCTTTCCGTCGTATTCTGTATTTGTAACAGTCACATCAGCATTTAATCTATTGAAAATAATTGGTGCGATTTCAGAAGTAGCTCCATAACCACAGTCCAAGCTCACCTTCACACCAGTCAAATCCAAATCAACCCTGCTCAAAAGATAATTGATATATGTATCCTTTGCGCATTCTTCTTCATAAACTCTACCTACTTTTTCTCCTGTAATTTTTACGTCGATTTCATCTTGATGATCAATCAAATATTCGATTTCTTCTTCAAGACTATCTTTTAATTTGAAACCTTCATTCGAAAAATATTTTATTCCATTAAATTCGTAAGGATTGTGGCTTGCAGAAATTACAATTCCACAACAAGCATTGTAAAATCTAGTCAAATATGCAACAGCTGGTGTAGGAATCACGCCTAATCTGTACACATCAAAACCCATGCTAGTAATTCCACTAATCAAAGCCGCTTCCAACATATCCCCAGAAATTCTAGTATCTTTTCCTATAACAATTAATTTGTTATCTACATCTTTTAATTTATAACAAGCTGCTCTCGCAAGCTTATAAGCTAATTCAACAGTTAAATCTTCGCCTGCAACGCCTCTTATACCGTCAGTTCCGAAATATTTTCCCATCAATATCCCCCTCATATTTTTATAATCTAATTATAACACATAATATAAAAATCAATTAAAATGTACATTTTTTGCAAACAAAAAAACGAGTTTGCACTCGCTTTTATATAAACATAAAACTTGTAATCGGTAACAAGAACAATGTATTTATTATTAAAGTTTTTAAATTTTCAGTTTTATATGAAAAGTACACACCAATAAAAGATGTGATTGGCAATGAGAAAAATACAACTTGGCTCAGTAATTTTGGAAAATCCGGTGATGTTTCAGCTACTCTTTCCACATAAAATGAAATTGCTGTTAGAATTATACCTATTACAATTGTTATTAATGGGATTTTGTTTTTAGTTTTCATATTATTTTTCCAGGACAACTGTTGCTGTGATTCTTCCGTTGGAGCCTTCTGCAAGTACAATTGATTGCGGTAAGTCCAATGTTACATCTACTGTGTTTTCTCCCTCTTTAAAACTTTTTAAATCTATGGCTTTTGTTGTTATATTTGAATGTGATTTTATAATATCATCTTGACCTTTTATCTTTACTGTCGGTCTACTGAATGTAACTTTCTTGACTTTCAACCCGTCTGGAATATTAGTCACAACTGGTTTGATTTCAACATCTTTTTTAAGCAATACATCTATTATTACTTTGCAGCTTTCAGATGATTTTGTCAAGTATGATCCTGTAGTGTCGTCTTTTAAGCTTAGATTAATCGGTAAATCTAGGTTGATATCCTTGTCAATATTTGATTGATCAATTTTGACTGATGCGTAATCAATTGAGTTGAGATACGTCTTAGCTCCAGATACTTTTATATCTTTTGGATCTAATTTAATAGAATCAATTTCGACATTTCCCGCCAAATCTCCTACTTTCATTATTCTTATAGGAAATTTAACAGTATCAACTGTTTCTGTTTTCACCAAAATAGTTTCGTCAGATTGATCTGATACGTTAACTCCTTGAGGAAGGCTTACCTCTACGGGTAATGTTTCAGAATCAACTTTTATAGATTTAACATCTACAAAAGCTTTTATTTCCGAATTTTTCATTTTAGTGATTGTGTTTCTTCTTCCTTCCACACGCATAGATATTGTAGGAGTTTTCGGCGATATTATCACTCTTCCATTTTCTCTTAACTTATCTACGCCACGATATTCAACGTTTACTACTGGAATATCTTTTGTTACTACAGGGTTTTTATTTCCCATTACAAAAGACCACAAAAATATCGCCAAAAAAAGACAGACTATTTTGATTATAAGATTGTTTGAATAAAATCCTTTGAAATCAATATTTTTTAAGTATGAACTATTCTTTAATTTATCTTTCATCTTCTATTTCCTTTCTGTTGAAAATATAAGAATCTTGATCATTGTATAATTTTGTCAGAATCTTTGTTAGAGTTGGTTCATCAACGTATCTGTTGATTTTACCGTGTTCAGCTATTGAAATACCACCTGTTTCTTCTGAAACTATAAGTGCCAAACAATCACTTTTTTCACTCATTCCTATAGCTGCCCTGTGTCTTGTTCCCAATTCTTTAGATATGGATTGTTCTGTGGACAATGGCAAAAAACATGCCGCCGCTTTGATAGTATCATTTTTGATTACAACCGCACCATCATGAAGTGGAGTATTAGGTATGAATATATTTATCAAAAGTTCGCTAGAAATCGCAGAATTTAAAACTGTGCCTGTTTCTACAACGTCTCCAAGACCTGTACTTCTCTCGAAAATAATCAATGCACCAATTTTTTGTCTTGAAAGTGAAAATACAGCGTGTACAATTTCTTCCACGCACTTATCCACTTTCTCTCCTCTGATATCCGCAAATGATTTGGTCAAAATATTACTTCTACCTATTGTTTCCAAAATTTTTCTAAGTTCAGGCTGGAATACCACTATTATCATAATAGCCAAAGCCGTCATCATGTTCTCCAAAACCCAGTTTACAGTGTATAATTTCAACGAATCACTAATTTTTACAAAAATAAATATGATTACAAGTCCTTTTACGAGTTGTTCAGCTCTTGTTTCTTTTATCATCATATATAGTTTGTAAATACAGACCGCAACTATAACGATATCTATGATATCCAAAAATCTTAGTGTATTGATCATATTAAAAAATTTATCCAAAAAAACCAAATTAATCATTCCCATCTATGCTTCTTTAATTATATGATACCATAAATTATCACCAATTTTTTGCAAAATTAAACGATTATAGCACTGTTTATTCGTAAAAACATTTTCACACTATATTTTAATAATCCAATCCGTTTTCAATTAATTCGCTTAATTTTTCAAGTGCTGATTGCTCATCTTCACCATCACATCTTAAAATAAGCTCACATCCTTTGTGCGCTGATAATGACAAAATGCTTATAATACTTTTAGCACTGTATGTTTTATTGTCTTTTATGAATTCAATATTAGAATTGTATTTTACTGCTTCATTCAAAAATTTGGATGCAGCTCTTGCGTGAAGTCCTATCTCGTTTGTTATACAAACCTTTTTCTCTACCATAATTTCCTCCAGATTTTAAAAATATAAGCCGGTATTACCCGGCTTATATCAAAAAATTAATATTCTATGAATTTTTCGGATTTGCATCCGCAAATTGGACATGCATCGATTTTTTCAAATCCTATGTATCCGCAAACTGGGCATAGTAATATTTCTTCTACTTCTAAGTCTTTTCCACCGTCAACGAATTCTTTTGCTTTTCCGAATCTTTCAGCGTGAACTTTTTCTGCTTCTACAGCAAATCTCATAGCTCTTACTGCTTCTTTTTCTTCTTGCATTTCAGCTACTTCTATGTAAGCTGGGTACATTTCAGTTGCTTCGAAGATTTCTCCTTTTCTAGCTCCTTCTAAGTTTTCAGAAGTGCTTCCAATTCCGAAACCAGCCATGCTAGTTACTGCGAAATCACCGTGAACATCTTTTAATGCATCAAAGTGTAATGCAGCGTGGATTTTTTCAGCGTCAGCTGTAGCGTTGAACAATCTTGCAACATTTTTAAAACCGTCTTTTTCAGCTTTATTCCCCCAAATGTTGTATCTGTTTCTTGCTTGAGATTCTCCTCCGAATGCTGATTGTAAATTTGTTTGTGTCATCATTTTCATATCAAAATACCCCCTATTTTATTTTATACATATATTATACCACATCGTTAACAAGCAATGAATACAATTTGTAATAATTACAATTTTATCTCATTCTGCTAACAATTACTTTTCTTCTCAAATCTTGATGAGAATCACTGTCTTCTTTTAATTTATCCATCCACATTAATGATTTACCAGTTCCCCTAACAACTGCCGTGATTGGACCATCTACAATCCTAGCGTTCACACCTATTCTTTCAGAAATTAATTTATCCAATCCTTTCAGTAGACATCCACCGCCACTCATAATGATTCCTCTTTCGTAAACATCCGCCGCTAATTCAGCTGGAGTTTGTTCCAAAACTTCTTGAACAGTGTCTACAATTTTATCTATTGGCTTTTTCAATGCAACTGAAATATCTTTTGACGAAACGTAGATGTGCATTGGTAATCCATTTACCAGATTTCTACCTTTGATTTCGTACAACTCTCCATCATCTCTAGGATATGCACTGCCTACATTTATTTTAACTTTTTCTGCAGTAGATTCCCCAATTATCATATTGTATTTTGTTTGGACAAAATCTTGAATTTTTTTATCAAACTCATCGCCTGCAACAGGAATTGATTTATTAATTACAATTCCTCCCATAGAAATCACCGCAACATCTGTAGTTCCTCCACCGATATCTACAACTATATTACCTCTTGCATCTGTTACATCAATTCCTGAACCTATAGCTGCTGCTAATGGCTCTTCTATTAAATATGTGTTGTACGCTCCAGCGTATTTTGAAGCTTGAATGACAGCTCTTCTTTGAACTTGTGTGATTTGACTTGGAACGCAAATCAAAACCTCTGGTCTGATTAGTGATTTGCCCAAAGTTTTTCTGAGCAAATAAGAAATGATTTTTTCTGTTGAATTAAAATCTGCGACCACGCCATCCTTTAGTGGTTTCTTAGCGACAATATTTCCTGGAGTTCTCCCCAAAATTTTCTTAGCGTCTTTTCCAACAGATATTATTTTGGAATTAAAACTATTCATCGCCACAACTGAAGGCTCATTTAATACGACTCCTTTGTTTGGCAAATACACAAGAACAGACGCAGTTCCCAAATCTATTGCTATTTTTCTTCGAAAATTCATATTATCACCTATAAAGCTTTTTTATTTAATATGCAGACACTGTTAGCTGTAATGCCTTCACATCTGCCTTCAAAGCCAAGTTTTTCTGTTGTAGTTGCCTTGACTGAAATGTTAAAAGTATTAGTGTGCAAATCTTGTGCGATATTTTCACGCATTGTATCGATGTAATCTCTAAGTTTAGGTTTTTGGCAAGAAATCGTAGAATCAATATTTCCAACTTCATAACCCATATCATCCATGATTTCAAAAACTTTCCTAAGCAAAACTCTGGAATCAATGTCTTTGTATTTCATATCAGTGTCTGGAAATAATTTGCCGATATCTCCCAAACAAAGTGCACCACAGATCGAATCCATTATAGCGTGAATCAAAACATCTGCATCACTGTGACCTAAAAGTCCCTTGTCATGTGGAATTTCAACTCCGCCTAATATCAATTTTCTATCTTCAACAAGTTTGTGTACATCTAACCCAAAACCTATTCTCATTCGTTTTCTCTCTTTCTAGCAATTAACTCTCCAAATAGCAAATCCTCTTGTGTTGTTATTTTGATGTTTGAATAATCGCCCTTAATTATTTTAACTTTTTTACCGACGATTTCAAGTAAAGATGAATCGTCTGTCACATTTATTTTTTCGTCAAATACTAGTTTGTATGCGTCTTTGATAGACTTATATTTGAAAACTTGTGGCGTTTGCGCCATATACAAGTGTGATCTATTAGGAGTGTTAACAACCCTCATATCATCGTCAACATATTTTATGGTATCCTTAGCTCCAACGCTCACCACAAGCCCATCATAGTCGCCGATAGATTCGATGGCTTCGAGTATTTTTTCACGTCTAATAAACGGTCTTGCTGCATCATGGCTTATTATCAAATCACAATTTTCATTTACTTTATTCAAGCCATTGTATGTAGATTTTTCTCTTGTGTCTCCACCGATAGCGATTACGATATCTCTGTAATTTTTATCTTTTATAAAATTTCGTACAAATTCTTCGTCTTCTTCTCTAATTACAAGAATGAATTCCTTGATTTCGTCAATTGATTGAAACACATCCAAAGTCATCTCCAAAATCATTTTGTCTTTTATTTTCAAAAATTGTTTTGGAATTTTTTTATTCATTCTTTGAGAGGATCCAGCCGCAGTTATAATAGCTGAAATATATTTATCCATATAACACCTCATTATTATTATATCAAAAAATCAATTTAATTAAAAAGATTTGCCATTGCAATAAAAAAGAGAACTATACAAATAGTTCTCTAATAAGTTCAAATAATAAAATAAAATATATAACTACTAATCTTTTCCCTCAGATTTCTTTGCAAAAATCATTTTTCCTGCAGAAGTTTGAAGAACACTTGTAACAGTACATTCAATAACTTGTCCCAAATATTTTTTGCCATCTTCAACTACAATCATAGTGCCATCGTCTAAGTAGCCTATACCTTGATTATTTTCGCGTCCTTCTTTGATGATTGACACATTTATTGGTTCACCTGCCACGAAAACAGGCCTCATAGCATTTGCCAAATCATTTATGTTGAACACGAAAACTTCCTGCAAGTTTGCAACCTTATTCAAATTATAATCGTTCGTCAGTAAATTCGCATTCAATTCTTCTGACATTTTCACAAGCATTGAATCGACCTTATCAATGTTTGGATATCTCTTGTCAACCACTTTAACCTTGTCCTTGTACTCAGTTTGCATAGTTTTTAAAATATCCAATCCACGTCTTCCTTTTTGCCTTCTCAAATAATTATCCGAATCTGCGATATGTTGAAGTTCTTCGATGACAAATATTGGAATTATTAAATTTCCTTCCAAAAATCCCGTCTTCAATATATCGATAATTCTACCGTCAATAATAGTAGAAGTGTCTACTATTTTAGGTCTAACTTTGCTATCTTTGCTTGAAAATTTGAGATTTGGTTTTTCTTTAGTTTTGATTCTATCGAAAAACGCGAGAAAATCATCGTGATAATTAAGAGCAAGTTTTGCTCCCAAAAATCCCATTCCAATATAAAACACAATTTCAAAAATAACAGTCAATACAGTTCCTATACCTGGAATATTTAATTTTAACAACGGTTGCGATATCAAAAATGCTAGTATAAGCCCTACCACAAGACCAATTGTCCCTATAACAATATCGACCAGAGAGAACTTTTTAAGAGAATCTTCAATAGATTCTATCAATTTTAATTCTACTGATATGAATTTCGGAGCCAAAGCATAAAATATAAATCCAAATACGACTGCCGCTACAATCATAGCGACTATCTTAATAATCACACTAGTTGATTTTTCAATAAAATTACTGAAAATAACATTAGTAAATATAATTCCTAAAATAGCCCCGATGATAGATATCAGTATTGACATCCCTCGTCTGAACAAAATATTTCTCCTTTCACAAATATTTTAATCTAAATCGATTAATTCGTTCACCATACTTTCAGCTTCTGATGGTTTAATATTCAAACCACTTGCTATTTCGCTAATAAGCATTTTTCTGGAGGTATTAAGTACTTTCTTTTCAATCATGGATAGGCCTTTTGAATAATCTAATTCATACAAACCCTTATACACAATAGCAGTTTCTTTTATATCTCCCATTCTCAATTTTTCGAGATTTTCTTTGTACCTTTTATTCCAATTTGAAGGAAAATCAACTTCGCTATTCTTTAAAATATCTCTTAAAGAATGAATAGTTTCTTCTTCTGCAACAAATCTTATTCCCATATCATTTATCTTATCTACAGGTATCGAGATTTTCATTTCCCCCATTGGCATTTTCAAAATATAATAATCTTTTTTAACTCCCAAGACCTCTTTATTTTGTACTTCGGTAATTATGCCTGCACCGTGCATAGGATAAACAATCTTATCGCCTATTTTAAACATACTATCACCTCACCTTATATTATAGCTTAATCACAAACTTAATTCAATAACAAATCTTTTTATTATATCATATCTTATGTATTTGTCAATCAAAAAAAGACGATGAAATTCATCGCCTTCATTAATCGTAGTAATAATATTTAATTAATTTAAAATTGTAACTCTAACAGTTCTTCTTCCCCAATTGTTGCTTTGAGATTTTGAACCAAATACTAAGTCGATTCTATTTCCTTTAATAGCTCCACCAGTATCTTCTGCTCTAGCGTATCCATAACCTTCAATGTACAATCTAGTTCCTAATGGAATAACTCTAGGATCCACAGCTGCTACACCATATCTAATTGACGTTCCCATTGCAGTTGTAGAATATCCACCATTTTCTGCAGGATCTGAAGTATAAGCAGTAGATCTCATTGTGATAGTTCTTCCTGAAACATTTTGAGGAGCTGATTGTGCTTGTTGTTTTTCCTCCTTAGCTCTTTCTTCTTGTTCTTTTTTTCTTTTTTCTGCAAGTTTTTGAGCTTGGATTTTTCTTTCTTTTGCTAATCTTTTGTCTCTATCTGCTGGAGACTCCTTTGTTGTATTCTTTGCAACAATATAAGCAGTTCTTCCGAAATAAGTAATTCTCAAATTATCTTCATCGATATGACCTTTGATTTCTGAGTCTTTGTCGATTACTCCCAATTCTTTTGCTTCTTTTTCTTTTGAATCGAAAACTTTAGTTTCTTCGTTAACCCATCCTTCAAATTTGTTTGGATCTGGTTTAACTTCTTTTTCTGACAAATATGATTTATAAATAAAACCTTCGAATTTTTTGTCACCTTTTGTGAAATTTACTTTCGCAAAAACTTCTCCGATTTTTTCAACTTTTACATTGTCACCTTGTTCCAATCCTTCGATTATTTTACTATGTTCATTTTCTTTCTTAAACAAATCTGTATCATCATTTATCCAATATTTTTTTGATTGTATATTTTCACTTGATTTTTGTTCTACTTTAACATTATTTAAATCTTTTGCTTGTGAATTTGATGGTACAAATGCTAATAAACTTGTCATAATGACAACCGAAGAATTTAAAATTAACTTTCTAAAATTCATTTGTATCTCCTCTTTCTTTTTTAGATTTTTTTGTGTTTAATTTTTACTACTCGGCTATTTTATTAAACCAAGAAAAATAATTCAAGAAAAAAGATCATATTTTTAACCCTTTAAATGATATTTGTTTTCATTAAAACTCTTTGTATCTATTCGCTCAAATTTTAAAATTGTTAAATGCTTGAAAATTAAGGGTTACAAAAAGGTTACAACAATTTATAATTTCATTTGTTAATTGAGTACAACAGTCTGAAATATTTCATTTTTGTAATATTTGAAGTACTTTTGACTAGATTTAGAATAAATTGTCATTATAAAACCAAAAAAATCCCCATGAAAGTTATCCAAAACAAGAAATTTTGAATTACAATCATGAGGACTATGTCATATATTATTCAATTAAAAACATTGATGTTCTACAATTCTCCCAATTCCTTTTTCAATTCATACACTAATTTATTCTCTAGTTTTTCCACATCCATTACGAAATTCATCAATCCGCCGAATAATGATTTGTTGTGAAGTTTCATATCAACATCCACAAAACTTCCTGAATTTGTATCTCCAAAATCAAAATTCAAATATCCATCTATGCTTTTGGAGTTTAAATCGATGTACATTTTTTCGTTTTCAACGATTTCTTTTATAGTGTAAGTCATTGTAACTCCTAAGTTATCTATTACGTACTGATTTTCAACTCCTGTTGGTTTTGAATTGTCTAACAATCTATCTTTTATCGTTTGGAAAACTCTACTTTTATCCGATTTGAATTCTTCTCTTTTCTTTAGTTCACCCATTGATGATTTCCACCTTTCTTTTTATTATTTCGTCTAATTTTTCTGAATAATCTCTTAAATTTTTGTAGTTTGTGTATTTTATTATATCATCTTTTATGATTTTAGAATTAGCAGTCATTCCAAATCCTATTATGCTTTCTAATTCTTCATTGATTACGATATTGTATCTGGAAGGAATGTCTTTGCAATATCCGATATTTTCCATGTTATTCAGAATATTTTTCTGACGATATAAATAATACGGACGGTAATTATTTTGAAATGTCCATTTTTTTATCAATTGCATTTGTTCCTCAGCAATATTTTCTTTAAAATTTCCCTTGTCGTATTGTTGTGAGTATTTACTTCCTTTTTTTATCGACAGTGTGTGAAAAGTTATATTATCAGGTTGTAGCTGTCTTAGAATTTCGAGGTTTTTTTCTGTATTGTTCACATCATCGTATAATAATCCAAGTATGAAATCCATATTTATCACAAATCCCAAGTTTTTGGCTTGAGTGTACAAATCAAGTAAGTTCTCATTATTTTGAATCCTTCCCATAGCTTTCAGTGCTTTTTCGTTAAAAGTTTGTGGGTTCAAGCTAATTCTTGTCACGTTGTACTTTTTTAACAATTTTAGCTTGTCAAAGTCCAAGCTATCTTCTCGTCCCGCTTCAAATGTGTATTCAACCAAGTTTTCTGACACAAAACAGTTTTCAATAACTTTCAATAATTTTTCTAGCATTGTGTAGTCTAAACTAGTCGGAGTTCCACCCCCAACATAAATTGTTTTAATTATGTTTTTGTCGATATTTTTTGAGACTTCGGTTATTTCTTTTAATAGATACCCCAAGTATTCTTCTCTTCTGTCGTTGTTTTTGTAAACAATAGTAGGAAAGGAACAATAATCGCATCTGCTCGGGCAAAAAGGAATATTGATGTAAATGTTGTAGTTTTCCTCATCAAAATCTAAACTAGACTGAACCTCGTCTATATCTCTAAGTAATTTCAAATTCTCATCATTAATTAAATACATTTGTTTTAATTCTTCGTCTGTATGATTTTTCAAAATCTTAGATGGTTTCGTTCCAGTTAATATTCCCCAATCATTTGTATAATTGTATCTTCTTGAAAATATGGTATAGAGTATTCTTTTTAGTTCTAATCTTGTAGTGAATGGATAAGTTTTCTCTTTTTTCACGTAATCTTTTCCTACGACAAAATCACTTTTACCAAATTCTAGATTTTGTTTGGAATCAAATATCGTAAAAATATCTATGCACTCTTTTTGATATCTTTTGTCTTCTAATTGTATTTTCATATGCTTAAATTAAATAATCCGGCATTTCCTGTATAAAAATGCCGGGTATATTTTATAAATCGTCTTCTATTATCGCTGACTTCGAATAAGCTGATGGTTTTGCTTCGAAGAAATCTGTCTTGATTTTATTTGGGTCAGAATATTCGCTTACCCATTTCATTGAAGGGATTTCTCTCTCATAACCTGGATAGATAACTCCAAAACCAAGTCCTGTTGATCTCAAATTACCCAAGTATTTGATGTAATCTTCAACCATTTTGATGGACAACCCTTGGATTTTTTCACCGATAACGTATTTTGCCCATTCAATTTCAGCTTCTGAACCTTGTTTTATCATTTCTTTGTATTGTGCATTTTTTTCTTCAGTAAATAATTCTGGACGTTCTTTTTTCAAATCTAAAATCATCGATCTGAACAACCACAAGTGAGTGTTTTCATCTCTGTTAATGTATCTGATTTCTTGTACAGTTCCCGGCATTTTGCCCATTCTTCCCAAATTATAAAAGAACATAAATCCAGAATAGAAGTAAATTCCTTCCAAGATATAATTTGCGATGAGAGCTTTCATGAAGTTTCGTTCGCTTTTTTCTTCAAAAAAGTCGTTGTATTGATCTCCAATAAATCTGTTTCTTTCTAACAAAAACTCATCATCTTTCCATTGATACAATATGTCTGTTCTTTCTTCTGGAGAACAAATGGTATCCAAAATATAACTGTAAGATTGTGAGTGAATAGATTCTTGAAATGCTTGAATAGATAAGCACAAGTTTATTTCATTAGCAGTGATGTATGCTTCCAAATTTGGAAGTTGTGCAGTTTGTAAACTATCCAAGTAAATCAAAAACGATAAAATCTTGTCGTAAGCAATCTTTTCGTCTTCCGATAAATTTCTGTAATCTTTGATATCTTGATTCAAGTTGATTTCTTCTGGAATCCAGAAGTTATTCATAGCTTGTCTGTACCATTCACTTGTCCAAGAGTATTTTATGTTGTTAAAATCGTTCAAATTAGTAGTATTGCCATTAATTATTTTTCTCTTTGATAATTCAATATCTCCGTGTTCATTAAATAAACCACGTTTTTGTAATTCGTCCATTACTCCTCCTTGATTTTTCATACCTATATTATATTCTATTTAAGAAAAAATCGATAGCCTCAATATATCCATCTGCTCCTTTTCCTTTGATAACTTTTTTAGCAAAAAGTGACACGTAAGAAAGTTTTCTGAAATCCTCTCTTTCATCTACATCTGATAGATGCACCTCAACTGTGTCTACATCTACAGCTTTCAGTGCATCCAAAATAGCAACAGAAGTATGCGTGTATGCTGCAGGATTGATGATTATTCCATCTGCTTTTTTATATGCACTTTGAATAATATCCACGATTTCTCCCTCGTGATTTGATTGATAAAACTCTACGTCAATTTGATTTTTTGCGCAGTATAAGTTTATCTTGGATTCAATGTCTTGTAATGTCAACTTCCCGTAAATTTCAGGCTCTCTTATACCAAGCATATTCAAATTTGGCCCATTAATAATATATAGTTTCATTGAAATCCTCCACGATTAATTTGGCAGTTGTTTTTGCGTTGTAATTGTTGAAGTACTTGTCACTGAATCTTCGATACAAATAATTTCTGTTTTGTCTAATCTCACGCATAGTATTCGTTTTGTAAATCGGCCTGTTTTTTCTGGATAGTTTCCTGTTCGGTCTGTCAATCCAATAAACAACTGAATTTTGATGAAGATAATAAAAATTTTTCTTCATAGTTACAGCCCCTCCACCAGTTGCGATAACCAAGTTCTTTTTTTTGGAAAATTCTTCTAAAACTTCAGACTCTATTTTTCTGAAATATTTTTCGCCTTGTACTGCAAATATATCATTAATATTTCCATATCTTTGCGTGATGATTTTGTCGATATCCACAAGTTTCTTGTTAGTGTTTTTTGCGATGATTTTAGCAACCGTACTTTTACCACTTCCAGGCATTCCAACCAGTGCAATATTCATATTTTTCGTTCTAATTTTCTGTACGATATTTTCTACAACATCATCGTCTATTTTTTTAGAAGTAAAAATCTCACACGCTTTTACAGCTTGATACACCAGCATTCGCAAACCATTGTCGTTTGGAATTTTAAGTCTATCACAATCCATTAAAAGGGAAGTTTTGTTCGGATTATAAATCACATCGAACACAGCTTCTGGTCTGATTTTCCCTAATTTTATAACTGATTTCAAATTATTCGGATACATTCCCACTGGAGTTGCGTTGATTAGAACGTCGCATTTTTTGTAATAATCTACATCTTCAAACTTATGCTCACCTTTTCGTGAAATCACTTTAATAGTTCTTGCTTGAAGTCTTTTCGCACACTCTACGGCTGTTTTACTAGTCGCACCATCACCTAAAATCACTACTTCCTTACCTTTCAAATCGACAATTCGACTAATCATATACTCCATTCCGTCGATGTCGGTGTTATATCCTTTGATAGTATCAGAAAATTTAATCGTATTTACGCATCCGATTTTTTTCGCGTCTTCACTCATTTCGTCCAAGTATTTTATGACGTCTTCCTTGTACGGAATAGTTACATTTATTCCATTGATATCCTTTCTTTTGAAAAATTTATCCAAATCATCTTCTTCAAAATATTCGTATTTGTAGTATCCTAATAGTTCGTGAATTTCTTTGGAATAACTATGCTTTAAAGATTTTCCTAATAATCCGTATTTCATTTCAAATTATCCTGAATTTTTTTTGATTCTAGTAAAATTTTGGATTCAACTTCCTTTATATTGTCGCGGTATTTTAAATTTGTTTGTTCTATTTTTTCAAATATTTCCTTTTCTCTCGATTTGTCTTCTGTCTCAATATTATTCTTTGATTTAAAATCTCCAATTTCAGAACAAATCTCAAATCTTTTCTCTAATAATCCGGCGATTTCAGAATCAATTTTATCTATTTCTTTTCTAAATTTTTCCATCCATACTCCTTTAACAAATCGTAAATCACAAAAGCTGTGATTGACTCCATAACGCTTACGGCTCTGATACCAATGCTTGGGTCGTGTCTTCCTTCAACAGTCAAGGTAGTGTTCGTTCTACTTCTCAAATCAACCGTATCTTGTGTTATCCCAATCGATGCTGGTGGTTTGATCGTAACCAAGGAAATTATCGGCATTCCCGTCGAAATTCCTCCCAGTATTCCACCGTTATAATTCGTTTTGGTTTTAATTTGTTCGTTTTCTATATAATAGCAGTCATTCACAACAGATGCATTTGATTTGTCGAATGATTTCCCCAAACCAAATTCAACCGATTTTACTGCTCCAATTCCAAAATAGCTTTGTGACAATCTAGATTCAATCGAATCAAAAAGCGTATCTCCAACTCCCGATCTCAAATTATACACAACAGTTTCGACACTTGATCCAACGGAATCTTTTCTATCTCTTAAACTTTCTATCTTCTTGTCTATTTTATCGATTATTTCATCGTTTATTACTTCGATTTTTTTATTTTTCAAGTAACTGTAGTCTGTAAATTTTAAATCATCAAATCTTTCATCTACAATATCACCGAGTGAATACAAGTGACTGAACACATAAATATCGTGTTGCTTCAAAATTTCTTTTGCAATAAATCCTGCCACGTTAATCACTGCAGTTAATCTTCCAGAAAAATGTCCACTTCCATTGATATCGTTGAAACCATTGTATCTAACAATTGCTGGATAGTCCGCATGCGATGGCCTTGGCGTATTGTAGATATTTGTGTAATCTTTTGAGTGATGATTTGAATTTTTAATCACAAAAGATAATGGAGCACCCGTTGTTGTATCATTCAATATCCCCGATACGAACTCAACCTCATCGGATTCTTTTCTAAGTGTCGTGTTAGATTTACCGGGAGATCTTCTTTTCATGTGTGCTCTCAATCTTTCGTGGTCGATTTTGACTCCTGGATCAATTCCATCAATCACGCCACCAATCATTGAGCCATGCGATTCTCCCCATACGGTTAACTTAACTAATTTACCTATAGTTGACATCGCTACCCAACCTTTCTATTTCTTCAAAAAATGATGGATAAGATTTCTTCACAGCTTGCCAATCTTTGATTTCAACTTCTTTCGTAATGATAGACGCTATTGCTGCAGCCATTACAATTCTGTGATCATCACAAGAATTTATAACAGCCGGTTTCATTTCTGATTCATAAATTATTAAATCATCTCCGTCTATTTTGCAGTTTATACCGAATGATTGTAGCATATCGTAAGTTGATTGAATTCTATCCGATTCTTTTAACCTCAATCTTTTAGCGTTTTTTAGAACCGATTTGTCGCATTTTTGAGACAAAACCACTGCCAAAATTACATATAAATCTGGTGTTTGTGATATATCTATTTCACAGTAATCTCTGTTGTTATTTATTTTTTCTAATAATTCAACTATTTTTCTGTCTGCTTGAACTGAGTCCATGTTTAAGTTCTGAACGTTTATATCTGCACCTAATTCATTTGCACACAAGAAAAACGCTGCGTTTGACCAGTCTCCTTCTACGATAATTTCTCCTGGTGATTTTAAAGCCCCTGGTTTTACGATTACTTTATCAAATAAAATCTCGGAATCTACTCCAAATAATCTCAAACATTCTTGTGTGATTTTGATATATCCTGTGGATTCAAGTTGTGATGTCAATTTGATTTCACAGCCACCAATAAGTGGTGCAATCATCATAATCGCAGAGATATATTGGCTGGATACATCGCCAGGAAATTCGAAATCAATTTTATGAAAAGTTCCATCAACTGTAAAAGGAAGTTTATCTGCACTAAAAGTAAGCCCCGATAATTTCAATTGATCCATCAATTCTTTTATCGGCCTATCTTGTAATCTACCAGTGCATTTTACGTTAGTTTTTTGAGACAAAAAACTAACCAACGGAAGCAAAAATCTAAAAGTTGAACCCGAATCATTTACATTAATGTCAGACACATCTTTTTGAAAAAACGAAGGATGAACTGTAACTTCATTTTCGTTTATGTCGATTTCAACTCCCAAATTTCTCAAACAATCAATAGTTGTCATTATATCGTTTGAGAATTCATTAATAACAATTGTTGTATCGGTATCTGCAACACTTGCTAAAACCAAAAACCTGTGTGCAAATGATTTGGAAGATATAGCGTCCACCGTTCCTTGTAAATTGTCCGTTTTAATCTTCATAAATATCACTCAATACCTTTTTGTAATCAGATTTGTTCATACTCAAAACCGTACAGTCTCCGATTTCTTCGGAAACTATCAAACTAATCATGTCTTTTGTATTTTTCTTATCGCGAAGGCTAACTTCATAGACATCTTCCTCAGAATAATCGTAATTATCATCCAAATTATACATTTTCAAAACTTCCAAGATTCTGTTGTAATCTTTGCTGTATTCTTTCGCCATGCACTTCATTCCGAAAGCCACGGCATGTCCATGCATAACATTATAATCGGACAATTTTTCGACAGCATGTCCCAATGTGTGCCCGTAATTTAATAATCTTCTCAAATTTTGTTCCAACTTATCTTTTAATACGATGTCTTTTTTAATACTCACACAAATCTCCACAATTTCCGATAAATTGCTTTGTTTGGTGTATCTTTTGGAACTTATCATGTCGAATAATTCTTCATCAAAACAAATCGCGTATTTGATAATTTCCCCGAAACCATCTTCAAACACGTAATCGTCTAAAGTTTTCAGCAAAAGTGGATCAATAATGCAAAGCTTTGGATCTTTGAACGCTCCAATTAAGTTTTTCCCAGTTGGCAAATCAATCCCAGTTTTAGAGCCCACGGATGAATCCACCATTGACAAAACAGTCGTAGGAATTTGAATGAAATCAATCCCACGCATAAAAGTCGCAGCTACAAAACCAGCCAAATCTCCAACGACTCCTCCACCAAAAGCAATCACAGTGTCATTTCTGTGATAAGACATACTCATGTAAGTCATTATTTTTTCGTACTCTGATAAACTTTTGGAAGATTCTCCTGTTTTTATAACGTAAAATTCATGTTCAATCTCCAATTCATCTAATAAAATATCCAATGTTTTGTGGTGATACCTATCGACATTTTCATCGGTAATAATAATCGCCTTTGATTTTATGAAATTTTTCAAATAATCGCGTGATTGATTCAACGCATCAAGACCAACTATTAGATCGTAATTTTTGACATTTATTACTGAATACATTGCCTTAATTTCCTTACTTTTCTCATTATAGTTCTAAATCTTTCGCAAGTTACAGATTGAGGCCCGTCGCTTAGCGCATTTTCTGGATCGTTGTGAACTTCAATCATAAGTCCATCGCAGCCTGCAGCAGTCGATGCAAGTGATAATGGTTCGATCAAAGTATACTTACCACTCGCGTGTGATGGATCCATTATAATTGGAAGTTGTGACAATTCCTTCATCACAGAAATAGCTGAAATATCCAAAGTGTTTCTTGTATAAGTTTCGAAAGTTCGAATTCCTCTCTCGCACAACACGACATTTTCGTTGCCACCAGTCATAATGTACTCAGCGCTCATTATCCATTCCTTATAAGTCGCACTCAAACCTCTCTTTAGTAAAATTGGCTTATCTGAATGTCCCAACTCTTTAAGCAAGGAATAATTTTGCATATTTCTAGCTCCAACTTGCAACATATCGACATCGTTGAAATAATCCAAATCAGACAAATCCATTATCTCTGTAATAATTGGAAGTCCAGTTTCTTTTTTTGCTTGGATTAACAAATCAATTCCCTTTTTGCCTAATCCTTGGAATGCATAAGGCGAAGATCTAGGCTTAAAAGCTCCGCCTCTAAGGATATTTGCTCCGTTTTCCTTCACGCTTTTAGCAATCGTAATAATCTGTTCCTCGCTTTCAACAGAACATGGCCCTGCCATGACGCAGAAATTTCCGTCACCTATTTTTACACCATCTACATCGACAATTTTAGGTTGTGGATGGTATTTCTTGTTTGCCTTACTGAAAGGTTCTTCTATTCTAATAACCTTGTCCACAATATCAAAGCGTGATATTAGCTTTTCATCAATGCTTGAAGTATCTCCTATTAACGAAATAATCGTGTATCTATCGCCAACAGTTTCGTCAACTCTGACATTTTGTCCATTTAAAAAATCTATTAGTTTTTTTACTTCCTTTTCGTTAGGATTTCTTTTTAATTTTACAATCATAATTTTCTCCGATAATCTTATTCTAATAATAGTATATCAAAACTGAGAAATTTAGTATAATATAAGTAGAGAAATTTAGAAAGAGTGATAATATGATAGAATCAAACGATTGGCTACTAAAACAAATCAATGTGGTCAGTGAATTTTTGCAAAAATTATTTACAGATATGGAAACAAATAGAAAATTAAATGAGAATGAACAGTACCAAAAAGATTCGTTCGAATTTGAAAGATTGTTGGAAAATCTAATCGAACAAGATAGAATAAACGATGCTGAAAATATTTTGTTCGAAAAGCTAGAAACAAATAATCTTATGTACGCAACAATCGCAACGAGATTTTATGACAAATTAAAAGGACTTTCGGATGAAAAACTTCAAAAATCAAACTACAGTCGTGACGAAATCCTACAAGGATTAAACGATATGTGTGATATGTTTGGTTTGGAAATATTCAAGGGATAAAAAAAGCTGGTTTATAAAAACCAGTTTTTTTAATCGTATGATCTTTGCCATATATCTCTAATTTTTTGCATTATATCGCGGTCAACCCTCTTCGGATATTCATATCCCAGAAGCTCTGCGACATGAAGTCCTTGTTTTCTAAAAAGGTCACACGATTTGAACAATGTACTCCACAGATTCTCTATTTCAGGAAGTGGATATGTTTGCAAATATCTTTCGTAATGATCTTTTGGAAGATAAGTCTTGATATATTCGTAATTGTATCCTATATTAACATTGAAGTCGTAATTACTACCAATATAGTAACCAGTCATTTTATCTACGTTCTCTCTGACATGATAAAACATTTGAATAGCGTAGATTTCTTCTTTTCTATACAATCCCTTTGCTACGTTCAATGAATTTATGAACATCTGATTGACTAGTGATTCAAATTCATGCTTAGTTGGCTTTAATTGTCTGAAACAAACATCTGATTTGGTACTATTGCCAACTAAAACTTGGTCTTTGTCTACTAATATTTCCGCTTGGCTATCTTCATTAATATAAGCTTGCATCGTGTTTTCTTTTATAAAAAATATTCTGACTTTTGAGATATCGCTCAGCACTATAGTGTAGCTTATATTGTGAGGATTAATTTTATTTGTGTAGGTTAATTTATCAGATTTCTCTAACATTAACACATCACCGAATAAGTTTTCAATGAAATGTGAATCCTTAAACTTTTCAAGATCACTAACGCCGAAAACAAAGTGGTAATCAGTGTTTTCGTCCTTTTTCAAAGTAGGATTAAGTCTTCTTCCAGTTTCTATAAGACTTCTAACTTCTTCATTTTCATTTGAAAAAGAAATAACTTTATTTTTTATATTATTTACCATTTCAATCACCTATTATTAATCACATAATCGTATATATCAGTTGGTTTTTGTGCAACAAATACGGCGTTTTCGTATTCTTCTTTATTCCCAAATCCATATTCAGCTGCTATTGCCCTGATATTATTCATCTTAGCACCTTCAATATCGTGATGTCTGTCACCAACCATTATAGATTCTTCAGGCTT
This sequence comes from Finegoldia sp. P2-F-LR, assembly GCF_052932265.1. NCBI lineage: Bacteria > Bacillati > Bacillota > Tissierellia > Tissierellales > Peptoniphilaceae > Finegoldia > Finegoldia sp. P2-F-LR. The sequence goes on along the minus strand of NZ_JBRFJF010000010.1, from coordinate 12,829 downwards.
TATTCCAGTCTTATCCAATAAATAAGCTATAACATCCTCTTTTTCAACTCTGGATTGATCCATAGTCGCACCAGCAGTATATGAAAAATATTTCAACAAATTATTATCTGATAAAATTTTCCTAGCTGAAGATTCAACTTTACTTGTAGCCAAATAAATTTTATATCCTTCATCATAAAATTTGTGTATAGTTTCTACAATTCCATCGTAGAGTTCCATTTCTTTCATACCTTTTTTGAAATAATAATCTCTGAAATCTTCAATTCTTTCTTTGGATTCAATTTCACTAAAACCCAACTCCGTATAACTGTCTTTTAAAGGTGGACCTATAAAAGATATAAGCTTACTTTCATCGTATTTGAAATTTATTTTATCCAAACTAAACTTAACAGCATTTACAATTCCCTCATAAGAATTCGTAATAGTACCATCAAGATCAAATATTATATTTTTAATCATAATTCCCCTCTCGATTTATTATATCATAGCAAATTTACTGTGGTGTAATTATAAATTATATTTTAACACCAATGGTTATTTTATCATATATTTGTTTTTGTGTTTGAATTTTGGACAAAACAAAACCCCGCACATGGCGGGGAATATAATTTATTTTGTCATTCCTGTTGAATCGATGTTTCTAGCTTGTGCTTCATCATCTAATCTCTTGCCCATTTCTTGTTCAGCTGTTGTTTCTTCAACATTTTTTTGAACTTCAGATTGTGGTGTACGTTGAAGCTTTTCATCTTGTTCTTTCATAGCTCTTATACCTTCATCCAATCCTTTATCGAATAAGTGGCAAGCTACAAAGTGTTTATCAGCAATTTCTTGTAGAACTGGTCTATCAGTTTTACAGATTTCCATTGCATAGTTACATCTTGTACAGAATTTACATCCTTCTGGTGCGTTAATTGGTGAAGGAATTTCACCTTGTAATTTAACACGTCCTTCGCTTGAAACATCAGGATCTGGAATAGGAATTGCAGAAATCAATGCTTTAGTGTAAGGATGAAGTGGTTGATGATAAATCTTTGTGTTTGAAGATACTTCTACCATACTACCTAAATACATTACTCCAATTCTATCTGAAATGTGTTTTACCATTGATAAATCGTGAGAAATAAACAAATAAGTTAATTTCTTTTCTCTTTGTAATTCAATAAGTAAGTTTACTACTTGTGCTTGAATACTTACATCAAGCGCTGAGATAGGTTCGTCACATACGATAAATTCTGGTTCTACCGCCAAAGCTCTGGCAATACCAATTCTTTGTCTTTGTCCACCAGATAATTCGTGTGGGAATCTAGCTCCGTGTTCAGCGTTAAGTCCTACAGTTTTTAATAATTCTGTAATTCTGTTTTGAATATCTTTTTCTTTCATTTCAGGGAAGTGAACTCTGATACCTTCTCCAATGATATCACCAATTGTCATCTTAGAGTCAAGTGATGAATATGGGTCTTGGAAAATCATTTGAGCTTTTTTCTTAAAAGCTTGTCTTTCTTTACCGCTCAATTTTGAAGTATCTTTTCCTTCATATATAACTTTACCATTTGTAGGTTCATATAAATTAATAACTGTTCTTCCGCATGTAGTTTTACCACATCCAGATTCTCCTACAAGTCCGAAAGTTTCCCCTTTATATATTTTTAAATTTACATTTTCAACAGCTTTTAAAGTCTTGTTTTTACCAACTTTGAAAAACTTATCCAAGTTTTCTAAATCAACAAGCACTTCTCTGTTTGAATAATCTATGTTCGTTTCTTTTATTACTTTAGTTTCTGACATAATTCACTCCTAATAAGGTCTTTCAACTTTTGGTGCTTGTTCATGTGTTAACCAACATCTGCAAACATGATGGTCTGAATATCTAGTTTCAGGTGGCTTCTTTTCTCTACAAATTTGCATTGCATAATCACATCTTGCCGCAAATGGACATCCTGGAATTTCCATCAATAAATCTGGTGGTGTTCCACCTAATGAATACAATTCATTGTCTTTTGATGAATCAAGTCTTGGAACGCTCATCAACAATGCCCATGTATATGGGTGATGTGCATCTTTGAATATTTCTTGAACTGTACCAGTTTCCATGATTTCACCGGCATACATTACTTGAATTCTGTCTGCAAAGTCAGCTACTACACCTAAATCGTGAGTTACAAGAACTATAGAAGTGTTTTTAGTATCTCTCAATTCTCTCATCAAATCCAAGATTTGTGCTTGAATAGTTACATCAAGTGCTGTAGTTGGTTCGTCAGCCAAGATTACATTTGGATTACATGCCAATGCTATGGCAATCATAACTCTTTGTCTCATACCACCAGATAATTCGTGTGGATATTGTTTAACACGTTCTTCAGCGTTAGGAATGTTTACAGCCTTTAATAATTTAATAGCTTCTTTTTTAGCTTCGTCTTTTGATAAATCAGTGTGTAACAAAAGAGATTCTGTAATTTGCTTACCTATTTTCATAGTTGGGTTAAGAGATGTCATAGGGTCTTGGAATATCATTGATACATCAGAACCCTTGTATTGTCTTAATCTCTTCTTATCCATGTTAAGAACTTGTTCATCCATATATTTAATTGAAGATGGTTCTTTGATAACTGCAGATTGAGGTAAAATTTGAAGTATAGATTTACTTACTACTGTTTTACCACATCCAGATTCACCTACTAAAGCCAAAGCTTCTCCATCGTAGATGTCAAAACTTACGCCTCTTACAGCCTTTACTTCGCCAGCATAAGTATTGAAAGATACATTTAAATTATCTATTTCAATTACTTTTGGTCTGTTAGTGTAGTCTTTAGGTATTCTTGCAGTTCTAGTGAGTTCTTCTGATAAATTTTGTTTTTCGTTCATATTATTTTCTTCGTTAACTTTATCTTCTACAACTTCAGAGGAAACATATTTAGTTGTAGTTTCTACTTCATTATTTTCATTAATTACAGTTTCTTCAACTAATGTTTCTTCTGAAAGGTTTTGTTCTTTTTTTAATTCATCTACATCTTTGTATTTATTCTTGCTCATGTTTTTTCCTCCTACTGTCTAAGGTTAGGGTCAAGCGCATCTCTCAAACCATCACCTAACAAAGTAAATGAAAGCATTGTTAACCCGATCATTAGAGCTGGGAAAAACAATTGATAAGGATAAAATTGGAATACTTGTTGAGCTTGTGAACACATAAGTCCCCAAGAAGTTTCTGGAGGTTGTACACCAAGTCCTAAGTAACTTAAGAAAGCTTCACCGAATATATATCCTGGAATATCAAATGAAATTGATACAAGTATTACGTTCAAAGTATTTGGAATAAGGTGTTTGATAATGATATCTTTGTTGCTTACTCCCAATACACGAGCTGCCATGATATAGTCTTGTTCTTTTAATGAAAGAATTTGACCTCTTACAAGTCTTGCAAGACCACACCATCCTGTGATAGTCATGGCTAAAATAAGTGTTCCTACACCATTTGAGTTTAAAGCTAATCTTAAAATGATTACTAATAATAGGTAAGGTATAGAAATCAATATTTCTACAATTCTCATCATTATTGTATCAACTTTTCCACCAAAGAACGCAGAAGCTGCACCATAGATAGAACCAATTACAGTACCAATAATAGCACCTGCAAGACCTATTATGATAGAAATTCTACCACCTCTCCAAATTCTTGTGAATATATCTCTTCCAAGTTCGTCAGTACCGAACCAGAATTTTGAGTTTGGTGTTAAGTTAATTTCTCCCACTAATTCTTCATGAGAATATCCAGTTAACATCGGTCCGATGATAACCATTACAATTAAAAATACTAATATAATGAACGCAACTAAAGCTGCCTTGTTTTCTTTAAATCTTCTCCAAGCGTCAGACCAGTATGTAACTACAGGTCTTGCTATAAATTCAGAAGTTCTATCTTCATCTGAAAGTCTTTGAAATTTGCTTTGATCTATTTTTTCCATACTAATCCCCTAATCTACAATTTTAATTCTTGGATCTGCTATTCCGTATAAGATATCTACAACTAATTGAGAGACTAAGAACAAAAATGCATAGAATATTGTTGTACCTATAATCATAGGATAATCTCTGGCAGTTATAGAGTTTACAAAGTAACTTCCTAAACCTGGTATAGAATACATACTTTCAATAATGAAAGATCCTGTAAAAATACCAACGATTTGTGGAGCTATTATCGTGATGATAGGAAGTATAGCATTTCTGAATACGTGTTTTCTAATTACATTGAAGCCTGATACACCTTTTGCTTTTGCAGTTAGTATGTAGTCTTCGTTTAAAACTTCCAATACATTACTTCTCATGTATCTAGCATAAGTAGCTATTGAGCCAAAGCATAATGCTATTGAAGGCAAAATTGTATACTTGATTTCGTCTCCATATCCAGATGTTGGAAACCAGTTTAGTTTTACTGCGAAAGCGTATTGTAAAAGAGCCCCCAAAATAAATACAGGTATCGTAATACCCAAAATAGCCAATACGCTGATAATATAATCTGGCACTTTACCCCTGTTTAAGGCAGCAAGAATACCAAAAATAATACCAATTGTAATACCTATTACCATGGCTTGTCCACCAATTCTTCCAGATACTGGAGCGGTTTGAGCTATAGTAGTCTTAACTTCTCTACCTGGATATTTGTATGAAGCGCCTAAATCTCCATGTAATGCATTTTTTAAAAATATTGCATATTGTGTTGATACTGGTTTATCCAAACCGTATCTAGCTTTGTAGTTTTTGATTGTTTGCTCTGGAAGAGTTTTACCCATAGCAGACAATGGATCCCCTTGAATGTTATGCATCAAGAAGAATGTTGCTGTTGTGATTACAAATAATGTAAGCACCATGTACAAGATTCTCTTTATAAGATATTTTAACATGAGTCCTCCTATATACAATTAGTAGGCTGTTACAAATTATTTGTAACAGCCTGCCATTTGCTACTAGTTATTTTATTTTTTTTCTAAATAAGTGTCTTTATATCCTGCTGTTGAGAATTGGTTTAAGTTAATATGTTTTACATAGTCTTGGTAGTAAATATTAGTAGTACCAGAAATGATTGGAATAATAACTGTTTCATCAGCTAGGATTTGTTCAGCTTTCTTATACAATTCTACTTGTTTGTTTTCGTCTTTTTCTTTGGCAGCATCTCTGATTAATTTATCGTATTCTTCGCTCTTCCATCCAGTTCTAACTGCGTTAGCACTTGAAGTGAATAGAGACATCATTGCTGATGGGTGGTTGTAGTCAGCAGTCCATGCTAAATATCCCATTTGGTAATTACCTTTGTTGATTTTACCAGAAAGGATAGCCCATTCCATCATTTCCAATTTAACCTTAACACCAAGTTTGTTTTGGAAGTTTTGTTGGAAATATTCACCGGATTTCTTTAATTCTGGTGAGTTAGTCATAATTAAGCTTACTTCTAATTTAGATGGATCTGGATCCATTCCTAATTCTTTAAGACCTTCAGATAATAAAGCTTTTGGATCGCCTAATTTGTCAGCCATTTCTTTAACAGGGTTACCTGCCATTTCTCTGTATTTCAATTCGTTAATTGTAATAGCTTTTGGAACCCAGAAATAAGCTGGTTCTGATTTTCCTTTAAGAACTGTTTTGTTGAAGCCTTCTCTGTCTAAAGCGATGTTGAATGCTTGTCTAACTTTTTTGTTCTTGAATAATTTATCTTGGTGGTTAACTGCGAAGTAATCTACTGCTGGAAGGTCCACTTTTTGAGTCTTAGTTCCTTCTCTCTTGTCAAACTTAGATGTCCATTCTGGTTTGTTAGTACCTACACTCATGATTTCCCCAGATTGGAAAGCATTCATTCTAGTGTTTTCATCAGTTAATACTCTAATGTTTACTTTTTCTAATTTAACTTTGTCTTTGTTCCAGTAGTCTTTGTTCTTTTCAAGAACTAACTTAGAGTTATGACTCCATTCAGTTAATTTGAAAGGTCCGCAACCTACGATTGTATTAGCTTCAGAACCAAATTGTTCACCGTTTTTTTCAACTATGTCTTTTCTTTGTGGGAACATTACTCTGAAAGGTACGATGTTAATGAAATATTGTGCTGGAGCGCTTAATTTGATTTCCAATGTTTTATCATCAAGAGCTTTAACTCCTAATTTATCTAATGGAGCTTTTCCTGAGTTAACTTCTTGGAAATTAAGTATATCAGCTAACAAGAATGATGAACCAGAACCTGTCTTAGGGTCTGCAGTTCTTTTAATACCATATTCAAAGTCTTTAGCAGTTAATGGTTGACCATCATCCCATTTCAAGCCGTCACGTAATGTGAATGTATAAGTCATAGCATCTTCAGAAACTTTCCATTCTTTAGCTGCCGCTGCTTCTGGTTTCAATGTTAAATCGTCGTTTTGAACTAATCTGATAAGTGGTTCATATACATTATTTACGATTGTATTTCCATAAGCGTCACTACCTTTTTGAGCATCGATAGAGTCAGGATCGGCAGCTACAAAAGTATTGTATACTGTGTTTTCTCCCTTAGCTCCACCTTTTGAGCCTCCATTTCCACATGCTGTACCAGCAACCATAAGGCCGGCTAACATCAAGGCAACAAACCTTTTCTTGTTTCTCATTTACAATTCCTCCTTAAATATTTTAATCTTTATGAGAAAATCCGAATTAATCGTGAATACATATTTTAAAATATATAAGTTCAAGCATTCACTTTTTTCGTAATTTCATTATAACATGAATTTATGAAAATGATAACATAATCATCGTTTTTTCAAAATATTTTAATATTAAATTGTTATTTTATTGTCTTGTTAGGATTTTTTCTAAAATTTTTCGTTTTAATTTATCTTTGCTTAATTGTAAACATTTCGTAATAATCACTATTTTGTTGAAATATTGTTTTCATGAATTTATTATTTGATATTGGTTATCACATCTACCTTGAGTGAAATATTTTTATATTTTTCAGTGGCTTTTTTATGTTTTTTTGCGCAAAAAGATTAATAAACGAATTTAAGCAAATAAAAGATTAGATATTTTAGGTATTTACACCATAAAAGCATTTAGTAGTTTTTTGTAAATCATTGTAACTTTTTTGTAATATTTTTTTATTTTTAAAAAATCTCTATCAAAAAAGCGACCATTTAAGGTCGCAATTTTATAAGTCATTTATCAATTCATCTACCATGTGCTCTTCCGTAGACCATGATGTACAAATTCTTACATTTATGTAATCATCTGTTTTGTAATTTTCGCAAAAATTATATTTATGTTTTAATCTGTGATATCTTTCATAATCCATATTTACGAATATTGTATTGGTAGTAGATTGAGTAGCTAACACATAGTTTTGTTCTTTTAATCTTCGTCTGATTCTGTCAGCCTGTTCATCTGCTTTTTCAGCTAATTTGAAAATTAAATCGTCAGTAAATAGCTCTCTAAATTGAATTCCCAAAAATCTGGATTTAGCAATCAACATTCCAGAGCCTTTGATGTAGTTTTTAAAATGAAGCTTGAAGTCATCGTTGTTTAATATCAATGCTTCTCCAAACATAGCCCCGCATTTTGTTCCTCCGACATATGTCGCATCGACAATATCACAAATTTCTTTTAATGTTAGGTCGTTGTTTTTTGCGGCTAATGCATATGCAAGTCTAGCACCATCCATGAATAAATACAGTCCATGTTTGTCGCAGACTTTTTTTATTTCCATAAGTCTTTCTTTAGTGTAGATTGTTCCAGATTCCGATGAATTGGTTATGTAAACCATTTTTGGAATTGGTTTGTGAAAATATGCAGGATCATTCATTCTTTCTGATACAAACTTATCTATTACTTCTGGAATTAATAATCCATCTTCATCTTCTACTATTTCTATTTTGTGACCAATATCTTCAATAGCCCCTGTTTCTAATGTATTAATGTGCGAATTATCACATGCGATAACACTTTCGAAAGGTCTTAGCGATGTTTTGATAACAAGTTTGTTACAAGCTGTTGATCCATGTAAGAAGTAAACGTCTTGATCAGAAATCTTTTTTTTGATAAGTTCTTCTGCTTGATGAGTGTATTCATCGTTGCAATATCCTTGTTGTTGAACCATGTTGGTTTCTTCAAGTGCTTTTATGATATTTGGATGAACTCCTTCTAGATAATCACAGTTAAAATTATACATAATTTTCTCCTCAATCTACAATAATTAATTTGTTAAAATACAGATTTATTATAACACTTGATAATTTTTTGTAAAGAATATTATTCAATTATTTTGTGTACAAACATTTGATTTGATAAGTCATTTTTTGTCCGCTATCATAAAAACTATCCACTCTTTCAAGTATAGTTTTATATTTAGTTTCGCCAATCACACCTTCATCTACAATGGATAAATCAGGATTTTCCGTGTCAATATCAGGGCCTTGTTCATTCCAGAAATCTTCTAACTTGTTTCTGAATGTTTCGATATTAAGTTTGCCTATTTTTTTGCCTTTGTATTGTATAACAATTACGTTTGATTTTTTAGAAAACGTAACTTCTGGATTTCCTGTGTTGTTTATACTTTGATTAGTAAAATCGTATTCGAATACTATGTTTTCTAGAAGTCTATCGTATCCTGTTGTATCAATTTCTAATTTATTGTTTGCATAAAATCTATTTTTACCATACAAAGATTCAAATTCATCGCCTCTAAACCCAAATACTCTTTTCATATTTATTTCCGAAGTTGTGAATTTTTCATTCAAAAAAGCCAATTCTTTTGCTGAATGTTTTCTTGTAAAATAGTCAAGCTTATCTTTTATTTCCTTTATTTTAGCTGGATTTATATTTTTTTGTGGTTTTATTTCGCCATTTACAAGAAGATTTTCTTCAATTAACATTTTTTCCAATCGGTTTTTTTGATTAATTTTACTTATATTGTATGCAGAAACTGGTCCAACTGATGATATCAAAGTTAATATCAACAGAGTTGTAGGTATCGTGATGTATGTCTTCTTGTTGAAGAATAAATAGTAAATCATTGATATTACAATAAAAACTCCGCCAATTACAACAAGATATCTTTCTTCTGTAACTCCATAATATGATATTCTGATTCCTATTGAGTAAAACATCATAACTGAAAGTATCAATAATATTATAGGTTGAATTTTATTGTAAACATTTATGAATTTGTCTTCTACAGTTTTTGATATGAACAAGACAACTACTGAAAGCAATCCATACCACAAAATAAGATTTGTGATGATATTGTTAGGTATCGTCTTTAAAACTACTACCTTTATTATATATAGAAGTAAAATAAAACCGTATATCAAAAATATCGGAGCAATAATTCTCGTAAATAAAAACTTAAAAGGCAAAAGCCATTTGATTCTTAGATTTTCGTCACTATATTTCAACGGGAATTTGGATAAAATTATAGATGCATTTAGCAATAGGAAAATTACCGCTGCACATGATACTACGACATTACTAAGATTAAATTGTAGCTTAAAAAGTTCTTTTGTCGTGAATAAAATCGCAACAATTCCTATAAATATCGTCACGCAATAAATCAACGATTCTATTATTGATAAAACGATTTTAACTGCGTAGTCGGCATAGTCATTTTTCTTATTAAAGTGACCTGCGATAAACATTCCGACAAAAAGCGTCACAAATAATCCCATTTCCGTGATTTGATTTCTAAGTACGAAGGACTTATCTACCTTTATTATTAGCAAATAGCATACTAATCCCATAATCACTGAAACAATTGTATATACCAAAGCTTTTTTGCCCTTGGTGATTTCTATATTTCTGTCAGTGATTATCAGCTTTACAATCATGTAGCTCATCGCAAAATAAAGTGAAGAAATAAGTAAATCAGCTGTTAATGTACTATTAAATGCTCCAACTTCAATATTCCATATCCCTATAATTGCAAATATTGTAGCGACAAATATGGAAAACAATACTATCGGATATAGTTTGATTGTTTTCTGTAAGTTTTTTAGTTTCGATTTAAAAATATCTAACCTCATAATTTCCTCCTGCTTTTCTATATTATATCACGATAAATATCTTAAAAATCGCTTGAAAACATTTGTTGCAATTTCGTAAACATTGCTCAAATATTTACAGAAGGTTTGTGATTTTGTTCCAAATCTAATAAATACTTTTTCTTTTCTATACCAAATTTATATCCAGTGAGCTCATTGTTTTTTCCGATCACTCTGTGACAAGGTACTAAAATCATCAAATCATTTGAGTCAACAGCTCTTCCAACTGCTCTTGCTGATGTTTTTGTGTTGTAAATTTTTTCGTATTTTTCTTTGATGTCGGTGTATGTCGCAGTTGTTCCATACGGAATTTCACATACTAATTTCAATATCTTAGTTGCATAATCTGATTTGTCAATTAATATATCGTCAAATTGTCCTGTAATCTTACCCGAAAAATAATCGTCCAAATAATTCTTACATTTTTCAATTATTTCATCAGTCCCCTGTTCTACAAAAAAATCTGTGAATTCACATTTTGTTATATTTTTTCCGTCACTTTCGATAAGAATATTTCCTATTTTTGATTTATAAATATTTCTCATATAAAAAAAGCTCGGATTATTCCGAGCCATCTCCTCTATTTTACATTTAAACTTTTGATGAAGTTGGTAAATAATACAGACAATATAAGTGCTATTACTCCAACTCCCAAATAGATATACATGTTAAGTCCACTAAATAATTTGAATGCTGATATTAAATATTCTGAGAAGAACACATTCAAGGCAATAACAATCGCAGTAAATAATATGAATATTTTCACTGCTCCGAATTTGTACGCTAAGAATATCAATGAATTCAATGCAAGGCTACACACTGATGTGATTACAAAAACTATTGGCATATATGACAACAATGAACCTTTTGTGAATATTCCAATCTTGTCGTAATAAATTTCGATTTGTTTTGCATGTAAAAATCCCGATAAAATTCTTGTTAGATAAATTACACCAATTATAATTGCAAATACCAACACAACGTTGAAAATTCTTTCAAAAATCATAGCTTTTTTGATTTGTTTTCTGTGATAAGATGATTCGATGTTCATTCCAAAATCTTGGAAATAATCCTTACTTGCTACCAATAAAAAGTAGAAAGTGTTGAATAAAAACATCGGCACAACGTATGTGAATAGTGGAAGTTTTCCAAAATCGAATTTCCATATATTAAAGTAGGAAAGTCCTCCAATGATTGCTAATATTACAACAGATACAAGAAGAGTGTAAAATGCGTATGCCAAACTATTCGACAACTTCTGTTTTAACAGTCTTTTCATAATTTCCCTCCTCAATCATTGTAATTAATTCGTCTAATGGTAATTTTTTGATTACACAGCCGTTATTTTCAAGTAAAATTCGTTCATCTTCGTTGATTTCATCGAACATTTTGATTTCATCTTCTAATCCATCAGAAGTTCTCGTCAATATTCTTTTGTAATTCATAGCAGTAATGATTTCCTTAGGTCCACGAACCACATTTGCTTTTGTAAGTATGTTGTGCTTAGAATCCTTGAATTTAACGCTACCATCTTGCATCAACACCAAGTAATCAAAAAATACTTCCTCCGCAATTGGAGCTGAAATCAGTATTGTGTTTCTGATTAATTCTTGACGTTTTTTCATTATATCTATGAATTCCAAAGAAAGTTTTTTGTCTACTATTTCAAAATTTTTTAGTAATACTATCTTTTTATTCGTAGCAAGTGCCGCAGTCATAAGCACGATGTTGCAGTAATCCTCTTTCAAATCCTCTAGTCTTGCAAATTCATCAATCGCAAATCCTTTTAGCACAGAGTCCACAAATTCTTCGTCGAAATAAGGATTCAACTTCTTTTTTAATTTAAGATACTTCTTCACCTTCATCGATGAGTTATAATCTTGTAAAAATGTTGAAAATTCAACCTCATTAGTTAGTTTTGGATTCTTTAGGACGTTTTCTTTTTCTTCAAAACCATACAAGAATTCTCCATTGTATTTAGTTGTAAAAGATCCTAAAATATCAAACAATTCATCAATGTTTTTATCGTGACCTGTAAACAAATATATGTAACCTTCTTCTATTTCAAGGCTACAATCCAAGTCAATTTTTTTCAATCTTCTTTTTTTGTTTATGTTATCTATCGTATACATAAAATCTCCTATTTAAATCTCGAATGAGACAACCTACTTGCCGCAGCCGCTGCGATCGCAGCCACTATATCATCCAAAAATGTGTTAACGCAATCAGTTTTCTCCACATCTAGCTCTTTGATAATTCCGATCTTTTCCTTATCCAAATACCCGAAATTAGTAAATCCAATCGAACCGTACACGTTGATTATTGACAAAGCCAACACTTCATCAATTCCATAAAGTCCTTCGTCTGATTCGATAATTTTTTGAATAGGATCATCAAATAATTTCTTATCACAAGCTTTGTCGATTGCAATCCCCGTTAACACGCATTGCAACACTTCTCTTTTTTCTAAAACTCTCTCTACATTTTCAGTGCACAATTGCATCGTCAAATTCGGATAATATTTTTCTTGTAAAGTGAACACTATTTTTGAAATATCTTCTATCTCAACGCCTCTTTCTTGTAATTGGCGAATCGTAATCTCCTTCAATTCTTGAATAGTATAAGGATATTCAGAAACTTTTTTTCTACCCATGTTACCTCCTCGTATATTATAGTTGTAGTAATTAATACTACATTTTGTTCTCTATCCCACTTTCTTATGGGATAATAATTGTATAGATAGAGGTCGTAGTTAACCTCCTTGAAGCTAGTCTTCCCAATTTAGG
>NZ_JBRFJF010000009.1:0-106651 GCF_052932265.1 Finegoldia sp. P2-F-LR | reverse complement strand
CACTCTCATTAGTAATCTTCCACCGAGGCTTCTGTTTACTAAATCCCGTTCGACTTGCATGTGTTAAGCACGCCGCCAGCGTTCGTCCTGAGCCAGGATCAAACTCTCAATTTAATGTTTGTTTGAAGCTAGCTTTTCAGCTGACTTTTGCTTTTTTATTCTCACCGAATTATTGTTTGGTTTGTACTTCTCTCAAAGTATTTACTTTATTTAATTTATTAAGGTTCTATAGTTTGTTGTCTTAATGACAACTTTCTTCGCACTTTCGTAACGACTTTGTTAGTATATCACACTAACTTTTCTTTGTCAACACTTTTTTTCGAAATATTTTTCATTCAAAATGTGTTTTCTTGAAATGTTACTTTAGTGAACTATTATAGTTTACTATCATCATTTCATTTTGTCAAGTGTTTTGTAAAACTTTTTTTATTTTCGTTTTACATGCATTACTTGCTTTTGAGTAATTTAAAAAGCACTTAACTCAAAGTGCTTATTTATAATATCAAGGTTTTTATTTTTTGTCAAGTGTTTTTTTGTTTTTTATTTTAAAAATAGAATTTGTTTGTAAATGCTCTATTGTATTATGCTTAATCGACTTAGATGATAAGGATGCTACAAGTATTCCAAGAGCTATACTGGCGGCAAATAACATTGCATTTCTCGCATGTGAAAAAGCTAGTTTAGAATTTTGCTGAATTGTGTAATACATTGTGTAATACATATCTGCCCCTGGAACCAAAGAAATTATTCCTGGTATTACAAAAACCGTGACTGGCATGTGAACTTTTCTTGAAGCTATCTCTCCTATTATTCCTACGGCAATTGATGCAAACAGAGCTGCGATAAATTTGTTGTTTAAAATCATTGTTAAATATTTGTAAACAAACCACGCTACAAATCCAGATACCATAACTATTTTATAAGATCTTTTTGGTGAATCGTAAAATAGTGAGAATCCTAATGTGGCAAATGATGAAATGATTGATTCTATAATTATATATAACATTAAATCGCCTCCATCATAACCGCAAAATACAATATACTACCAACACCTAGAGCTATACTCAACGCTGTAATCACAGCGTTAATCATAGAACTTATCCCAGATAATAAGTCCCCACTAAGTACATCTCTTACAGAGTTTGTGATGGAAACACCAGGAACAAATGGCATGATACAACCAACGATAATACTGTTCATATCCAAAGCCACATTAAACATTCCAAAAATTTTCAATGTAAATAAAGTTAGAAATGTCATAAACGCAACTGTAATATATGTATTAACAAATTGTGGGTTTTCTTTTCGTTGAAAAAATCTAAAAACTAGCATTTCTAATATAGATATAAAGAAAGCTACGACAGGTTCAATAATGCCACCTACTAATAAATGTGCGAATAATCCTGAAGCTGCGGATGCCCCTATGATGTACAATTTTTTATCTACAGCTCTATTATCTATTTTGTTTATTATTTCTATTGATTCATCCAAAGTGTACACATCTTTTACAAAATTTCTGGAAAAATTATTGATTTCATGAATTTTCCACAAATTTGTAGCCTTTGGAATTGTTCTTCTCATAGTAACAAGATCTCCAAAATCAAAACTCAAACATATAATGATACATGTATAAGATACAAATACATTTATTTTATTAACTTTTTGAATACTTTTACTCATTCTAAAAGCTGTATCTTCTACACGATATGTTTCTGCACCACTCTCGAGCAAAATTCTTGCAGTGTCAGCGACGACATCCATTAGATTTTGGCAATCTTCTTTTGTTTTAACAAATTGCAAAATATCTCCTCCAGTATTAAAATTATAACATATAGGAGGCAATTATGGATATTATCAAAAACAGAAGATCGAGAAGAAAATTTACATCTAAAAAAGTATCACTAGAAAATATGAAAAAAATCGTAGAAGCTGGAACCTATGCTCCAACCGGTATGAATAAACAAGACAACATAATCGTCGCTATTTCTGATGATAGTACAATCGAAAATTTATTAAAATCCATCAGAAAGCACTTAAACAATGAAAACTACAACGGATTTTATAATTGCAAAAATATAATTTTGATTTTGAGTCCACACGATAACAGAAATAGAAAATTCGACTGTGGATGTATAATGCAAAATATGATGTTAAAAGCTTGTGAATTAAATGTAGCAAATGTTTGGATTAATCAATTTTATGATTCTTATGATAGCAAACATATTAGAAAATTCTTAGAATCTATAGACATCGATGATCATTATGAAATAACTTGTGCACTTGCTTTAGGTCACAGCGAAGAAACCCCAAAAATCAAGCCAAACAAATTTAAAACTAAATTTATCTAAAAAAAAGATCGATTGAATTCTGACTCACAATCAGTTTTCAATCGATCTTTGTATTTTAGAAGTTATCGTAATAAATTCTGTCGTCAGTTACTCCAACTTCGTTCAATGCTTTTGTCAAAGACTCTATCATTCTTGGTGAACCGCATAGGTAAGCTGAGCTGTTCTTACCAGTTTCTTTGCAATATTTCTTGATTGCATCGTCAGCATGTCCAGTTTCTCCTTCCCAATTCATTTCAGGAGTTGTTCTTGACAATACTGGGATAAATTTGAAATCGTACAAATCTTCTTCAAATTCTTTCAATTCATCTAACAAGAATAAATCATCTGGAGTTTTGGCCCCAAAGTAGAATCTTGCTTTTCTCTTAACATCATGATCTCTCATATGGTTAAGGATAGATCTTATTGGTGCGAAGCCAGTTCCAGCTGCTCCCAATATAATTTCAGTATCTTCATCATGATAGTAGAAATCACCATAAGGACCATTAATAGTAACCTTATCGCCTTCTTTAAGAACTTTGTGGCAATAAGTTGTACAGATACCCTTGGTATAACCAATTAACAATTCTATATGTTTTTCATCTCTAATACTAGATGCAATAGAATATGCTCTGAATACTTCTTCATCTGATCCCTCATATCCATCGCCTTTTGGATATTCTTCTGCTTTTAATTGTACATATTGACCTGGCTTAAATTTGATTGTTTCTCCTTCTGGAAGTTCAAATCTAAACTTAGTTATTCTATCAGTCAAAGGTAACTTTTCAACAAGAGTTGTTTCGTATTCTTTTACATTAAATAATTCTTCTGGAATTTGAATCGAAATATCTTTTTTAACTTTTACTTGACAAGATAATCTAACGCTATCGTTAAGTTCATCTTCTGTTAACATTGGTTTTTCTGTAGCAAGTACAGGACCTGCTCC
Source organism: Finegoldia sp. P2-F-LR (assembly GCF_052932265.1). NCBI lineage: Bacteria > Bacillati > Bacillota > Tissierellia > Tissierellales > Peptoniphilaceae > Finegoldia > Finegoldia sp. P2-F-LR. The sequence continues at coordinate 103,381 of NZ_JBRFJF010000009.1, read as the reverse complement.
ATCCAAAACTTTTACTTTACAGTAACCGCATGATCCCTTTCCACCACAAGCTGATGGAATGAATACTTTTTGGTTTCTAAGTGTAGATAATAAACTATCTCCACCATCTACCGTAAATTCTTTATCGTTATTAATAGTTAGTTTTACTTCACCATAATCTGCAATGTATTTATCTGCAAATGAAAGTAGCAATGCAAATAATGCACATAACACAGACACTACAATTGTTGTTATAATTATTTGTCCCATGATTCCTCCTTATGATATTTGAACTATACCAGAGAATCCGATGAATGCCATCGCCATGATTCCAGTTATAATTAAAGTTAGAGGAGATCCTTGGAGACCTTTTGGTACAGATGAATCTTTGATTTTGGATCTAATCCCTGCCATTGATACAATTGCTAGCATCCAACCAAGTCCACTTCCTATTGCAAATCCAACTGTTTGCAAGAAGTTGTAGTTTCTGATTACCATGAACAAACTTACACCTAAAATCGCACAGTTTACTGTGATAAGTGGCAAGAATATTCCCAATGCGTAATACAAGTTCGGAATGTATTTTTCCAAAATCATTTCCAATAATTGAACAAATGCTGCTATCGATATAATAAATATTATATATCTCAAATATTCTATATTAAATCTAACAACTAATTTGTATAAGAAAAAGTTGATTATAGTTGTGATTGTCAATACGAATGTTACAGCTATTCCTAATCCTGTTGCAGTTTCAATTTCTTTACTTACTGCTATGAATGAACACATTCCCAAAAAGTTTGAGAAAATCATGTTTGAAGTAAAGATTGATGCAAAAAATATAACTAAAGGACTAATTGTCATTACTTAGCATCTCCTTCCTTTTTTAGATGAGCATTAGCAATCCACATAACAATAGGTAAAATGAAGAATGCTGCTGGTGGCATAACCATCATTGTCCAAGGCACAAAACTTTCAGGCATTATTCTGAATCCAAATACACTACCGAATCCCAATAATTCTCTGATTAAAGCTATAAGCACAAGTACTACAGTATAACCCAAACCTGATGCCACACCATCTACAAAACTACTTACAGGATCGTTACTAATAGCAAATGCTTCTGCACGTCCCATTATTATACAGTTGGTAATAATCAATCCAACATAAGGTCCTAATGTTTTACTCATTTCTGGCATGTAAGCCTTTAAGAAAATATCAACTATTATTACGAAGAACGAAATAATAAATACTTGAACCATCATACGAATGTGTTTTGGAGTTACTTTTCTAAGTAAACTAATCAAAAACGATGAACATCCTGTAACAAACGCTAGGGCGAGTCCCATAACCAAGGAGTTCATACACAAGTTTGTTACTGCTAATGTGGAACAAATTCCAATAACTTGAATAAGAACAGGGTTGTCATCAAGCAATCCATTTTTCAATAATTTGGTATATTTATTTGAATTAGCCATTATTTACCTCCATTCTCAATAAACTCATTCACATCTTCATTAATCATATTAACAACAAATGTAGATGTTTGAGTTGCACCACTTATAGCATCAATGTTACCGCCGTTTGCTGGTTTATTGATTACAATTTTACCGTCAACTGGCTTTGAAATATCCAAATCTCTATATTGGTTTTTGTATTCATCTTCTGTAATACGTCCACCCAAACCAGGAGTTTCGTCTTGTTTAATGAATTCTATTCCAACAAGTTTTTTCATATCTTTACTTATCCCTACATATCCACTGATTGAACCCCAAAGACCAGGTCCGTTGATAGGAACTGCATAAGCTTTTTCTTCGCCATCTTGTTTTAAAATGTAAAGTTTATTGCCTTTATAGTCTTCTTCTTCGACATTGTCTTTAAAAGTCTTGTCAATGTTTGATGCAGAAGTATCTTCAGGTAAGATATTAAATACATTTAAAATTTTTTGTTTTAATTCGATATCTTGATTGAATTCTATTGTAGGAGTTGTAACATGATTTAACAAAGCCAACGCTAATGTCAAAACTAGTGTCAATCCCAACATAAAAATTACTGGATATACAACTGATTTTTTCTTAGCCATTAACCTTGACCTCCTTATTTGCTTTTGCTTTTTTATTAGCTTGAACTTTATTTACACAATAATCAATTATTGGTGCAAAAGTGTTGCCAATAAGAACTGCAAACATAACACCACCTGCAAATAGTGCAAATCCTCTTATAATTACAGTTACAATTCCTATTATGAAACCATAAATCCATTTACCAATTGGAGTCTTAGCTGCAGATACTGGATCTGTTGCCATGAACACTGTACCGAATAAGAATCCTCCCATTAACATTCCGTAAATAGGATTAGGAACAGAGGTTACACCTACTGCGTTAAAAATTAAACTTAATGTGCAAAAACCAAGCACACTTCCTGCCATAATTTGCCAACTTGCAACTTTTTTATAAATCAAATAAATCGCTCCAATAATAATCAAAACTTTGCAAGTTTCACCGATAACGCCAGGAATTTGTCCTAAAAGCATAGTTGGAATTGTTTCAAATGCTGAGTTAACCTTAAATGCTGTCATTGGAGTTGGTTGTGTCATAGAATCCAATGATTGAGTTAAGTAAGTTCCAAATCCTCCAGGAAAACCACCTACAGCTTTGTTCCAATAAATAGTCATTTGTTGAGGAAAATTAACATAAATAAATACACGAGCCACTAAGGCTGGATTGAAAACATTTTTTGCAAATCCTCCAAAAACCATCTTCCCGAAAAATATACCAAACGCTATACCAACCGCTGAAATCCAAAAAGGAATAGATGGTGGTAATGTCATTGTATACAAACAGGATGTGACAATAGCTGCTTCAGATATTTTGTTTCTTTTGAATATCTTCGCGTTAGATAAATACTCAACAAGGCATGCAACAATTATGTTTAGCAAAAACAAAGCTAACACTCTTAGCCCATAAAAATATATCGCCACTACAGCAATCGGCAAAAGAGCAAACATAACAGGATGCATCATTTTTTGTTTCATAAAATACTTATTATAAAACTCTTTCAAACCTTTCACCCCTTATAAAATTTTTTATATATAAAATCCATAAAATACGGATTTGTTTTCATAAATAAAAGCTTTTCATTATGTACTTAAAAAAATATTTCTTTTATTTATCATATCATAAGCCCTCTCAAAATCAATGATAAAATTTGTTATTTTTAATAAGTACAATATCATGCACCAAATATATTGACCATATATAATATACCCATTTGATTAAAAAATATTTAACACGTATCATTTTTTAATAAAAAAATCGATCTAAATTAATAGATCGATCTACTGTTCTTGATTCAGTTTTATAAGACTGTTGTTTTTCTGATAATTTTTACGATTAGTCTTCACTAATAAAAAGTATAGCCCTGCAAAAGGAACCGCTAAGTAAAATGTAACAAATCTATTGATTGCCATAATACTAAATGCCAATGATTTTGGCATAAAAGAAGAATACACAAGCATCATGCTACCTTCGATAACTCCTACACCTCCAGGAATGTGAACACTTTCGAATGAAATTGTAACCACAGCTTGAATCAGAACCAGAGTCATAAAATTATATGAATTTAGTCCAAATGATTTGTATAAGATTGCAGGAATTGCAAATGAAAACAAAAGCATCGGCATCGAAATGCACAATAATTTCGCAAAAACTTTTTTGTTATTTATCAAAAATTTTCCGAAATTTTTGTGTTCTTCAATTGTTTTTGTAATATCTTCTTCTGATTTACTGAAACGTTTCAAAAGTTTAAATTTAGAAAATACCGTATTAAAAAATCTAATTACTCTAGCCGCCAATTCACTATCAAACATCAAAAATCCTATTCCGATTACCAAGACCAATTGACACACTATTCCATAAATAACCAAGTATTTAAATTCAGAAATCGCCGCAATTTTACCTACTAATCCAAAAATCATTGCTACAAAGAAAATAATTACCATAGACAAATGATAAATCCAATTAAAAGAAAGTAGTGAATTAATTGTAGTCAATGAATCAATGTTATCCGTTCTCATTGTGTGATATTGCAACGGTTGTCCAAGGCTACCACCTGGAGATATCATACTAAAAAAATAATCCGTAAATGTATATCCGAAGCACCTTTTAAACGATACATCATAACCTTGTATACTTAGAAGATATTTGTATGATATAGCTTCCAGTAGAAAAAACATAAACATAGTCAAAACACATGCTGCTATGAAAACTGGTCCTATCTTTTTTATTACGTCAAAAGCATCATCTGCTCCAATTTTATTTTTTATGAAAAAAATTACTCCTACACTAAATGCAAATACTAAAATTGCTCTTAAAATTGTGTTTTTGTTTTTCATCTTCCACCTCATATGATATAAGTATACCATTAGTGTAGTACAGTTTGCAATTAGTTTTTTTCATTGTTGACTTTTTGTATACTTTTGAAAGTAAAAAGCCTACCGAAATTAATCAGTAGGCTAATTCGTTATTTTCTTATAACTTCAATTCTAACATTTTCTCCATTCAAATCAACATCTTCACCATCTACATTTTCATCAATAATTATATCGACAGTCAATGTTTCATCTTTTATGAAGTCTTCATATTGTTCAATTGCTTTTTTAATATCATCTGTAGGATTGATTTTGATGATGATATTATCTAAAACATCAAAGTCATTTGATTTTCTCATTTGTTGAACTTTACTTACAAGTTCACGCGCATATCCTTCCATCAATAATTCATCAGTGATTTCTGTGTCCAAGATTACAAAATAATCTCCTTGCATTGTCACATCGAAGCCTTCTTTTGAATTAATTCTTACATCAACGTAATCTCTCTTAATGTCGATGTCTTCATCGTCTAATTTAATATTCAAATCTGATTTGTCTAGTTTTGATACGAAATCCTTGGCGTTTATATCTTTCAAATAATTTCCAAAAGATTTGATGTGTTTACCAAGAATACTACCTGAAACTTTGAAGTTTGGTTTTAGTTCGTAATTCATAAATTCAGACAAATCCTTCTTGTATTCGATATCTTTTAAGTTGATTTCTTCTTTGATTAAATCCTTGAACTCTTCAATCTTATCCTTAAATCTTTCATCTAGGACGATTTTCTTCAATGGTTGACGAACTTTAATATTCACTTCTTCACGAGAAGCTCTTGCAAGAGTTACAAAAGTTCTTACCATTTCCATCTTTTCTTCTAATTTATTGTCGATTAAATCTTCATTTACCTTATCGAAATAAGCTAAGTGAACTGATTTTTCGCCTGTTAAATCGTGATACATTTCTTCTGCTATAAATGGAGTAAATGGAGCAATTAATTTTGTAAGTCCAACTAATATTTCGTAAGTTGTGTTGTAAACAGCTTTTTTGTCATCATCCATTTCTGTTTTCCAGAATCTTCTTCTGTTACGTCTGATGTACCAGTTTGATAAATCTTCTATTACAAAGTTAGAAATTTCTCTTGCAACTTTTGTATATTCAAATTGATCCATATTTTCAAAGTAGAATTTTTGTAGATTTGTAAACTTAGACAAAATCCATTTGTCAATTACAGCTCTGTCTTCGTATTCTACAAAATATTCTGTAGGATCTGTTTCATCAGTTGTTGCATACATTTGGAAGAAGTTATAAGTGTTTCTGAATGATCTGAAGAATTTACTTTCAACTTCTTGTAAACCACTTACATCGAATTTTGTTGGAATCCATGGTGGTGATACATAAAGTGAGTAGAATCTAACAACGTCTGCTCCATATTTATCGAATAATTCGATTGGATCAATTGTGTTTCCTCTGGATTTACTCATTTTCTTTCCATCTTTATCCAAGATTAAATCATTTACCAAAACATTCTTGTATGGTGCTTTTCCTGTAATCATTGTAGAAATAGCTAACAATGAATAGAACCATCCACGTGTTTGGTCGATTCCTTCGTTGATGAAATCTGCTGGGAACACTTTATCAAAATCATCTGTATGTTCAAATGGCCAGTGTTGTTGTGCAAATGGCATAGCTCCAGAGTCAAACCAAACGTCTATAACGTCTTTTTCTCTAGTCATAATTTCGCCACATTCTGGACATCTAATATGAACGTCGTCAACGTATGGTCTGTGAAGTTCGATATTTTCATCTATATCTTCAATAGCTAACTCTTTTAATTCTTTTCTTGAGCCAACAGAAAGTGTATGATCACATTTATCACATTTCCAAATATTTAATGGAGTTCCCCAGTATCTGTTTCTAGAAATTGCCCAGTCTTTAATATTTTCAAGCCAATTTCCAAATCTACCTTCTCCAACATGTTCTGGATACCAATTTACACCGTTATTGTTCTCAACTAATTTATCTTTTAATTTGCTAACTTCAATGTACCATGATGGTTTTGAATAATAGATAAGTGGTGTGTGGCATCTCCAGCAGTGAGGATAATTGTGTTCAATTTTTTGTTTCCTAAATAATTTGTTTTCTTCTTTTAATCTTTGTAAAACTTCTGGATCTGTATCCATAACATGTTGACCATCCCATGGACCGCCAACGAATTTTCCTTCTTCATCAACAGGATTGATTAATGGCAAATCGTATCTTCTTCCTGTTTGATAGTCGTCTTCCCCAAAAGCTGGCGCTGTGTGAACAATTCCTGTACCATCTTCAACAGTTACATAATCTGCCAAAGTCACATAAAATGCTTTTTTGTTAACATCATAAATAGGTAAAAGTTGTTCGTATTCCATATACTCCATGTCTTTACCTTTTAATTCTTTGATTAAAGTGTAGTCTTCGTCTTCGTGACCCAACAAATCGTGTGCTTTGTTTTTTGCAAGATATATTTTTTCGCCGTCTTTTTCTGCCAAAATATAGTCAATATCTGGATGTACTGTCAAACAAACATTTGATGGCAATGTCCAAGGAGTTGTAGTCCATGCCAAGAAGTACTCATCTGCATCTTTTCTTTTGAATTTAACATATGCTGTTGTAGTTTTGATATTTTCATATCCTTGTGCAACTTCGTGTGATGCAAGACCGGTACCACATCTTGGACAATATGGAAGGATTTTCGCTCCTTCATAAATCAATCCGTCCTTGTACATTTTGTCAAGCAATGCCCATACTGATTCAATATAATTATTGTCCAAAGTAATATATGGATCATCCATATCCACATTGTATGCCATTCTATCTGACATTTCTTGCCATTTTTCTCTGTAAGAAAATACAGATTTCTTACATTCTTCGTTGAACTTTTCTACTCCGTAATTTTCGATTTCTTTTTTATCGTGAAGACCAAGCTTCTTTTCAACTTCAATCTCAACTGGAAGACCATGAGTATCCCAACCAGCTTTTTTATATACTTTGTATCCTTGCATAGTTTTATATCTGCAAGTCATATCTTTTAAAGTTCTACTTATAACGTGATGAATTCCTGGCTTTCCATTTGCAGTTGGAGGACCATCGTAAAATACATATCTATTTTCTTCATCTCTACTGTTGTAAGTTTCATTCAAAAGATCAATCTCTTTCCAATACTTACTAGTAGCCTGTTCACGTTCTTTAACAGGTTTCTTAGAAAGCTCCTTAAACTTTTTCATAAACAAATCTCCTTATAAAATAATTAAAAAATCCCTTGGAAAATTAATTCCAAGGGACGAATAAACCGCGGTACCACCCTAATTGTGTTAACCTCTCATTTCTTATAACGTCAAGTAATACGCACAGACCTATTAGATCTGTGAGCTTCTTTCAGATGATTCGAATATTTCTTAATTTATCCCTCTCACCAAACAGGATTCTCTGTAAAATCAATCAAAATATTCCGTTCTGATCACAGCTTTTAATAGAATTATAATAATATATTTTTAATAATTTGTCAAATATTTATGAAAATTATACAAAATTTCCCACCCTAATGCCAATAAATTGTTTTAAAAATGCTATAATAATATAAAGGAGTGATTAAAGTGATTACAACAACAATTGTATTATTTTTATATGTAATAAATGCAATAGGATTGTGGAAAATGTTTGAAAAAGCTGGAATATTTGGATTGTGGAGTTTTGTACCATTATTAAATATCTGGCTATTGTTCAAAATAGTTTATGGAACAGGAATCGCATCCCTGGCACTACTAATTCCAATAATAAATTTCTTTGTAATTTTGCATCTAAACTACTCACAAGTAAGAGTCTACGGACAAGAGGATTTGCTTTTCAAAATAATTTCAGTATTCTTTCCTCATCTTACAAGAGTATATATTGGATGGAGTGAGCTTGAATATATCGGACCCCTTAGATCTTTAGGTTAGGAATTAAAAATGAAAAACTTTAAAAATTTTAAAATCATTGCATTAGCTTTTGTATTATCGATTTTCATATCACAACCAACATCAGCTATAAAGCAAATCGAAAAAGCTTCAATTGAAGGAAAAAATAGATACGAAACAGCAATACAAATATCAAAAAAATCTTATCCAAAAACATCCGACAAAGCTATAATCGTAAATTCTGAAAGAATAGCAGATTCGTTGTCTGTAGGAGTGTTGGCACATAAAATAAATTGCCCGATACTTTTAACAGATTTTGCTAAAATTAACCAATCTACATTAAAAGAAATCCAAAGACTTAAATCTACAAATATTATACTTGTAGGCGGCACTCAAAGTATTTCCAAATCACAAGAAACAAGTCTAATAAAACAAGGTTATAATGTAAGAAGAATATCTGGAAAAGACAGAATTGATACATCATTTGAAATAGCAAAAGAACTTTCTAATCTCAACCAAACAAAACAGTTCGACAATGCATTTGTAGTTCACTCTACCAAATCAATCGTAGATTCAGCAAGTGTCAGTGCAGCTGCATGTCGTATGAATAGTCCAATTTTATTTGTAGGAAATGATCTAAAATCATTTAAAGAAAAATATGCAAACTATACATTCAATAACACATATCTAATAGGCGGAGCTACAGCAAAATTATTCAAAAATTTCCCAAATCCAATAATCATTTATGGGAAAAACAGAAATGATACAAGTATGAAAATAGCCGACACATTTTTCAAAAATTCAAAATCTATTTTCTTAGCAAAAAACGGCGATCAAAGATTTTCTGAATTGATAGACTGCGTAACAGTAGCACCATTTGCAGCTAATGAAAAAAGTCCGATAATATTTGCATCAACAAAAAACAATCTAACAAAAACAGAGAAAAATTTCTTCAATAAATTAAATCCAAATAAAATAACATTAATCGGTGGTGGACTTCATCATAAATATGATGAAATAATCGGAAAAACTCCACCTAAAAAAGACTACGTATTATTAAATGTTGCACAAATCAACCAAAACAAAGCAGGTTTACCAATGGGATGCGAAGCGGCATCACTACTTCAAAGTCTACACTACAAAAACATCAAAACTAACACGAATATTAACCAATTTATAAAAGAAATGCCACTAGCAAAAGACAACAACCCAAATCACGGATTTGCAGGCTCTCCTTTTAATATCGATGAAAGAATTTACCAATCAATTTTACCAGAACCTCTAACAAAATGGGCAAACAGATACGCAAACGCAGAAAATATTTCTGGCAAATCCTCTGAATATATAAGAGAAGAAATTTCAAAAGGAAATCCAGTAATATTCTTTGCGACATACAAATTTAGAAATCCAACATTTAAAGATTATTTCTGGGGAAAAAATGCCCTCTACAACGCACACGTCATGGTAGTTGATGGCTATGATAAAAACAGAATGCATATCGTAGACCCAGCAGAAGATAAGCCAAACGGATATTGGATATCCCGTTCACTTTTCGATAAAAGATACAACATCAAAAAATACGCCGTCGTTGTGAGATGACTTTATAGTAAATACAATAAAAGCCACCGTATGGTGGCTTTTTTCATTAGATTATTTTCTAATCTCAATAAATTTTATTCATAGTAAGTTTGGAATTGTTGTACTAATTGAGCTGCGATTACACTTGATGGTCTAATTTTAGCTAATTCTTGTTTTGCACGGTCAATTGCTTTACCAACTTCTGCTCTCTTATCGCCATGTCTTCTTGCTTGAATAGCTTTGTTCATAGCTTCTTTTAAAGCTTCTATTTCAGTTTTACTTGCTCTGTAATCTTCACTGTTTAGTGCTTCGAATACTGCTTGGTCTAATCTGTCTCCTAATTGATAAATTTCAGCTACTGTTTCTTGTGGTCTAAGTCTCATTAATGTAATTTCGTGAATTTCTGCATTTAATTTGTCAATTACTGCTCCTGACATGTTTTTTAATTCATGATATTTTAATGATCTAGCTTTTGCTAATTTGTGATCCAAATCAGATCTTACATAGATATTTGCAGTATCATTTAATCCTGCATCTGGGTAGCTTAATAATTTTTGTGATAATGCTTCGAATTGTGCCATGTAAACTTTCATATCTTCAACTGTGTGGAATGGAGATGCTGCAATAACAAATCCTCCGAAGATATATTCAGCGATTTCTGCGTGAGCTGCATCTACTTTGTATCTTAATTGAGTTGTAGCAAATCTGATTGCTCTTCCCATTCTACCTAATAATAATAATCTTTGTGGAATAGATGATAAATCATAAATATCTGCTACTCCCATTCCTACTGCTGTTTGGTCAATTTTGTCGCTAATTTCAAGAGAAGTTTCGTTAAATTTATCAACCATTTGTTTTTCGTCTTCTCTTTTAACTTGGATTGAGTTTACTTCGTTTTGAATTGATTTGATTTGTCTTTTGTAAACTTCTGCTTCATCAATTCCTAATTTTTCAGTTTCTTCTGCTCCTTGAACGATTTCAAGTTTATCTTCTTGTGCATAAGATACTGCTGGTGCTACTGTTCCCAATAACATACTAGATAGTAATACTACTGATAATGCTTTTTTTAACATATTTTTCATCTCCTAATAATTAAGTTCAAATGTTTTTACTTGGTCTTTTAATTCGATTTTCACGTTGAAATCTTTAACCCATGTTCCAAATTCAAATCCGTTGTATTTAACTGATGCAACTCCGTTGTTGAAGTAAACGTCTCTTTTAATTGCTTTTTTAGTGTAAGACACTGTTACTTTTGCAGGTCCGTTGTACTTTTTACCATTTTTAGTTGCTTTGAATTCGATTGAGAATATTCCTGCTTTTCTTTCAGAAGGGTTGATTTCTGTTATTTGATATTCATCTTTATCAATTTTTTTGATTACGTTTAATTTGAATTTATTTGTTACGCCGTTTTTTGTAGTTGCAGTAATTGTTGTTGAGCCTTCTGCAACTGCTTTGATTGTTCCTTTTTCATTAACTGTAGCTATAGCTTCGTTATCTGATTTGTATGAAACTTCTTTTTCTAATGCATTTTCTGGGAATACAAATGTCTTTGAAGCCAAATCAAATGTATCTCCAACTTTTAATGTAGTAGATTTTACTGAGAAACCAATATTTTTAACTTCATAAGTGTCTTTTCCAACTAATGAATTGTTTACAACTCCGCCACCATTTGTATTAGTGTTAAGGTATTCAGAGTTTTCTCCTGTAGCTTGTAAGAATGGAATTCCTTCTACGCTGTGACCAGGTTCTACGATGTGAAGTTCAAAGTTTGATTTTGCATAACCATCTTTTGAAATTACTGTAATCATAACAGTTCCAGTTCTTAGTGGAATGATTGTTTTTCCAACGACTCTTGCCATGAATGCATTAGATGAGTAGATGAATACTTCTTTGTCTTTAACTTCGTTAGGTCTTACTACTGGGCTGATTGTTGTTGTTTTATTAATTGAGATGGCTCCCAAATTGCCTTCTTTAAATTCAATTTTTTCAGCTTTTATTTTTGGTCCAGTAATTTTTTCCATTGCTTCGTGAAGTTTCTTAACTTGTTCGTCTAATTCACCACATTTTACTGTGATTCTGAATTGCAAACCTACTGTTTTTGAAATTTCTTCACTTAATTCTCTTACGATAAATGAATTACCGAATTTTGTTCTTGAAGCACGTACTTTTTTAGCTTCTCCGATTTCTCTCCAAACTGCAGCTTTTTTGTATATAGTAGCTATATCATTTGGTCCTAAATCAGGATAAGCTAACAATTCTTGTTCTAATTTGTCAAATTGTTGGATGTAATCCATAATTTGTTGTTCACTAGCAAAAGGGTTAACAGCATATAATAATCCAGTAATTATATATTCTGTTATTTTAGTGTGAGCTGCTATAACTTTGTTAGATAGTTCTGTAGTTGCAAATCTAATTGCTCTACCAATTCTAATCATTAATTGAACTCTGACTGGAATTGTAGTTAAATCGTAGATTGTATTTTCTAATGCTCCTACTGCTCCTGCACTTCCTACTGCTTGGCGTTGTTTCATTTCAGCAATTTTGATTTCTTTGTCTAAGAAATCATGTGCTTCATAAAACTGATCCATAACTTCCTTGTACTTTTCATCAGCTGGTTCTATGTCTTCAACTGATTTTACAGCTTGTGTCAAACCTTCTTTTAATTCTGAGATTTCAAGTTTAGGTTCTTCTTGTTTCACTTCCAAAGAATCTGCGAAAACTTCACTCAAAGGTGCAACAGCTATAAAAGTCATAGCGAACACTAAAATCATTGCTAATGATTTTTTTAAATGTTTCATATTTCCCTCCTATGAACTAAATATTTTATTTAACAATCGGCATTATCCGTTATTGATTAAAACCCAAATTTAACTGTTTCTTTGTGGTCTCTAATAGTTATTGTAGCTTCGAAATCTTTTCTCCAAACTCCAAATTGTCCTCCATGGAATTTAGATTGTGCATGACCTGAGTTGAAATATATTGTTCGATTTAACTCTCTATTTCCGCTTTTTACTGTAAGTTTTGCAGGTCCAGAATAACCTCTGTCCCCTTCTTTTGCATCTATAAATACTTTAAATATACCTGCATGTCTTTTTGATGGAGCAAATTTTTCTACAGTAATTCCGCCTTTTTCTTTTGGTATTACAATTATTGTAATGCTTGTTTGTAATCCTTCTTTTGTTTTAATATCTAACTTTGTTCTTCCGATTTTTTTAGCAGTAATCACTGATTTTGAATCGATGTCAATTATGTCAGTGTTACTTATATTGAAATCAAAATTTCTTATAGCAGTTTGTGGATAAGTTAAAATTTTTGGATCCAAATTAAACTTATCGCCTTGTTTAATAGTCACTGATGGAACTGATACTCCCAAACTCCTTATAACTTTAGGATCTAGTTCTTGATTATCTATTGGTGGTTTAGGAGGAATAACTGGGATTTCTGTATTATCAGGATCTGTTTTTGGATCATAATCATTATCCCCTATGATCTCAATCATTTTTCTATCAGGAACTCTAATTCCCTCCGGAGCTACTAATAGATTAAACCTTTGTGTAATATTTCCATCGACTGTTTTTATCAAAATATTTGCATTACCAACATTTACTGGATAAACTGTTCCGTCGTTTTTTACAACTGCAACATTTTTATCCAATGACTCAAAAACAACTGGATCGTTGTTGAATTTTTCTGGTTGAACTGTCGCGTGAAGTTTTCCTTTTTTCTTGACGCTTATAAATCCTTGACTACCTTCTTTTACAGTGATTGAAGTTGGCTCTTCGATTACTTCATCAGGATCAACTTCTGGAACTGTATCTCTTGGAAGAACTTCTCCAGTAGTTCCGATAGCTTTTATACAAGCATTTGCGTTTTTAACTTCTTTAGTCAAATCAGTCCATTTGTCGCCTTGTGATGAAACATAAGATTGACCTTCTTGCGCTTTTGCTTTGGAAGCATAATCTGCAATCGGCATTTCAATAGGCATTGGATATTTGTAATTAGCAGCTGAAGAGTCCATGTATGCTACTATTGCAAATTTTTCGCCTTTTTTTACTTTGATTTGGGTAGTATCTAATGTGTAGTATCCTGGGTATTCAATCACACCGCTGCCGATTTCTTCTCTTTTAGCTGCTAAATCATCTGTAGATTGCAAATCTCTTACAATGTACAATCTGTATTGTGTATTCATCGCAACTGTGAACAAACCTGCTTGGTAAATTGTTTGATCTTCTTCTGATGTGAATACATTTGCTATGTAGCCTTGCATATTGTATCCAACACTTCTTGTTGCTCCGAAATCATCGTATTGTGAAATTACTGCATTAGGATCTTTTCTTTGAGGGATAAATACCGCATTGGATTTACCACAGAAACCATCGTAATATGATACATAATAGTAACCGCCATCCATAAAACTTGTTCCCCAGCTGTTTTTTACAATCCATGCGCCATCTCCAGGAGCTTTTGCTTGGAATAAATTTTTTGAAAAATTATCATCCCATCCTACAATAGTTCCTGCGTGGTCTGCTTTCCCGCTTCCTGGATTGTAATAACTTTTAGTTTCTTTCTTTTCGTAATATTTTTGAGAACTTAAAGTTGTGTACACTCCACCGTATTCCATAATAGCTTGTTTGATAACATTAGTTTCATTTGCATTGTGAACATCAGGTAGATAAATAACTTTATCCAAATCAAATGCTCTTTTGACATTTGTAGGTGAAACATTAATGTAAGCATCGTAAGGATCGTCTTTTTCTAAAATCGGACCTGTCCCTCTTGCAAGATATGATGTTGCAATATCTCTATTACCTCCATCATTTGGACCCCAATCGAATCCATGCAAATTTCTCATGTGTTTTTCACTAAAATCAAATTCTTTTCCAAATAATTTTAAATAAGACTCCATGGAACCATATGTCGCAAATGTCCAGCAAGAACCATTTTGTCCTTGATTTTTGACTGAGGAAACTCTGTTAGTTTTTCTCAAATCATATTTTGCTGGTAATGCTGCCCTAGAAGCTGAACGAACTGAATCGTAAGATGTCTTCAATGGAGAGATTAACAATTCGTCATCCTTGGAATTTTCTTTAAAACTATTTTCAACAGGACTTAATTCTAGTTTAGAATTTTTGTTTTCATCTGCAAACGTTGGACCAGTAACTAATATTGATGAAACTAGAACTGTTCCTAGTAGTAGACTCAGAATTTTTTTAATTTTCATAACGCCCTCCTATTGAAATATGCTACTAAATTAATAGTCTTAATAAATATGCTCCAATTCTTAGAATTATTTCTTAGAATTATTTTAAATATAGATATTTATTAATTTAGTTTTTGGTATTTGTTGAGTTTATTATATCACATAATTTCAAAAAATCTATATTATTAAGTAAATTTTACATTAATTATTTAAAAAATTACATTTTTTAAAATGGATTTTAACATACTACAGCATTAAATGATTAGAAATCACAATATCCCACTTTTTTATGAATTTATTAAGATATATATTTATTCTTCCAAAAGTAGTATAATATAGTTGTTAATTCTTAATAGTGTTAAGTATACTATTTTAACCCTGAATTAATATTTAAAATCATTGCAAGGAGTTGAATATGAAAAGAAAAAATTTATTGCTTTTTATTGCGGTTTTTACGTTGCAATCACTATTTTCTACAAGTTTTGCAGAAAGTCAAAGCAAATTCAAATTAAACGATGATTTAACTGTAAAAGAAATCGATTTTTCTGAAGCACCACGTAATCCAGCATTTAATAGGCAAAAGAGTAGTCCTAAAACTACTAAAAACTACGGTTCAAACGAAGATCCTTTCTTGGTTAATACAAACTACGATTTGTTTAATCAAAAGGAAGACATCCCAAGACAAAAGGCTTATGGAATTCCTGCAAACTACGATTTGCGTCAACACAACAGAGTTACTCCCGTAAAAGCTCAGGGACCAAACGGATCATGTTGGGCGTTTGCTACTTATGGTTCTGCAGAATCTAATATGCTCACGAATGGTCAATTCACAGATTTTTCTGAAAAACATTTGAGAAACACTCATGGTTTTGACTGGGCTCCTGATCAAGGTGGTACAAGAGCAGTAGCCGCAGCTTACTTAGCAAGATGGTCTGGCCCTGTTTGGGAAAAAGACGATCCTTATTCTGCTTATGATTTCAGCTCACCTTATAATTTACTTCCACAAAAAGAATTGAAGGAAGCTTTGTACATTCCAGATGTAAATAACAATCTAGATCGTGACAGATTAAAAAGAGCGATTATGAGATATGGTGCATCTTACACAACTATA
Source organism: Finegoldia sp. P2-F-LR (assembly GCF_052932265.1). Lineage (NCBI taxonomy): Bacteria > Bacillati > Bacillota > Tissierellia > Tissierellales > Peptoniphilaceae > Finegoldia > Finegoldia sp. P2-F-LR. The sequence continues at coordinate 87,211 of NZ_JBRFJF010000009.1, read as the reverse complement.
AATGGAGACACAAATTATACCAATTTTTATTCTATGAGCCACTATAATCCTGGTTACGGTTGGCAAAACCACGCCGTAACTATAGTTGGATGGGATGATGATTATTCACGATACAATTTTGGCATAACTCCTCCTGGTGATGGAGCGTGGCTTGTAAAAAATAGTTGGGGTGATCGTTGGGGAAATCAAGGCGGATATTATCATGTATCATATTATGATGCACACGTTGCAAAAGGAAATTGCATTTTTGTTTTGAAAAATAAAGATAGAAATAAATCTATCTGGTATTATGATGATTTGGGAATGACTGATAGTATTGGTTACAATCAAACTGGTTGGTTTTCAAATATTTTTGGTCCTGTAAGTAGAACAAGCCAAATCGACGAGGTAGGCTTCTTCGTTCCATCAAACGGTGCGCAATACGAAATTTATGTAAATACAAATATCGGCGGAAATAGTGGTTTCAATGATAAAGTTTTGGTTGCACGTGGAACTGTGGAAAACGCAGGATATACAACTGTCAAATTCAATCCACAAAAAATAAATGCAGGAGCTTATTTTGCACCAATTGTAAAACTTACAACTCCTGGTTACAGCTACCCTATTCCAATTGAATCTATGATTTACGGATATTCTTCAAGAGCAAGAGCTGGATACAACCAATCATTTATTTCTAACGATGGATATAATTGGTCTGATTTGGCGAGAAACAGAGCAAACGCAAATGTATGCTTGAAAGCTTTTACAAAACCTTATTCAGGAACCAATATCGATCCAACACCAGAGCCTGATCCAGTGGATCCTACTCCTCAACCAGATGTTCCTGAACCTGATCAAGAAATTAGAGTAAATAAAATTGCGGTATCTGAAGACAATATTACTTTAAGAGAAGGAGAAGATTCTCAAATCAATACAAAAGTTTATCCAGAAAATGCGACAAACAAGGAATTGATGTGGTCATCCTCTAATACAAATGTGTGTGCTGTAGATAATTCTGGATTAATAAGAGCTTTAAGTCCCGGACAATGTTATGTAACTGTTAAGTCTGCAGACAACCCTAGAATTTTGCAATACATCAGAGTTAACGTACTAGAAAACGAAAAGCCAAATATTGATGATAGTGTTGACAAGGATGTTAAAGTTCAAAACATTATAATTTATCCTTCCTATAAAAAAACCAAAGTAGGAGATAAGTTCAGAATAGACACTAGGATATTACCATCAAATGCGAAAAATCCTCAAATAACTTTGGAAAGTTCAGACGAAAACATTGCATCAGTAGATAATGCTATGGTTGTATGTAAAAATCCAGGTAAAGTTAAAATAATTGCAAAATCAACTGATGGTTCAAACGTTTCAAACTTTGCTGCAATTTATGTAGAAGGCGACAGTCCAGAAAGCAAAAATGCTGTAAATATCAAATCAAATGTTTACAGAAACTCAATATCTATCGGTAATAACGATAATATTTCTGCTGTAGTAACAGACTCCAATAAAAGAAATATTAAGGGTGCTAAGGTAAAATTCACTATCAATAAGCCATCTAAGAAAATTATAGAAAAAGAATTGACTACAAACTATCGCGGTCAAACAATTTTATATTTAAAGGCGAATGAATTAGATGAAGCTGGCACTTATAGCGTGAACATATTGGCTTCTGATTCTAAAGGAAACACAAACGAAGATAATGTAAGTTTTGAAGTAAAAGATAACAGAGTTTCTTTTGAAACAAAAGTGGATTTAGATAGTCCTGAAATTCAGTTAAATCAAGCATCAATGATAACTGTAAATTGCAAAAATAATACTTCAAGAATTTCAGGTGCTGATGTCGTACTAAGTATAACTGATGAAAATGACAACAAAGAAGAAAAAACATTTAAAACAGATAGATACGGTAATAGCTACTATACATTTAGACCACAAAAAGCTGGAAGATATTACATTGAAGCCACTGTTTCGAAAAATGGATACAAAAATTCTTCTGCAAATGCAACTTTAATCGTCAAAGAATCAGAAACAAAACCTGAGACAAAACAAACCGTAAAATTAAAATTTGAAGCTGATAAAACTTCATATAATCTTACAGATACAGCTAACATTAATATATTTGCATCAGATAAAAACGGCAAGAAACTCTCTAATTTAAAATTATATCTAAGAATTAGAAATCAAAAAGGATTCGACCAAACAATAACTAAAACTACTGATTCAAATGGAGTTGCAAAGATGTTCATAAAACAACAAACTGGAACTTCACCTACAGAATTTACAATAATAGCTTGGCCGGAATCAGATTCAAACAATACGTTTGATTTCAGCGTTTCATTTGGTAATTCAGACAAACTAGAAATAAATTCTATTTACAGTCCGTATAATATATATACGAAATATAACAAGAATTATGTGGTTCACAATTACATTAGAAACATTAGATAAAAATAACCGCCCTTTATCATATGATGTGTACCCATAAAACTGGACAAACCAGTAAGGAGGGTACATATCACATATTGATAAAGGGCGGTTTTTTTAATTATTCAAATAATTTTTCAAGAATTCTTTGACTCTTTCTTGTTTTGGATTTGTAAACATTGTATGCGGATCTGTATCTTCGATAATGTAGCCTTCATTCATGAAACAAACTCTAGTGGAAACATCTCTTGCAAATTGCATTTCATGTGTTACAACTACCATTGTCATTCCAGTTTCAGCAAGCTTTGACATTACTTTTAATACATCATTAACCATTTCAGGATCCAGCGCAGATGTTGGTTCGTCAAACAACAAAACTTCTGGATTCATGCACAATGCTCTTGCAATGGCAACTCTTTGTTTTTGTCCGCCAGATAGCATGCTTGGTTTTTTGTGGGCATGTTCAATCATTCCTACAAGTTCTAAATATTTTTTAGCTTCTTTAACAGCCGATTCCTTGTCTCTATTCAAAACTTTGATTTGAGCGACAGTGCAATTATCCATTACACTCATGTTTTCAAACAAATAAAATTGTTGAAATACCATACCTACTTTAGATCTGAATTTATTTTGATTAAATTTGGAAGAAAGTATGGATTCTCCATGATATAAAATATCTCCACCTGTTGGTTTTTCAAGTAAATTGATGCATCTTAACATAGTAGACTTACCAGAACCTGATGATCCGATTATAGATAGAACTTCTCCTTTTGATATCGTAAAGTTGATATCTTTTAGAACTTCTACTCCATTGTAACTTTTTTTCAAATGTTGTAACTCTATTATTTTATTTTCCATTGAACATTCCTCCAGTTGTAGCTTCCATTACGTATTCTCTGTTATTTGATTTCTTTTCAATAAATAATAAAAGTCTAGTCAAAGAGAATGTCAACACGAAATAAATAATGCAAGTAACTGCATAAGTTTCAAATATATTATAAGTTGAGCCTGCAATTGATTTAGATACGAAGAATAATTCTGTAACACTGATTACGTTCAATACCGATGTATCCTTAATGTTAATTACAAACTCATTTCCTATAGAAGGCAAAATATTTTTGATTGCTTGTGGCAATATTACATTAATCATGGATTGACCGTGTGTCATTCCCAAAGCCTTACAAGCCTCCATTTGTCCGACATCGACAGAATTAATTCCACCACGTACAACTTCTGACAAATAAGCTCCTGTGTTGACACTAACAATGAACAAAGCTGCACTAATTGGCGCCATATCAATTCCAAGATATAATTTGGCTCCAAAATAAATCAACATTGATTGTACCATCATTGGTGTTCCTCTGAATATTTCAACATAACAAGCTAGAATAAAATTGATAACTTTGTGAAGATAATAAGTGAATTTGTTTTTATCTTTATCTAGTTTCATATTTCTAATAACTGCAACAAGTATTCCGATTAGAAATCCAATAATTGTCGATACACTGGCTATAAACAATGTCATCAAAGCCCCTTTTAAGAAAAGTGATCCGTATTCATTAAAAATGCTTTTTACTTTTGATAAGAATCCTTGTGGTTGGTCTTTTTCTACGTTCAATCTTACCATTTCCTGCATCAACTTATCTCTTTCTTCTGGACTTATTTTCTTCAAAGCTCCGTTGATTTTTTCTGTCAAATCAGAATTTTTCTTCACACCGATTGCAATTGATGTATCTTCAGCTGATGTTTCAAATCCCGAACCTTTTTCAAATTCAATGTATGAAAGCTCAGCATTAGATGCTTTTGCACTTAATGCTTGTGGTTTTTCTGCGACATATCCGTCTATCTTCTCTGCCAAAACTGCAGACAGCATTGATGGAAAACTTTCCATTGCTGGTAGTTTGTCGCAATCTTTGATTTGATCAATTACTGTATAGTGGAATGTGTTCAATTGACCAGTAATTTTAAAGTCTTTTAAATCATTTAATGATTTTGCTTTGATATATTTACTATCTTTTTTTGTTACAATTACCAAATCAGAACTATAATAAGTATCTGAGAAATCAATTTGTTCTTTTCTTTCTTTTGTTGGACTCATTCCTGCAATTATCGCATCAACTTTTCCGCTCATAACTGCCGGTGCAAGTCCGTCCCACTCCATTTTTACTACAACTAATTTCTTGCCCAAACTGTCGGCGATTTTTCTAGCTATTTGCAAGTCGTATCCGTTTGCATATTCACCTTTGCTGTTTTCAATAGGATAGGCTCCATTTTCATCTGTCGATTGTGACCAGTTAAACGGTGCGTAGTTCCCCTCCATTCCTATTACAAATGTATCTTTTTCTGCAAAAGATTCGGTGTCAATGAAAACAAACATCATCATTAGTATCATAAGTACGCTGATGAGTTTTCTGGTAAAGTTTTTCATTTACTCCCCCTTTTAATATTCGATATCCATTAAATACAATCCACAAGGTTCAATCGTGATTCCCGCAGACTGTCTGTCTTTGTTTTCCAAAGCATTTTTAAGCCATTCTATGCTTTTTCTCCCTCTGGCTACATCAACCATGCTTCCAACCAAAATTCTAACCATATTCCTAAGAAAGCTTTCCGCCTTAAATGTAAATACAATATCGTCGTCTATTCTTTCGATTGTAATTTCATCAATAGTTCTAATTGGATTGGTATCTTCTTCCAAATCATTAACGAATGATGTAAAATCATGTTTTCCAATGAGCATATCTCTGCATTTTAGCAACAAATCAAAATCTAAGTAGTATTTTCGGTGACCTTTATAATCATTAAACCAAGGCTCCATATAGTATTTGTTGCATAAAATGTATTTATATGTCTTTGATTTTGCACTAAATCTCGCATGAAAATCCAAATCCACTTCTTCTGATTTTACTATGACAATTGAATCACTCGTGAAGTGGTTGACTCCCATTAGAAATTGGTTTGCTGAAATATCTGTGTCAACAATGAAATTACATACTTGACCTTTTGCATGAACTCCTTTGTCAGTTCTTCCAGCTCCATTTATTTTGACTGGTTGATGAACCATTTTTGTCACTGCTTTTTCTATTTCTAATTGTACGGATGGCAAATGATTCAACTTCTGCCATCCGTAAAATTTTGAACCGTCATATTGAACTGTCAATTTTATGTTTTTCATATTATCCTACTCACAATAATTAAAATGAATAATAAAATAATAACAGCATAAGCTATAAAATCTCGCTTTTGATAGGATAATTCATTCAGCCTTGTCCTTCCTTTTCCTCCACGATAACATCTAGCTTCCATGGCTACTGCAAGTTCTCCTGCTATTTTTAAAGCATTTATAAATAGTGGAACTAGAAGTGGTACGAGGTTTTTAGCTCTCTTGATTATATTTCCCGATTCAAAATCTGCGCCTCTAGCCATTTGAGCTTTCATTATTTTGTCTGTTTCTTCAAATAGTGTCGGAATAAACCTAAGTGCTATTGTCATCATCATTGCAAATTGATGAGCAGGAAATCCTATTTTAGCAAAAGGATGAAGCATTTTTTCCATAGCATCTGTCAATTCAATAGGTGATGTTGTCAATGTCAATAAACTTGTACCTAAAACCAAAAAAATCAATCTAAATGCCATAAAAAATCCCAAGTTCAATCCTGATTTCGTAACAGTAAATATTTTCCATTTCCAAACAACTTCACCCGGCGTCATCAATACGTTAAGTATAAATGTCAACAAAATAATTGGGAGAAGTGGTTTCACTCCTTTGAATACAAATTTCGGTTTTATTTTCGAAATTTTGATTATAGTTATTAAGAATACCAATACTGGTGCATATACCCAAAGTTTACTTATAAGAAATATAGCAATAATATACAAAAACACAAAAGTGACTTTGACTCTTGGATCAAGCTTGTGAATTATACTATCAGATGCAAAATATTGACCAATTGTTATATCTTTAATCATGATTTTGCCTCCATAGCATTTTTGATGCTTTCATAAGCTTGCTCAACATTCAAGCAATCTGTTTTTAAATCTATTCCCTTTTCTTTCAATCTTCTCACAACTTGTGTAGATTGTGGAATACTAAGTCCAATTTCTTGTAGCTCTTTTTCTTTACTAAACACAACTTCTGGTTTATCGTCCATAAAGATCTGACTTTTATCGATAACAATTACTCTGTTACAAAGTTTTGCGATATCTTCCATGCTATGGCTGACTAAAATGACTGTCATATCTTCTCTTTCAAAAAGTTGTTTTATTTGATTTAAAATCATATCTCTTCCCAATGGATCAAGACCTGCAGTTGGCTCATCTAATACCAAAAACTTTGGCTTCATCGCCAAAACACCTGCAATTGCAACTCTTCTTTTTTGTCCTCCGGATAATTCGAATGGTGATTTTTCTTTCATGTGATCTACATCCAAACCAACAGCATCGCAAGCCCACTCTACACGTTCTTTGATTTCTTTATCTGTAAGTCCCAAATTCTTCGGTCCAAATTCAATATCTTTGTAACAAGTTTCTTCAAATAGTTGATACTCTGGATATTGAAATACTAATCCGACATTTTTTCTTATATCTGTTTTAACTTTTGTCTTTGTCGATATACCGTCAACTAAAACATCGCCACCTGTTGGTTCCAATAATCCATTCAAATGTTGTGCGAGTGTTGATTTACCGCTTCCAGTGTGTCCTATAATTCCAATAAATTCTCCGAGATTTATGTCTAAATTGATATCTTTGAGGGCTACTTTTTCAAATGGATTTGATTTGTTATAAATATGTTCTAAATTTTTGCATTCTATCTTCATATCTATCACCTAACACCCTCCAAAGCTTCAACTAGTTCGTCTACAGTAAGAACATCAGCTCTCACATTTATATTTGATTTATTTAAAAGATAGCTTATTTCTGTAGGCTCTGGAACATCTAGTCCAATTTCTTTCATTTGTACAACATTTGAGAAAACTTCCCTAGGAGTTCCTTCTAGAACTACATTTCCCTCATTGATCACGATTATTCTGTCTGCATTTACACATTCTTCCATGTAATGAGTAATATGGATTATAGTTTTGCCCATTTCTCTTAGTTTCAACACAGTATCTAAGATGTCTTTTCGTCCTTGTGGATCGAGCATTGCTGTCGGCTCATCCATTAGCAAACACTTTGGATTCATTGCTAGTATACCTGCAATTGCAATTCTTTGTTTTTGACCGCCAGATAATAGCGCTGGTGAATGTCTCTTGTACTCACTCATTCCCACAAGTTCAAGGCATTCATCTACTCTTTTTCTAAGTTCTTCTCTTGGTACTCCCAAGTTTTCGGGACCAAATGCAACGTCCTCTTCAACAATTGTCGCTACCAATTGATTGTCAGGATTTTGGAACACCATCCCGCACATTTCACGAATATTCCACAAATTATCGTCATCTTTTGTATTCATATTCCCAACTAAGATATCACCTTCTGTTGGAATATATTGAGCATTAATGAGTTTTGCTAATGTAGACTTTCCAGACCCGTTATGACCTAATACGCAGATGAATTCTCCTTCTTTAATATCTATGTTTAAGTTTTTTAATACTTTTTTTGATGAACCTTCATATTGAAAACTTAAGTTTTTTATTTCTATGATGTTTGTATCCTTTTTCATCAAAACTCCTCAATTTTATAAAAAAAGGGATGCGAATTCACATCCCTTAATTCTTAAATATTATTTATCTTCATCTTGTAATGATTCGTAATTTCCAGATTTTACTGTAGATTCTTCCTCTACTTCAGATTCATTTATTTCTTGTGCTTTTTCAGCTTCAATCATATCTTCTTCAGCTTTACCGTCATAATCTACTTCAATTCTGTCATATTTTGCTATTCCTGTACCGGCAGGTATTAGTTTACCAATTATTACATTTTCTTTTAAGCCTATTAAGTGATCAACTTTTCCTTTAATAGATGTTTCTGTTAATACTCTTGTAGTTTCTTGGAATGATGCTGCAGATAAGAAACTTTCAGTTGCAAGTGATGCTTTTGTGATACCCATTAACGAATGAGTTCCTGTTGCAGGAGTTTTTCCTTCTTTGACAAGTTGTTCATTAGTCATCTTGAAATCTCTCGCATCTACTACACTACCTGATAAGAATCCTGAATCTCCGCTTTCTTCGATTTTAATTTTGCTCATCATTTGTCTGATTATAATTTCAATGTGCTTATCGTCAATGTCTACACCTTGTAATCTGTAAACTTTTTGAACTTCTCTAATTATATAATCACGAACGCCTTCAGCCCCGTTAACTCTAAGAATATCTTGTGGGTTGATTGAACCTTCTGTTAATGGTTCTCCCTTTTCAACATGATCTCCTTCGTTAACTTTAATGTGAGCGCCGTATGGAATTTGATAAACTTTTTCTTCGCCGTCTTCAGCAGTTACGATAACATCATTTCTCTTTTTGTTTTCTTGGATTTTTACAGTACCTTCTATTTCAGTAATGTAAGCAAGTCCTTTTGGTTTACGAGCTTCAAATAACTCTTCAACTCTAGGAAGACCGGATGTGATTCCTACTCCAGCGATACCACCTGAGTGGAAAGTTCTCATTGTCAACTGTGTACCCGGTTCACCTATTGATTGTGCTGCGATTATACCAACTGCTTCGCCAATGTTTACAGGCTTACCAGTAGCTAAGTTTCTACCGTAGCATTTAGCACAAACACCGTGTTTCATCTTACATCCAAGAACACTTCTTACCTTAACTTCTTTGATACCTTGTGATTCTATTCTTTCAGCAATAGCTTCATTGATCATATCATTTTTATGAACGATGATTTCTCCAGTATCCAAATCGAGAATATCTTCGAATGCGTATCTACCAATAATTCTAGATTTCAAATCTTCAACTTGTCTGTTGCCGTCTTTGATTTCTTTTGCAACAATATATTCATCAGTACCACAATCATCTTCAGTTATGATTACATCTTGTGATACATCTACAAGTCTTCTTGTCAAATATCCTGAGTCTGCAGTTCTAAGAGCGGTATCTGATAGACCTTTTCTTGAACCGTGAGTGGAAATAAAGAATTCTTGTACTGAAAGACCTTCACGGAAGTTTGATGTGATAGGAATTTCGATAGTGTTACCAGCAGTATCTGACATAAGACCACGCATACCACCTAATTGTCTGATTTGGTTTTCACTACCACGGGCTCCAGAAACGGCCATTATATTCAAGTTGTTATCAGCAGGAAGGTTTGTCATCAACGCTTTAGTTACATCTTTAATACATTGTTCCCAAATTTCGATAACTTTCTTATATCTTTCTTCGTTTGTAATATCCCCTTGAAGGTATATATCTTGAACCATATCAATTCTTTGTTCAGCTTGTTCGATGATAACTTTTTTCGAATCAGGAATTGTAATATCTCCCATTGATATTGTCAAAGCACCAATTGTAGAATACTTGTATCCCATAGATTTGATGTAATCTAACAATTCAGCAGTTCTGATGTTTCCGTATTTTCTGAAAGTTAAATCGATGATTTTAGATAGCATTTTCTTGTCAACTTGCAAATCAACTTCAAGTGAATATGGATCTTCTTCTCTGTTTACCATACCCAAGTCTTGAGGGATTCCTTCGTTGAAGATAAATCTACCAACAGTGCTTTTTACAATTTTGCTTGTTCCATCGTTATTCACACTGTTTCGTCTAACTTTTACTATTGTTTGTAAAGTTACATAATGCATAGCATACGCTAACATCATTTCATCTATATCTTTGAAGATTAAGCCTTCTCCTTTTTGACGCTCTTTTCTAGTAGTCATGTAGAATGAACCCAATACCATATCTTGTGAAGGAGTTGTGATTGGCTTACCATCTTTTGGTGCAAGAATGTTGTTTGTACTTAACATCAAAAGTCTAGCTTCTGCTTGTGCTTCTGGAGATAGTGGCAAATGGACTGCCATTTGGTCACCGTCAAAGTCCGCATTGTATGCAGTACATACTAATGGGTGAAGTTTGATAGCTTTTCCTTCAACTAATATTGGTTCAAATGCTTGAATACCAAGTCTGTGCAATGTCGGTGCACGGTTTAATAATACTGGATGATCGACTATAATATCTTCCAAGACATCCCACACTCTGTCGTTTTCTCTTTCAACTAATTTCTTAGCATTTTTAACGTTATGTGAAATTTCTCTTTTAACTAATTCTCTAATTACAAATGGTTTGAATAATTCAAGAGCCATTTTCTTAGGAAGACCGCATTGATAGAATTTCAAGTTTGGTCCGATAACTATTACTGAACGACCAGAATAGTCAACTCTCTTACCTAACAAGTTTTGTCTGAAACGACCAGATTTACCTTTAAGCATATCTGACAAACTCTTTAATGGTCTATTACCAGGTCCTGTTACAGGTTTACCACGTCTACCATTGTCGATAAGAGCATCTACTGCTTCTTGAAGCATTCTTTTTTCGTTTCTTACAATGATTTCAGGAGATCCAATATCCAATAATCTTTTTAGACGATTGTTTCTATTAATTACTCTTCTATACAAATCATTCAAATCACTTGTAGCAAATCTTCCACCTTCAAGTTGTACCATTGGTCTGATATCTGGTGGAATTACTGGAATTACATCCATAATCATCCATGAAGGATCATTTTTTGATTCAATGAATGCTTCTACAACTTCAAGTCTTCTTAAAATTCTAACTTTCTTTTGTCCAGTTGCGCCTTCGAAATTTTCAGTTAAATTTTTGTATTCTTCTTGTAAGTCTATTTTTTGAAGAAGTTCTTTGATTGCTTCAGCTCCCATTTTGGCTCTGAAATCAACATCTTCTTCGTACTTATCACAGTATTCTTCGTATTCTTGTTCAGTTAATAATTGTTTTTCGTATAAATCAGTTTTACCTGGATCTATTACTACAAATGATGCAAAATAAAGAACTTTTTCAAGTGCTCTAGGACTCATATCCAATAACAATCCCATACGTGATGGAATTCCTTTGAAATACCAGATATGACTTACAGGAGTCGCAAGTTCAATGTGGCCCATTCTTTCACGTCTAACTTTTGATTTAGTAACTTCTACACCACATTTTTCGCATACAATACCCTTGTATCTTATTCTTTTGTATTTACCACAATTACATTCGTAATCTTTTGTAGGTCCAAATATTTTTTCACAGAATAAACCTTCTTTTTCAGGTTTTAGTGTTCTATAATTTATAGTTTCTGGTTTTTTAACTTCTCCCCAAGACCATTGTCTGATTTTATCTGGTGAAGCCAAACCAATTTTCATAGCTTCAAAAGTATTTTTTTGTACCAAGGAGCCCTCTCCTTTCTTATAGTCTATCATCGCTGCCGAATTCTGTAGAATCATCATCTTCTTCTATCAATTCGACTTCTTCATTATTTTCATCAAGTAATTTAACATCCAAAGATAATGATTGAAGTTCTTTAATTAAAACTTTGAATGATTCTGGAATTCCTGGTTCAGGAATGTTTTCGCCCTTAATAATAGCTTCGTAAGTTTTAACACGACCTACAACATCATCTGATTTTACTGTTAAAATTTCTTGAAGAGTATGAGCTGCACCATATGCTTCTAATGCCCAAACTTCCATTTCTCCAAATCTTTGACCACCAAATTGAGCTTTACCACCCAATGGTTGTTGAGTTACAAGAGAGTATGGTCCAGTTGATCTAGCGTGGATTTTTTCTGCAACCATGTGATGTAGTTTCAACATATACATGTATCCTACAGTTACTGGGTTGTCGAAGTATTCTCCACTTCTACCATCTCTTAACCAAATCTTTCCTGTCTTTGGATATCCTGCTTCTTCCAAAGCATCTTCTATTTCAATGTCACTTGCACCATCAAATACTGGTGTAGCAACTTTCCAACCTAATTTACTAGCTGCAAGTCCCAAGTGAACTTCAAGTACTTGTCCGATGTTCATACGACTTGGTACCCCTAATGGGTTAAGAACTACTTGAACTGGTGTACCATCTGGTAAGTATGGCATGTCTTCTTCTGGCATAATTCTTGAAACGACACCTTTGTTACCGTGACGACCACACATTTTGTCCCCTACCATGATTTTTCTCTTAGTAGCTACGAATACTCTAACTACCTTGTTAACACCAGGAGATAATTCATCGCCGTTTGCTCTTGAATAAGTTTTAACATCAACAACAACACCTGATTCACCATGAGGAACTCTCAATGAGGTATCTCTTACTTCTCTAGCTTTTTCGCCAAATATAGCTCTCAATAATCTTTCTTCAGCAGATAATTCTGTTTCTCCTTTTGGAGTAACTTTACCAACTAAAATATCTCCTGATTTTACTTCAGCACCAATTCTAATAATTCCTTCATCATCAAGATTCTTTCTCATATCTTCTCCGACATTTGGAATATCTTTAGTGATTTCTTCAGCGCCTAATTTTGTTTCACGAGCTTCTGATTCGTGTTCTTCTATATGAACTGATGTCAATACATCATCAACAACTAATTTTTCGTTTAATAACATCGCATCTTCGTAGTTGTATCCTTCCCAAGTCATGAATGCAATAAGAATGTTCTTACCTAAAGCCATTTCTCCCATGTTTGTACTTGGACCGTCTGCGATTATATCATCAACATCAACCTTGTCCCCTTTATTTACGATAGGTCTTTGGTTGAAAGTTGTACCTTGGTTTGCCTTTTTAAACTTACGAATAGTGTACTTGTCAACTTTTCTATCTTCATCACGAGTTATTTCAATCATATCCGAAGATACCTTAGTAACTGTACCTTTGTGTTTTGCTTTAACTACTACACCAGAGTCCTTAGCAGCTTTATGTTCAATTCCAGTACCGATAATTGGTGCTTGAGTTGCCAACAATGGAACTGCTTGTCTTTGCATGTTTGAGCCCATCAACGCACGAGTAGCATCGTCGTTTTCCAAGAAAGGAATCATAGCTGTACCTACAGATACGATTTGTTGCGGACTAACGTCCATGTAGTCGATAAGTTCTCTTGGATAAATATCATTTTCGCCGTTGATACCACGACCAGAAACTCTTTCATTTATAAATCTAGAATTTTCATCCAATGGTTCGTTCGCTTGAGCAATTATATATTTATCTTCTTCATCAGCAGTCAAATAAACAATATCTTCAGTAACTTCTCCAGTTTCTTTATCAACACGTCTGTATGGAGTTTCTAAGAATCCATATTCATTAGTAGTAGAATAAGTTGTCATGGAAGTTATAAGACCGATGTTTGGTCCTTCTGGTGTTTCTATCGGACAGATTCTACCGTAGTGAGAGTCGTGAACGTCACGAACTTCAACGCCTGCTCTGTCTCTTGACAAACCACCTGGTCCTAAAGCTGACAATCTTCTCTTGTGAGTAAGTTCTGCCAATGGATTTGTTTGTTCCATGAATTGTGACAACTGACTTGAACCAAAGAATTCTTTGATTGCCGCAGTAACTGGACGAACGTTGATTAATGATTGTGGCGTTGCCAAGTCTGGATCTTGTGTACTCATTCTTTCTCTTACAACTCTTTCCATTCTTGATAGACCAATTCTAAATTGATTTTGCAATAATTCACCAATAGTTCTTACACGTCTGTTACCTAAATGGTCGATATCATCAGTTGAACCAATTCCAAAGAATAAATTGAATTCGTAGTTAATGGATGCCAAAATATCTGAATGGATTATATGAATTGGAGATAATTGATGAACATTTTCTTCAATTGCTCTTCTGATTGATTTTTCGTCATCATTTTCTTCCAAGATTTTTTCCATAATAGGATAATAAACTTTTTCTGACAAATTCAAATCAGACAAATCCATATCCAAACCAAAACTATCCAAATCAACAAAGTGGTTACCAATAACACGAACACTTTGACCTTCGTGTCCGATAACATCAACAACATTTATACCTGCGTTTTCGATTTCGATTGCCATTTCTTCAGTAATCAAATCTCCTGCAGTAGCTAATATTTCTCCTGTTGATGTATCCACAACATCTTCTTTTGCTTTTTGATTAGTAATTCTGTCTCTTAAAGATAATTTTTTATTAAATTTGTAACGTCCTACCTTTGCTAAGTCATATCTTCTACTGTCGAAGAACATGTTGTTTATCAAAGGTTCTGCACTTTCTAAAGATGCAGGATCTCCTGGTTTTAATTTCTTATAAATTTCAATTAAAGCACTTTCTCTGTCTTTTGAAATTTCTTTTTCGAGAGTTTTTCTTAAAATTTCAGAATCTCCCATAGCTTCAATTATTTCATCATCAGTGTCAAATAATAAAGCTCTAAGTAATGTAGTAACAGGTAGTTTTCTAGTTCTGTCGATTCTAATATTCACTACACCACTTGCATCAGTATCCATTTCAAGCCAAGCACCTCTGTTTGGAATAACTGTAGATGCGAAGTTGCTGTTACCTGATTTATCAATTTCTTCGGCGAAGTAAACACCAGGACTTCTTACAAGTTGGCTTACAATTACCCTTTCAGCACCATTGATGATAAATGTACCACTGTCTGTCATCAAAGGGAAATCACCCATAAAAACTTCTTGTTCTTTTACTTCTTCTGTGTCGGTGTTAATTAATCTTACTTTCACTTTTAACGGGCAAGAATAGTTAGTATCTCTGTCTTTTGCCTCTTGGATTGTATATTTTGGATTTTCCTCAAAATAATAATCCACAAATTCCAAAACAAGACTTCCCGCATAATCTTTTATAGGACTAATATCTTCAAAAACTTCCTTAATACCTTTTTTTACAAACCAATCGAAACTATCAGTTTGAATACCAATAAGATTTGGAAGTCCCAAAACATTTTCGTTCCTAGAAAAGCTAACTCTGTCCGTTACTCCATACTTTTCAGTATGCATATACTTCACCCCTTATACTATCTTAAACTCCTAAATAATCTACTTTATAGCATAATTATCCATTTTTATACTGTATCTTAGAATTATATAACAACAGTTTTATTTTGTCAATTATTTTTTAAGAAATTTTTGCTACTTCCTAAAATTCAAAATAAAAAAACTCACAAAACAAAAAAATTCATTTTGTGAGCTAAATTTATTTCGTAATTTTTATAATTGTTTTCAAAACTCCATCAGAAATTAATTTGAAATAAAAGATGGAATCTTCAACTAATCTATAAATCTCCACACTTTCATCTAATTTAAGTTCTTTTTTATATAAAACTTCCACTTTTTTAATCGTGTCATCATCCAGATAATTTTCAATCCATTCTATATATCGAGCATTATTCGCGTGATAATTATAATCTATATCTGTTTTTCTTACTGTGTATTCGCCACACTTTTCATAATCTCCGTCTATTAGTTTCAAATCCTTTTGAACAATATCATAACCATCTTCTCTTCCGTAAATCACTCCAAGTTCATCATCTATTCTCATAGGAAGCTTCTTTTCAGGATTAACAAGCAACCATTTTGTTTTAGCTCGTACAATTAGTTTTCCGTTTCTGAAAACATCATAGTTACGAAAAGCGTAGAATTTTCTAGTATAAGTATGGTAAGTTTGAATTGTCAAATCGTCAAACTTTTCGGGCATGTCAGTTATATCAACATCCCATTGATATATAATCCAACTTCCATTCAAATCTTTTAGTTCTTCTTTAAGAATTTCTTCTTGTTTAATGGAACATTCAAGCATATAATCGAATAACTTGTTCAATCTTATTTTTGAATTTGTACCACAAAACACGTTCATAACTTTCGTATTTAAACTAACTTTCATATTACTCCTCTTTTAAAAAGTAACTTTCTCCCATGATAGATTTTTTCTTGGTAATATATCCATCATTGCTAAGTTTATTTAACTTGTCTTCCAATTCACTAACACTCAGTTTTACATTATGTCTTTCTTCGATTATCTTACAAATCCTAAATAAATCAAGAGTTATTGGAAATACGTTATCTTCTTTCAACATTTTAAATAATTCCATATCCGATTCATTTTTCTTTTGAACATTTATTTCCAACATTCGATACATTTCATCAAAAGGATTTTTGAATTTTGGTTGTGTAGTATAAGCCAATCTAATTCTGGCAAACAATGTTTTTCCGATTTGAGCTTGAGAGATAAATACATCACCATTTGATAGATATGGAAGTCTTCGTATTTCTTCTGAGGACAAATCAGTTTCTTTTCTGATAACTTCAAGGTCTTTTTCGGTTGAAATTCTAAAAATAAACTTTGTGGACAACTGTGCAATTGTAGTCTGTTCGATTGCAGCCATTCTTTGCGATGCTAATATTAGGAACACTCCGTATTTTCTACCTTCTTGGGCAATCTCCTTAATTATTCTTCTTATAACAGATATTTGATCGCTGCCACAGAAATTGTGAGCTTCATCAAAAACCATACAAATAATCGGAAAATATTCGTTTGTCATAGCATCTACATATCTTCTTCTTTTTCTGTAGCAAGAATTCACTGCGTAGGATGCGTACAAGTTAAGCATCTTTTGCGTACCCTGAATTATAACTGTTTTGCCATCTTTTAACGCTTCGAAAAGCTTTTGTGAAGTGTTCAAAAATATATCTGTATTCAGTAATCTATTAAATCTTCTGATAACAGCTTGTAGTGAATCCACATTTACAAGTTGTGAAAATCTTTCATAGTATCCCGTCGTGTCATCTTCCTTATCAGACAAGGCTGTGGATATTGTTGTCAAATAACCCAAAAAAGCATTTGCACTGGATTGAGTGATGGAGTCTTTGTCAATGATAGCTTCATAAGCAGATTTCATGGATTCTGTGAGTTCTCCTTGTGTTTCTATCAAACTTATAAGCTCATATCTGTTCAAATCGGGAAAATTAATTCCCAAATCTTCCCCAACTTTTAAAACTTCAAATTTGCCAGAAAAATCTATCCCGTAATTTTCCATAGTTCTATCTCTAAAAACCATTTGATTGTGTGGATCAAACACTATCGTAGGAACAGATTTTTTCATTAGCTCTTCAATTACTACTCTCAGCCCGTATGATTTACCAGATCCTGATCCTCCAAAAATACCAATATGCGGATATTCAATCATGTTGTAGTAGTTAAATAAATACACCAATTCTTCTTGATTGTGAACTTTTTGATTAGAATCCATGATTTTAAGCAAATTTTTGTATTCAACAGGACATGTTTTATAAATCTCTTCAGTATTTTTTATAATTCCTATTTCAAGTGATTTGTCAATTGTACCAGAATAAAACAAGTGTTTAATCTCATCGAACTTTGGTTTTCTAACTGTTGATCCTGCTTCAATCGCAAACGCTGGATCGTCCATCACTCTGAATTTGTAAATGTATTTGATCCCTTCAGAAATGTTGTATCCTACTGCTTGAAGTTTTAGAATTTGTTCTTTGGTTATATAAGAATCAGCAGTGTTTGACTCCATAAATTCATTAACACTGTGAGTTTCTGTGACTTGACACAAAATATCCCCTTGTTTGATATCTTCCACAATCATATACTCATTGATTCTAAGTCTATCGTATTTACTAGCTACAAAACATTCGATTTGGTCGGTCATTCCGACTACTCTAAAATCTAAATCATTCATTATATAACTCTTTTACTCCTTTGAGATCTAAATATCGATTGGTACATTTCTGTATCCAAGTATTTCTTCGCCAATATTTCAGCTTGTTTGTTGTCAATCCTAGTTTTCTTGTCAACCAAATCCAACAAAAATGGCACTCCTCTTGTATTTTCATCTGACATCGTAAGCACAAAAGAAATTATTTCATCAAAATCATTCATGTTTTGTGACGGAATGTCGATAGCTATTACGCAAGGATCCTTGGAAGTTCTGATGAAAGCTTGTTCTATATTGTACTCTTCTTTTCTAGATTTATGGTTTTCTACAACAAACCCTTCATTCATATCTAATGCATTGAACAACGCTTCTCTGTCGAAAAGCATCCCCACATTATTATCACTTTCGTTAAACGTGTTCATTATAATCTTCGTACTTATTTCTTCGACAACTCCAACTAATAAAACATGTTCCTCATAACAAAGATCGACCAAATCTTTATATAAGTCTTCCGCTTCAAGACTATATCTCATTAAAGTTCCGTCCATCATAAGTATTTTTACATCATGATTTTTTACAGCTTCAATCGCTACAGCAAGTTCTGTAGCACACAATTTTTCTTTGGAGATTTGGAACTGGTCACGTTCTGAAAATTCATCCACCAATGGACACAAAATATCCGCTTTAACCAAAGGTTCTTGATCAGAACTTAGAAGAGCCAAAGATTGAAAAAACTCCACATAATTAGGATAATTTGCACCGATTCGATTAACAGAGCCATCTACAACGCAAATACTACCTGATTTTTTAATTTCTTTTAACTTATTAACATCAAATCTATCATAAACTTTGATGTTCCCAATCTCATTTGTAACTAAATTTCTTACATCTTTTCTGTTTAATCGAGAGACATTTTTTCTATTTTTAAGTCTCTCATTTAAATGAGAGACTTCATCTATTAAATCTTTTGAAATCATAATTCTAAACTCTCTTTGTAAACATCATTTTTCTTCAAACCGTAAACATCGCTCACAATCTTCACTGCTTGTTTTTTTGACATTCCATCATTAATAAGTTCTGTAAGTTTTTCTTTTACATCTATATCTTCATTATCTTCAACGAGTTTGTCGATTACAATTACAAATTCACCTTTTACAGTTTCGTTCTTCAACATTTCGATAACTTCAGCACAAGTCCCTTTCATAACGGACTCGTAAATTTTAGTAAGCTCTCTTAAAACACAAATTTTTCTATCTCCCAAAAACTCACTGAGTTCTTCGACTGTCGCCTCAATTCTATGGACTGATTCGTATATTATTGTAGTCATAGTAGCGTTTTTGATTTGTTCGTAAAACTTATTTTTGTCAGAATTTTTCCTTGGCACGAATCCCAAGAATGCAAATTGCAAACTATCGAATCCACTTCTCACCAAAGCAGTTATTGCAGCACTTGCACCTGGCAGCACTTCAATGTCAACATCACGATCAATAGCTTTTTCCAGTAAAATTTGTCCTGGATCACTAATAGAAGGCATTCCCGCATCACTTACTACTGCGCAATTTATATTCTCCAACAAAATTTTGTCGATAATTTCTTCTGATCTACTTTGTTCGTTGTGTTTATGATAACTTACAAGAGGCGTTTTGATGTCATAATAATTCAGTAGTTTCGATGTGTTTCTGGTATCTTCACAATAAATCACATCCACATTTTTCAAAACATCTAACGACCTCAAAGTTATATCAGCCAAGTTCCCAATAGGAGTAGGCACGACGTAAATTTTAGACTTTTTTAATTCCATATATATTCATCACTTCTTCCGTGTAGTCTTCGTCATTATAAATAATCAGATTTTTCTCAAAAGTTAAGAATGGTTTCTGATTTTTCACAAATTGTATCATGACAAGATTGGGCTTATCGTCAATTCTCGATTGCACAAACCTAATTCTCTTTGCTTCCATATTATGTTTTCTACTAATACTTAACACATCGACCAATCTCTCACATCTATTTATCATAAATAAAGACCTATTAGATTTGAGCTTCAACTTTGCAAATTCAAATAAATCTTCCAATTTCATCTCATTATCGTATCTCGATGTGTGAAAATTAGTATTCTTGTTAGAAATACCGTGGCCATTTTTTTGATAAGGAGGGTTAACTATTATATTGTCGATTGAATCGTTTTTGATGTAGACACTTTTAAAATCGTCATTGATAACTTCGACATTTGCCATATTATTAATCTCAATGGTTTCAGCCAACATATCTGCAACATCTTTTTGAATTTCAATTCCGATGCATTTTGACAAATTATACATTGCATTACATCTCAACATCAATATTCCTGTCCCACAGCCAATATCAATTAGATTCGTGCCTTTTTTCATTTTTGCAAAATCTGTAAGTAAAATGGAATCAATCGTAAAAGAAAATTTCTCATCATCAGCAATTATTTTTAAATCTGTTTTTGGTATAAAATGTTCTCTTTTCATATTAAAAAAATAGACCACTCAAAAATGAGTAGTCTAATTCTCCCCTAAAATTAGCAGTCTTGATGTGGAGCATCTACTGGACATACGTCAGCACAAGAACCACAATCGATACATGCGTCTTGATCAATTGTATAAATGTCCCCTTCAGAAATACAATCTACTGGACATTCAGGTTTACATTGTCCGCAAGCGATACAATCGTCAGAAATTTTATAAGCCATATTGCTTTACCCCCTTGTAATTTTAGAGCGTATTATGTATTTATGCTCTACATTCATTATTACACAATATTTAAATAAATGCAAGTGCTTAATGACATTTATGATTACAACCACCGCATTTATTAAAATCAATTAATTCGTCGACATTCACTTGAACTAATTCTTCAGTTTGATCCTCTGTCATGACTTTTACCTTTACAGATTCCAAAAGAGTATTAGTTTCAGTAACAACGCCCTCTCCCAGCTCAGTAGTAACTTTTTGACCAACACGTGGCATTTTCTTTAATTTGCATTCATAGCCTTCTTGCTCATAATTCAAACAGCACATAAGTCTTCCACAAAGCCCACTGATTTTTGAAGGATTGAGAGATAATGATTGATCTTTTGCCATTTTGATACTAACTGGATTGAAATTTCTCATATATCTGTTGCAGCAGCATCTTTGGCCACAAGGACCAATTCCTCCTGCAATCTTCGCTTGATCCCTCACTCCAATTTGTCTCAATTCTATTCTGATTCTAAAAATTCTGGCTAATTCTTTTACTAATTCCCTGAAATCAACTCTTTCATCTGAAGTAAAATAAAAAATAACCTTATTGTTATCAAATGTATATTCACAGTCCACTAATTTCATATCCAAGCCGAATTCTTTTACCTTTTCTTTGCAGACTTCGATAGATTCCTTAGCTTTCTTCTTATTTTCCATATAAATATAATCATCTGCACTATCAGCCAATCTTATGATTGGTTTAAGATCAGACGATAATTCTTTTTCATTAATTTCAAAATTTTCTTTTACAACAACCCCATACTCAATACCACGAGCAGTCTCTACAATTACATGATCTCCTAGTTTATATTGAAGATTATTGGAGTCGAAGTAATACACTTTACCAGCTTGTCTAAAACTAACACCAGTTACATCAAGCATAGTTTTCCTCCATTATATACAATAAAAGCTCTTCCATAGAAAGCTCAAAATTCGCATTAACTTTAAAATATCCTCTTACAGACTCAATCTTGTCCAAAGTATCTACTATGATTCTCTCATTAGCCTTTGGATATTTACTGTACAATTTAACGAAATCTTTGTTCAAAGAAGACCCGTCCTTAGTCTTCACAAACTTCAGAAACGACGAATAAAACTCCATCAAAAAATCAAACAACACATCTGTCTCTTTTTGAAAATCTGACAAATATTCCTTAGAATCCAACATCGTCAGAAGATTTTGTCCCATAGATTTATCCAAAATGTCCAAAGCTATCGTATAATCAAATTTTTCATTTTCTCTTTCACTTAGATAATTAATTACTTGGCATCTGGAAATAATAGTTTTGAGAAGTTTATTTTTATTGTCTGTAAGTAATATAAAATACACAAAAGGCTTTGGCTCTTCCAAATTTTTTAGAAGAGCGTTAGAAGCCTCCATTCTCATCAAATCAGCCTGTTTTATCAACACGACCTTGTTATTAGATTCAAAAGGCTTTGTGGATACAAATTTTGAAATATCTCTGATTTTCTCTATGGTTATAGAATTTTTCTCAGGTTCTATTACCAATAAATCAGTTAATTTATCCCTATCAAACTTCAACTTCAAATTTGAGTTACTAACAAGCAAATTGTATATCAAAGCCTCAGCATCATAATTTATTTCGTTTAAATTCTCACCATATAGTAAATATTGGTTAGAAATTTTATTATTATTGATTTGATTTATCAAAGTTTTGTTTTTCGGTAACATTAAAACTTTTTAAAATCCTCTAAATCCATAACGAAAATATTAGCCTTTGATTCATTATCAGACTCAATATCATTTTCGTCACATACTTTTTTAATTAAATCTAAAATAGATTGTTCTTTTTCCACATCAGTACCAATCAACGTTGTAGTATTTCCTTTTTTCAAAAAACCACCTGTTGATGATAATTTAGTAGAAGAAATTTTATTCTCCAACAATTCTTTTGAAAGAATATGACTCAAGTCATCTTCCATAATTACAACTATAAGTTTCATAAAATCACCTAAAATCTCAAATACTTATCTACTTCTAGTAAAAATACAGTAGCTCCACCTACCATAACCTCTACAGGATATGATATGTAGTTAGTTCCTGGCATACTAACAGAAAGCATTGAAGTTGTAGTTTCTCTTGATTTGCAATCATTTTCAATGATTTCCAAACATTTATCTACATTTTCATCTTCAGTACCTATTAACAAAGTGCTGTTTCCTGTCTTCAAAAATCCGCCAGTTGAAGCCAACTTTGTAATTCTAAAACCAGCTTCAGTAAGATCTGCATTTAAATTATATACATCTTGATCTTGAACAATTGCAACAACTAGTTTCATAAAACATTTCTCCTTTTTAAAACTTTTATACATTGATTAAATACGTCTTCTACAGATTGAGTTGCATCAATAATTTCTATATTCTTTTCAGAATTTAGAATCTCTTTATATCCATTATATACCCTTTCATGGAAATTATTACCCTCTTTTTCAAGTCTATCTGCCGTATCCAAAGAAGATTTTCTCTTCAAAGTAGTAATAGGATCTACATCGAAAAACAAAACGAAATCAGGAAACACTCCATTTATAGCAAATTCGTTAATTTTTCTAACATTTTCAATTCCTAAATCTCTTCCTACACCTTGGTATGCAAGAGAAGATATAAGAAATCTGTCACACAAAACAATTTTATTTTCGTTTAATGCAGGTAGAATTGTTTCTTCAACATGTTGTGCCCTAGAAGCCGCATATAACAAAGCTTCCGTTCTATAACCCATTTCGGTGTTTTCAGTATCAAGTATCAAATTTCTGATCTTTTCAGCAATGGGACTTCCACCAGGTTCTCTAGTTTTAATTACATCGTAATTATTTTCGATTAAATAATCGTAAACTTTTTGAATTATGGTTGATTTCCCACTGCCATCTGGACCTTCAAAAGTAATAAACATATTTTATCCTATAAAAAAAGCGAGTTAACTCGCTTTATTTTTTCTATTTATTATTCTGCGTCTTCTTCTTCAGTTTCGCCAACTGTTGGAACATCTGCAGATACTTCTTCATCTTCATCATCAATTACTTCTTCTTTTGGTTCAGATAATGAACATACTGCTTCTGTTTCGTCTTCAAGAACTGTTATGTCAGCATTTTTGAATACGTCCAAGTCTTTTACTTCTAAAGTATCACCAATTTGCATATCGATAACTGATACAACAGCTTCGTTTGGTAAGTTCTTTGGTAAACATTCGATTTCGACTTCGTCTAATAATTGCATCAATACAGATGGTTGAACTCTGATTTCATCTCTTCCTTCTAATACAACTGGAATAGTAAAGTTTGCAACTTCTCCCATTTTGATTGCTTTGAAATCAACGTGAACATATTGATTTTTAAATGGATGCTTTTGAACTTCTCTTATAATTACAGTGTGATCTTCACCATCAACTTTAACATCGATTAAGCTTGAAGTTCCTGCCATTAAGTGAACTTTTCTTAATTCTTTTTCATCAACACATACATTAATTGGTTCTAAGTCTTTTCCGTAAATAACTCCTGGAACCATTTCTTTTACTCTTAATTTTCTAACTGCATTAGAGCCAACTTTGTCTCTTTTTTGCATATCTAATTTATAGTTAGTCATTTATTTTCCTCCTAAGTAATCTAAAATCTCTATTAATTATACCAAATAAGTGATTTCTTCGCAACAAATTTAATATTTTAGTTGATAATTTCTTGCTAGATAATAAAGTAATATAAAAACAAAATAATCAATCCCGGAACTCCAAAAATACCGACAATTAACATATCAAGCAAATTATATGGAATATGCATATTAAAAAAACTTAAGAAAATATTTAAAATAAAAATTCCCACAAAACCAGAAAGGGCATGCATCCCCAATTTAAAAGAAATCTTAAAGAATAACGCCAAAATTGCAACGCTAATTAATACAATAATAATTGTAGCTGTGCTCATTAAAATCAACTCCTCTTGTTTATTTAAATAATTTTTTGGGTATAAACCATTGTGAATGAAAATAAAATTATAAGGAGGTCTATAACATGGACAAAAGACAAGAAACAACATTTGGAAACAACCCTGTGACATTATTAGGAACTAAAGTAAACGTAGGTGATAAAGCTCAAGATTTCACTTGCTTAAACGCAGAATTAAAACCAGTAAAATTATCTGATTACGACGGAAAGAAAAAATTAATTTCTGTAGTACCATCAATTGATACTGGCGTTTGCGAATTCCAAACAAAAGAATTCAACAAAAAAGCTAGTGAATTTGACAACACAATTATATTTACAATTAGCTGTGATTTACCATTTGCACAATCAAGATTCTGTGCAGCTGAAGGAATCGACAACCTATTAGTCCTAAGCGATCACAAAGATTTAGATTTTGGTTTGAAATATGGTTTCGTTATGGAAGAATTCCGTCTTCTTAACAGAGGTATTGTAATACTAGATGAAAACAACGAAGTTATATACGTTGAATACGTAAAAGAAAATACAAATCATCCTGATTACGACAAAGCTATAGAAGCCTTAAAATCACTTTAATAAATTATACCATACAAAAAATCGATAATACTTTCGAAAAGTATACAAAATATTAAAGATTAATAAACAAAAATCTCGTAACCGATATAACCGATTACGAGATTTTTTTATTTAAATTAGATTTTGTATTTATTCATATTTTTACCGGCAATCATAACCGTTGATAAATTGTGAAGGAGTGCCGATGAAGTATTGGTCAATATTCCCATAACTCCTAATATTATCAAAGTTGAATTGAATCCTACGATTTGTCTATAATCAGAATCAATTCTTTTTTTCATTGCTTTTGATAATTTTACAACATCAACAAGCCCTTCTAAGCTGTCTGATCCAATCGAAATATCCGAGATTTCCTTCGCAATATCTGCTCCTTGATGCATTGAAATTCCCACATCTGCGCTAGATAATGCAACAGAGTCGTTAATACCATCGCCAATCATTACAACCTTATTGCCCTTTTCTTTTTCTTGCAAAATATAGTTTTGCTTATCTTCAGGTAAAACTTGTGATTGATAATAATCCAAATCCAATAGTGAAGCAACACTGTGAGCAGAATTTTCTGCATCGCCAGTTAACATCGTGATGTTTGTAAACGACAAATCTCTCAATGATTTTACAACATCACAAGCCTCATCTCTTAGAGGATCTTCAATACAAATTACAGCGATTAATCTACCGGCAAATGCCAAGTACAATAGCGAATAATCTTCTTTTAATTTATCTATAATTTGTTTTGTTTCATCATTAATTTTTATTCCCTCATCATCAAGAATAAAATGTTCAGATCCAATCAAGGCATCCTTGTCAACAATCTTAGTTCTGATTCCATGAGCAACAATGTACTCTGGTTTAGAGTGCATTTCTTCGTGCTTCAAATTTTTATGCTTTGCGTGTTCAACCACAGCTTTAGCAATCGAATGTGGGAAATGTTCTTCAAGACAAGCCGCTATTCTTAAGCACTCATTTCCCGAAATTTTATCGAGAGCTATTACTTTTGCTACTCTTGGCTCAGATTTTGTCAACGTACCAGTTTTGTCAAACACGATTGTATTTGCTTCAGACAAGTTTTCCAAATATTTTCCGCCCTTTACAAGGATTTTTTCTTCAGATGCTTGACTAATCGCCTTCATTACGGCAATTGGAATAGTTAATTTTAATGCACATGAGAAATCCACCATTAAGAAGGACTTAGCTTTTTGAAGATTTCTTGTGAATAAATAAGTCAATGCTGCGCCTATAAATGAATACTTCACAAGACTATCAGCCGTGTTCTCAGCTTTCTTTTGAGCGAGTGACTTGTTCTTTTCACTTTCTGAAATCAAACTGATAATATGAGATAATCTTGAATCATCGTGTTTTTTCGCCGTTTCGATTAGAATAGAACCTTCTTCAATTGCAGTTCCAGCAAATACAACACTACCCGACGTTTTCTTGACAGGATTTGATTCTCCAGTGAATGAAGATTCGTTAACCATGGCAACACCCTTGATTACTTTCCCATCAACAGGAATGCTATTACCCATTTCAACTTCTACAATATCTCCAATTTCAACATCTTTAATATTTTTAATGATTTTTTCGTCATTTTCAATGACAAATACATTATCGATATTCAAAGCCAAAGAATGTGCCAAATTTTCTTGAGATTTTTTCATTGTATAATCTTCTATTTCTTCACCTAATCCCAACAAGAACATAATATTCGCAGCATCTGCAAATTGTCTTGTTGCAAGAGATACTGAAATAGCTGTTGCATCCAACAATTCAACATTTAGTTTTCTATTGAGTAAAGATTTGATTCCATTTTTTATGAACGGATAAGCTCTAAAGAACAATGCAACTGTTCCGATTGGAGCAGGAAGCATATATTTGAAAAAGATTCTTCGATACATCGCATTTCTCAGAATATCAAACAAATCATTTTCTGATTGTGCTTGAAAATCTACATTATCTATTGATGTATTCTCAATTGTATCCATATCTAAATCAAGAATAAACTTCGCCAATTTCGAAACACAGTTTTCATCATAATTAACAGTAATAGAATTAGTAAGAAGTGAAATCTTGCATGATTTCACTCCACTAACTTCTTCTATACAATATTTAAGTTTATTAAGATTTTCTTTTTTTAAATTATCTTCATAAACAAAACGGCATCTGCCCTTTATTCTGTGGGCTATTGACGCTCTCATTATTTATTTTCTTCCTCTTTTTTATCTTCAACTTTTTCTTCAGTTTTTTCTTCTTGTTCTTCAGCTACTTTATCGATGTCCATTTCATCGTTTTTCTTGGCTTCTTCTTTTTCTTCTCTTTCTTTTACATCTTTTGCTTCTGCAATAACATCCTCTGCAGAAACTCTAATATTTTCAACAGTTTTATCGATAGATTCTTTAACTTTTAATCCTCCAACAACTGTACTAACAGCAGCTTTTTTAGCTAGCTTTGAATTTAAAACTTTTCCACCAATAGCTCCTGCTATTATTCCTGCACCTACGCTAATTATTTTTTTGTTTATCATAATATACCTCCATAATTTTATACATTAAAATATTTGTAAGTTTTTACATAAAATTTACAATTTCTTTATATTCTATCTCACCATTATTATACAATTTTTTTCTTAAAAATATAAGTGTTTTCTTCGATTTTTTACTTTTTAATAAAAAAAGAACTAATCTATTTGTCCTAGATTAGATCTCATTTGTTTATATTTAATTTTTTTATTTTAGCATATCCAAAATATATTCTTTTTCTACCATACCTACAGTAGATTTTATGATTTCTCCATCTTCAAATACCAAAATTGTAGGAATACTCATTACTTTGTATTTTCTGGAAATTTCTTGTGCTCCATCTACATTTAATTTACAGATTTTGATGTTTTCGTCTTTGTTTTCTTTATCAATCTCTTCAATTATTGGAGCAAGTCCTTGGCATGGTCCACACCAATCCGCATAGAAATCTACCAAAATTTTGCCTTTAGATTGAATTACTTCTTCATCAAAGTTTTCATTGTTTAAATAAATCATATTTCACCTCTAATTATTGTTATCATTGTTGTCGTTGTTGTCGTTATTTCTGTCATTTTGATTATTATTTTGTCCATTATCTTCAGAATTTTGATTGTTATTTCTCTTTTTGTCAGAGTTTTCTGAGTTTTCGTTATCAGAATTATCTCTGTTATTATTTGAGTTTTCACTATCCGATTTTCTCTCAGAGTTTTCTTCAGAATTTGATGGTTCTTTTTCTTCGTTGTTTTGTTTGTCGCTATCTTCTTTCTTGTTGTCTGTATTTGTTACATTTTCATCAGCAACTTTAAGGTATTCTTCCAATGTCAAATTTTGATCGTGTAGAATTTTAGCCAAATCAATCCCAACATATCTGAAATGCCATGGAGCAAAGCTTAACCCTGTGATGTCTTTCTTTCCTTCAGGATATCTCAATACGAAACCGTATTTATAAGCATTGTCCATCAACCACTTGTATTCTTTTGATTTTGAGAAATCTAATTTGTATTTAAGTGTGTAATCTTCACCTATCAAATCATAAGCAAGTCCTGTTTGATGTTCAGAAGTACCAGCTTTTACAAATTTTACATCTTCTACATCTTCTAACTTAGATTGTTGTTCGAATGATCTATAATCGCTAACACTTCTTAGTATTACGCCGTCTTTGTTTGCATCATTAACCATTAATGTAAAAGATTTACGAGCGTCTTCATCAATACCTGGATCGTAATCTGATGGCAATGTGTAGTCACTGTTTACAATCAAAACTCCTTTTATTACTTTGAATTGATTTTTGTTTTCTATATCTGACAAATCAGATTTTAAAATATATCCTTTTTTGCCATTATACACTACGTATGAGAAATCTCCTTGATCTGAGTAATACTTTACATATGCATTGTTAGGGATTTGTTCAAGGACAGTGGATACTTTTTCGCTCTTTTCATACAAATTAGTCATTTTATTTGTCTTTGAGAACTTAACTAATGATTGAACAATCGGTTGTGGTTTTACTGGTGTTTGGTTAGTTATTGTTGTTTGTTGTTTTGGTTTTGCGTTATTTTTATTTGCAACTTTCTTAACCGCAAAAACTATTAAAAGTATCAAAACTATTGCCACGATTGCGGAAATAATTCTTCTTCTTCTCAACTTTTTCTGTCTAGCTATTCTTTTTTGTCTGGCTATTCTTTTTCTTTCCATTTCAACCATTTCTGGGGTCAAAACTATTGTTTTGCCCATGTCTTGTTCATGATTGTAACTATTTCTTTGTCGTCTCATTTCTCTACGATTTTTCTCGGCGTTTTTCTTTCTGCGTCTCATTTCGCTTTCTGAAACCCTGCCGCTTGAAATATCGTATTTTTTATTAATATCACTGTAACTTGATTTTCTTTTCTTGTCAGCCATATTCCACCTCTTTTATTGATGTTCTACATCCGGAGTATAATTTGGTACGATCTTTTGCAATTGTTCTACAATTACTAACTTAGAGTTTTGTTCTGTAGTTTTCTTCAAATCTACTAAGTCGTCAGATAATTTTTCTATATCGTGAACCACCGGTTCTTCTACAAATATCATATCATATTTTGTCTTACTTATATTATTAGCTTCAATCAAAGTTTCTTCATAAAGTTTTTCTCCAGGTCTAAGTCCCGTAAATTCTATCTTGATGTCTTTGTCCAATTCCAAACCTGATAACTTTATCAATTTTTTAGCCAAATCTACTATTTTTACAGGATCTCCCATATCTAACACAAATATTTCTCCACCTTCTGCCATTGCTCCAGCTTGCATAACAAGTTGACAAGCTTCAGGAATTGTCATGAAATATCTAATGATGTCCTTGTGGGTAACAGTAACTGGTCCACCTTCTTGAATTTGCTTTTTGAATAGTGGAATTACTGAACCATTTGATCCAAGCACGTTTCCAAATCTAACTGCTACATACTCTGTTTTAGAAATTTGATTTTTAGATTGTACTAATAGCTCACAAATTCTCTTGGTGCAACCCATTACAGATGTAGGATTAACCGCCTTATCTGTAGATATTAATACGAATTTCTTGACGTTATGAATATCGCAACAATCTATTATATTTTTCGTTCCAAATACATTGTTCAAAACAGCTGCTTGTGGTGAATGTTCCATCAAAGGAACGTGTTTGTGAGCTGCAGCATGGAACACAACATCTGGTTTGTGAATTCCAAAAATCGCATTCATTCTATCGAAGTTTCTTATAGATTCTATAATAACATCAATTGGTGCATCAGGATCATTTCTCAAAATTTCATTTTGTATATCATAAGTAGTGTTTTCATAGATATCAATCATCGCCAATTTTTTTGGTTTATATTTTAATATTTGTCTACAAAGCTCACTACCTATTGATCCACCTGCTCCAGTTACCATTACGACTTTATCGTTCAAAAATTCATTAAGAATTTCTTTATCCAATACTACTTGGTCACGTCCAAGCAAGTCTTCGATTTGAACATCTCTTAAATCTTTCAAATCAACCTTGGAATCTATAAATTCATAATAGCCAGGCATTATTTTAACTTTTGCATTAAGTTTTTCGCATTCATTAAGAATTTGTTTCTTTCGTTCTGAATCTATAGTTGGTATCGCTAAAACAATTTCTTCAACGTTGTACTCATGTGCCTTTTTAACAATATCACTTGTGTCACCAACAACCGGAACTGAAGATATGCTTTTGTTTATTTTAGTATTGTCATCGTCGATTATACACACAGGTTTGGATTTCATTTCAGGGTGATTTAACATTTCACGAACAACCAAAACACCTGCAGCACCTGCTCCTATTACCATTGAATTAACTTGTCCTTCGATAGTTTGTACGACCGATGATTTTTTATCAGTTTGAGTTCTTGCAATCATACGAACTATTAAAATCAAAATAACTTCAAAAACAAGCGCAATCAAAAAGCTTGATCTTGGCAGAGTTGATTTTACTAAAATCAAAAACAATGAAGAGCCAACACTTGCAATAGCAGTGTACACACCAGCTTTTAAGTAGTCTTCAAATGTTGCATACCTCCACATTACCTTGTACATTTTGAAAATAAAAAGTATTAAAATTTGTATTATTGTAACTACAACTGCGTATTTAAGATAGTAACTCATATACCTTGGCGGAACTTGTCCGTCAAATCTTAAAAGTAAACCTACAATATACGATATATTAATGATTATAGCATCTAAAATTCCCAATACTATGTTTCTGTATTTATTCATTTTAACTCCTCTGACAAATATTACTTATCGTATTCATTATACCATAAATACAAGATAAAATTATTTGGAAAATGACTTTTATCGCTTAAATCTCAACTCTCCAATTAAAGTTATCTTCAATCTTTCCAAATTGTAAATTAGTTAATGTTTCATAAACGTGAAGGCTAGTTTTTCCGATTTGGCCATCGTTAATAATCATTTCATATTCATCATACAATAGCTTCCCAACTGGACTGATAACAGCAGCAGTTCCGGTTCCAAATATTTCTAGAAGCTCTCCATTTTTGTAATAATCTTTGATATCGTCAATAGAAATTCTTTCTTCTGAAACTTCCATACCTTCGTATCTTAGTAATTCGATAACAGATTTTCTAGTTAT
Organism: Finegoldia sp. P2-F-LR; assembly: GCF_052932265.1. Taxonomy (NCBI): domain Bacteria; kingdom Bacillati; phylum Bacillota; class Tissierellia; order Tissierellales; family Peptoniphilaceae; genus Finegoldia; species Finegoldia sp. P2-F-LR. The sequence goes on along the minus strand of NZ_JBRFJF010000009.1, from coordinate 55,290 downwards.
TCCTTCCAAAATACTTCCGTTAATCATTGGCGTTATAACTTTGTCTTTTAGCACAAAGAATATATTCATGGCACCGACTTCTTCGATGTATTTTCTTTCCACACCGTCTAGCCATAAAACTTGTGAATAGCCCCTGTCGTGAGCAATATCTTGGCTTTTCATACTAGCAGCATAATTTCCACCAGTTTTTGCCATTCCCATTCCGCCTCTTACAGCTCTCACATAATCTTTTTCTACATAAATACTAACAGGGCTCAAACCATTTTTGTAATAAGATCCACTTGGAGAAGCTATTATGATAAGTTTGTATTGGCTACTAACTTTTACTCCTAATTGTGCATCAGTTGCAATGATAAAAGGTCTGATATACAATGAGCAACCTTCTTCTTCAGGTATCCAATCTCTTTCCAAATCGACAAATTTGTACAAATATTTCAAAACTTTTTCTTCATCGATTTGTGGAATACACAATCTATCATTGCTTTTATTTAATCTTTTTAAATTTTCTAATGGTCTAAACAAATATACTTTGCCGTCATTTTTATAAGCTTTCATCCCTTCAAAAACAGTTTGTCCATAATGAAAGACCATAGAAGAAGGATCAAGACAAATATTTTGATATGGAATTATCCTTTCATCGTGCCAACCATTTTCTTTGTCATAATCTATTACTAACATGTGATCTGTAAATATTTTTCCAAATCCCAATTCTTCACTATTAGAGTATTTTTGCTTCGGTGTTGTTGTTTTTTCGATTTTTAAACTCATTTATATCTCCTTATATGTAAAAAAAGCTACCATCAAGGTAGCTTAATTTTGTCTTATTCAGCACTGTATGGTAATAGTGCAACTTGTCTAGCTTTTTTGATAGCATCAGTTATTTGTCTTTGATGTTTTGCGTTTAATCCAGTTACTCTTCTTGGTAAAATCTTACCTCTTTCGCTGATATAGTTTTTAAGCATATTAACATCTTTGTAATCAATAACTTTTGTTTTATCCTTTTGGAATGGATCTATCTTTTTTCTAGGTCTAAATCTTCTTTGCATATCTTTAAAACCTCCTACTATTAGAATGGAAGTTCGTCAATATCAGTCGGAACTGCATTGTCTCCCATTCCGAAATCGTCATTACTCTTATGAATATCGTTTGAATTTTGGAAATTATTGTTTTGGAAAGAATTATTGTTGAATGACTGGTTATTGTTGTAACCTTGATAGTTACCTGAATTTGGTTGTGAATTACTTGATTCAACAAAATCAAATTGATCGACAATTACATCAGTTGTATAAATTCTTTGTCCTTGTTGGTTTTCATAAGATCCCGTTTGAATGTGACCTGTAATCGCAATTCTATTTCCTTTGTGGAAATATTGTCCAATAACTTCTGCAGTCCTTCCAAAAGCAACGCAATTGATAAAATCCGCAGTTGGTTGATTGTTGTTTTCAGCTTCCATTCTTTTCTCTTTAGATAATCTTCTATCTACAGCAACACTAAATCTAGCGTTAGCTAATTGAGTATTCGCTGAATATCTCACTTCAGGGTCTCTTGTCAATCTACCCATCAAACTAACATTATTCAAAACATTTCCTCCTCTTACGATTATTGTTCGTCTACTCTAACAACCATGTATCTAATGATTTGGTCGAATAATCTACATCTTCTTTCGATTTCCTTAACAAATTGTGGATCTAAATCGAAGTTTACAATATAATAGTATCCTTCTTTGATGTAGTTAATTTCATAAGCTAATTTTCTTTTTCCCCAATCGTGAACTTCTTCAAGTTTACCATTTTCGTCAATTACTTGTTGAATTCTTGAAAATACAGTATTTCTGTCTTCTTCTGATAATTCTGGCTTAAAGATTAGCACTAATTCATATTTGTTCATATGACACCTCCTTGTGGTCTATTTGGCTCCTATACCGGAGCAAGGATTTACCTATATATATTACCATAATCTTATAATAATTACAACAAATTACAAAAATTTTCTTGTAAAATTTTTCCTGTTAATTTTTGTATTTTAATTGCCACATTTTTTATATCTGTGATAATATATTATAAAGTTTAAAAATAAGGAGGAACCTTATGGAGAAGAAATTTATACCAGAAGTAAAATCTAATTTAAGAAATAGAATGGTACATATTCCAGAAGCAATGTACAAGGCAACTGGAATAACAGTTTTAGGAAAAAGAATCAAAACTCTTGTCTTCACAACAGACATTGCAATAATTAATAATACAAACGGTCATGCGATAATGGCAGTGTATCCTTTCACACCAACATTGGCAATCACAAATGCTATTATAATGTCCTCCAGTCTTCCCGTTTTTGCCGGAGTCGGCGGTGGAATCACATCTGGGATTAGAAGTATAAATATGGCATTACAAGCAGAAATGTTAGGAGCTTACGGAGTAATAGTAAATGCACCAATGAAAAATGAGACTATTGTTCAGATGAAAAAAGTTCTAGACATTCCTATTGTAGCTACAATCGTATCTGCATATGATGACATCGAAGGAAAAATAAATTCTGGTGTGGATATTTTAAATGTATCTGGTGGAAAGAAAACTGCATTTTTAGTTGAAGAAATTAGAAAAAAAGTTGGATATGAATTCCCAATAATTGCTACAGGCGGCGACAATGAACAAAATGTTATAGATACAATAAATGCTGGAGCAAATGCTTTAAGTTATACTCCGCCAACATCAGGAGAAATTTTTCACAAAGTTATGGCAAATTACAGACAAGATATGAAGGAGAAACAAGATGACTAATAAATCAAATACAAAAGAACTTATAAAAATCGCTTTATTTAGTGCTCTAATAATAATTGGATCATATATAATTATCCCTCTATTCCCAGTTCCTATATCACTACAAAGTTTGTTTGCAATAGCATCTGGATATTATTTAAGTAAAAAATACGCAAATATGTCAGTTTTATTATATATTATACTTGGTCTTATAGGTCTTCCTGTTTTTGCTGGAGGAAAAGGTGGTTTGCAGGCAATATTTTCACCAAGCTTTGGTTATATACTTGGCTTTTTAGCACAAACTTTTTATGTTAAATACAAAAAACGAAACTTATCTAAGATAAATCTTTTTATTATGTTCATGGTGTCATCAATTATAATTTACGCTTTTGGTGTCGCATACATGGGAATATTTTTCAAATTATCCAACAAACAATTTGATTTGTGGAAATTATTGTTTACTGGTATGATAGTTTTCTTACCTGGAGATATGCTAAAAGCATTGGTTTTTAGTTTCGTAACAAAAAGAATAGAAAAATACATTTAAAAAAGTCATACAAATTTGATATTGAAATCAAATTTGTATGACTTTTTTTATTCTGTAATTTCTTTTAATTTTCCAAATATTTTGTAGTCCACATTTTTAAGCTCATTGATGTTTTTTGCTCCGAGCATTACCATAAGCATTTTTAATTTATAAATCAAGCTATCCAAAAATTCCTTAGCAAATTCATAACCACCATGCATTAAATAAGATAACACTTCTCCACTCATCGCTGTCATATCTGCACCAAGGACTAATGCTTTTACAATATCAATTGATGTTTTTATTCCACCACTTGCAATCAAAAACAAATCGTCAGGTTTATCTTTCATGTCCAATAAAATCTTCGCCGTAGGAATTCCCCAACAGTAAAATTCAGAAAATTCCATATCGAATCTTCTATTATCTTCTATTTCAGAAAAATTTGTTCCACCAAAACCAGCAATATCAATGTATCTAACACCTAAATCGTATAATTCATAGATTGTTTTCTTGCTCATACCATAACCCACTTCTTTTACGATTATAGGCACATCTACATTTTCTACTATATTTTTAATGTTAGCTTTTATTCTGGAAAATTCTCGGTCTCCCTCTTCCATAATCAACTCTTGAATTGGATTCAAGTGAAGGCCAAACATATCAGAGTCTATCATCTCAATTGCTCTTTGAACTGATTCCAAGCTTTCTCTTGCAGAAAGATTTCCTATTACGATGTTTTCGTTTTTAATCAAATTTTCTCGTACAAGTTCGAAACTTTCAATCGCTTCATCTTCCACAAGAGCAATTTTTTGACTGCCAACTGCCATTGGAATGTTGAATGTCTTACACAATCTAGCCAAATCTTCATTGATGTCACAGCAGGAATCTCCACCACCAGTCATGGCGTTTATCATGAAAGGATAGTCGATTTTCTTGCCGTTAAATTCCACAGACAAATCGACATCATTCAAATCTAATTCTGGTAATGATGTGTGTTCCAAATATACACAATCAAATAAGTTGTTACCTCTGTATTCTGATTTTAAATAATTTTCAATGTGTTCTTGCTTTCTTTCCACAAAAATACCTCCAAAAAACAAAACCGCTAATTATTTTGTGATTCTTCCTCATTTTCATTATTTTCGTTGTTTTCACGATTAGTGGTTTGATCATCCAGTTTGTATTCAGCAAATAATCTGTCTACAATTTCTGGTAATTTTTCTTCATCAGCCATATACCAACTTATTCCATCATCCTTGTATTCTCCTGGAAGTATATAGCTATGTATTTTGCTAGATGAAAAGTTAGGAAGTTTTGTCAGATAAGCAGTCATATCTCCCAAAGGAATGTTTGTCTTTACATCTTTTTTGAAAATATCAACCATCTTTGGCATTTTCGTAATATTCGATGGGCTCAATAATTGATCCAATAATGTTTTTATGAAGTAGTGTTGATTTTCAATTCTAGCTTCATCTGATCCTCCAAGTGGATGACGAGCTCTTACATATTGCAACGCTTCAGCTCCATTTAGCTTAGATTTTCCTTTTGGAATATGCATTTTTATTGTAGGAAGATTAATTTCTACTGGAGAATCAACCTCAACCCCTCCCATAGCATCTACAATATGTTCAACACTATCAAAATCAACTTCAACATAATAATCTAAATCTATTCCCAGTAAATCTCTCAACGCTTTCAAAGATCCTTTTGGACCTTCATACGCGTGTGCTGCATTTACTTTGTGAATATTGCCATTTAATCTAATTTGTGTATCTCTTGGTACAGATAATATGTCAACATTTCCCGAATTAAAATTAACTTTGCAAACCATTATAGTATCAGATCTTTGATGATCGGTTGTGCTTACTTCTTTATCAATGCCTAATAATACAAATAAAAATTCATCTGGTATATTTTGTTCAATTACGTTATTTTTTCCTAATTCATCGCCTTTAATATCAGAGCCAGTTGTTTTTAAGCTTCCCAAAAATTTACCAGCACCGAAATAAACTCCCAAAAATAGTGCTAGCGAAATAAAAAAGACAATAACAGCTCTTTTTTTCATTCTTTCCTCCAATTACTTTTTTAATGAACAAAGCACTCGGATTCACCGGTGCTTTGTCTTAACACTTATTTAATTATATCAAAAACAATGAAAATTTACATTAAATTTGATTTTTTGTAAGTTTTAATTATTAATTTTCTCCTTTGCTTGTGAAAGCATAAGTTTAATTCTGTTAATTTGGTTTACTTCACTTGCACCAGGATCGTAGTCAATTGGAATTATGTTTGCTTGTGGATACAATTGTCTAATTCTCTTAATTACTCCTTTTCCTGTGATATGGTTAGGAAGGCAACCAAATGGTTGGATACATACAATGTTGTTGGCGTTGATGTGAATTAATTCAATCATTTCTGCAGTTAACAACCAGCCTTCACCATATTGATTTCCTAGCGATACAACTTCTTGTGCGTAATCTTCCAGTTCTTGTATCTTAAGTGGATGAGTAAACTTCGATTTGATTAATTGGTTTCTGATGTATTTTCTGTAATGTTCAATCAAATTTACACCCATGTTGCACATAAATCCTGTGAATTTGGATTTGGATAAGAAGTTTCCCTTATGGTATTCATTTCTCAAACAATAAAGTACAAAATCTGTCAAATCAGGCATTACTACTTCACAGCCTTCTTTTTCCAATAAATCTTGCAAATTATTATTAGCTTGAGGAAGATATTTTACTAGAATTTCTCCCACAATACCAACTTTTGGTTTTTGTATATCCAATAATTCTATTTTTGAAAAATCTTCAATAATTTCATCGACAGTTTGTCTAAATAGTTTTGAACTTGATTTCAAAACTCTCTTTTGACATTCTTCAATCCATTTTTGTTTTAAAGTATCAGTTTCTTTTTCCTTTTCGTAGGCTCTTGTGAAGTTTGATAATCTCATTATCAAGTCCCCATATAATACTGCAACTATCATTTTTTGTAATACTAACGGAGAAAGGTTAAAGCCTTCGTTTTTTTCGATATTTTGCCAGGAAATAGCAATTACAGGAATATTTTCATATCCCGCTTCTTTTAATGCTTTTCTTATGAAACCAACATAGTTACTTGCTCTGCATGCTCCACCAGTTTGACTCATTAACAAAGCTAGTTTGTCAGTGTCATATCTACCAGAATTTATAGCTTCCATCATTTGTCCAACAACAGTTATAGATGGATAACAAGCGTCGTTGTTTACATATTTTAATCCCTCGTCGATTACTTTTGAATTAACATCTTTTAAAAATTCCACTTTGTAGCCATTATCTTTGAATAAAGATTCCATTATTTCAAAGTGATCCGGCGCCATTTGTGGTGCTAGGATTGTGTATTCTTCTTTCATTTTCTTAGTGAATTCAACTTTTTCAACGTGATATGATTTTTTCACATTTGGAACGAAGTTTTTCTTTTCAAGTGCTTGTATCAATGATCTTATTCTGATTTTAACGGCACCTAAGTTACTAATTTCATCGATTTTTAATACAGTGTAGATTTTTCCTTTAGCAGACAATATTTCATTAACTTGATCTGTTGTTACAGCGTCTATTCCGCAACCGAATGAATTAAGTTGAACCATTTCCAAATCTTCACTGTTTCCAACAATTTCTGCTGCTCTGTAAAGTCTGGAGTGATATACCCATTGATCCAATACTCTCAAATCGCTATCAACGTCATCATCATAATCAATTATAGAATCTTCTGATAAAACTCCAAGGCCTAATGAAGTAATCAGTTCAGGAATTCCATGATTTATTTCTGAATCAACGTGATAAGGTCTACCAGCTAACACAATTGCTTTTTTGCCCATTTCACGAATTTTGGACAAAGCTTTCTTCCCTTCAACCTTTACATCTTTTCTGTATTTTTCAAGTTCATCCCACGCTCTATCAACGCTGTTTGAAATGTCCTTATCAGAAAGTCCTAGCTCTTTTAATTCGTCGATAAGTCTTGTCTTTAATTTATTTTTATCTTGAAATGATATAAATGGGTTGAAATACTTCGTTTTTTTCAATCCATCGACATTATTTTTGATAACTTCCGGATATCCTGTAACTACTGGACAGTTAATATGATTATTCGCCTTATCGTATTCTTGTTTTTCAAAAAATACCGAAGGATAGAATATCATATCGACATTTTTTTCTAATAAATCTTCAATGTGACCGTGAACTAATTTTGCAGGATAGCAACATGTTTCACTTGTAATAGAAGAAATTCCTTTTTCGTAAATTTCTCTTGATGATTTAGAAGACAATACAACTCTGTATCCTAAATTCGTGAAGAATGTATGCCAGAACGGATAATTTTCGTACATATTCAACACTCTAGGAATTCCTACAGTCGCTCTTGCTTTATCTTCTGGAATGCTCTTATATCCAAATAATCTCTTGTTTTTATATTCGTACATATTTGGAAGCTTGTCTTTTTTATCCAGACTAATTCCAGCTCCTCTTTCACATCTATTTCCAGTAACAAACTTTTTGCCATTTGCAAATTTATTTATCGTCAATTTGCAATGGTTAGAACAATATTTACATTCTGCTTGTTCTTGAGTATATTCAAATTTTTCAAGTTCATCCTCAGATAAAATCGTAGAATATCCTGTTGATTTTTCTTTTGCAATCAAAGCCATTCCCATAGCTCCCATAAGTCCAGAAATATTTGGTCTTGTAGGAACTTTGCCTGTGATTTTTTCGAACGCTCTTAGTATCGCATCCCCGTAGAATGTACCACCTTGAACTACGATATGTTCACCTAATTTTGATGGATCTCTAAGTTTGATAACTTTTTGGATTGCGTTTTTGATTACTGAATAACACAAACCCGCTGCAATATCACTGACACTAGCGCCTTCTTTTTGCGCTTGTTTTACTTTCGAATTCATAAATACTGTACATCTTGAACCTAAATCTACAGGATTTTCTGATTCAAGTGCTTTTTGTTGAAATTCTTGTACGGATAAATTCAAACTATGAGCAAATGTTTCAATAAATGATCCACAACCAGAAGAACACGCTTCGTTCAATTGAATAGAATCAATTATTCCATCATTTACATGCATAGCTTTCATGTCTTGACCGCCAATATCCAAAACAAAATCAACATCTGGATCAAAATATCTAGCAGCAGTCAAATGCGCTATTGTCTCTACTTCACCAAAATCGACCGACAAAGCTTGTTTTATAAAATCTTCTCCATAACCTGTTATACCACTACTTGCAATTTTTTGGTTATCATTTAGTTTAGAATAAATTACAGATAATTGCTCCTTAACTAAATCAAGTGGATTGCCTTGGTTATTAGCATAAAAATCATATACAATGTTGCAATCTTCATCAATTACTACAATTTTACTAGTAGTTGAGCCCGCATCAATCCCCAAATACAAGTTTCCTTGTACTTCTTCAAGATTTTTGAATTTCACGTTAGATTTCTTATGGTTTTTGTAAAATTCTTCTTTTTCATTCTCATTTTTAAATAACGGCTCAAGTATTAACTCATCACTAATGTCTTGTTTTTTGTCATAAGATCTGTTCAACAAATCCTCATACTTCACAACTTCTCCATCCATTGATGCAATAGCTGCTCCCAATGCCACAAATACTTGAGCATTTTCAGGACTGTAGAATGTATTCACACCATCATCTAGTGTCGTGATGAATCTATTTCTTAATTCTGATAAGAAATAAAGTGGTCCACCCAAAAATACGATATTTCCTTCAATAGGTCTACCACAAGCAAGATTTGATATTGTTTGATTGACAACAGATTGGAATACACTAACTGCCATGTCTTCTTTTGTTGCGCCTTGGTTAATCAAAGCTTGAATGTCAGTTTTTGCATATACACCGCATCTACTTGCAATCGAAAATATTTTCTTGTAATCTTTGGCTAATTCGTTAAGACCAGATGCATCCGTCTTTAACAAAGCTGCCATTTGATCTATGAATGCTCCAGTTCCACCTGCGCAGATGGAATTCATTCTTTGTTCTACATTTCCTTTTAAATAAGTTATCTTACTGTCTTCTCCCCCAAGCTCAATACACACATCGGCATTAGGGATATATTTTTTAATAGCTGTGGTTCCAGCCACAACTTCTTGTATAAATTCGATATTTAAATTATCTTCAACATACATTCCGCCACTTCCAGTAACCATGATTGTACAATCGCTATTTTTGAATTCTGGATGTGAATCGTATGCTTGTTTAAGAACATTTTTGGTAGTTTCTTCTATGTCAGAACGATGTCTAGTATATTCTTGGAATAAAATTTCGTAGTTTTCATTTATAATGACAAGTTTGACAGTAGTTGACCCTACATCTAATCCCATGTGGATTTTCATTTTTGTTATTCCCTCCATATTCCTATACTAAGTTAGTATATTTCAAAAGCACAAAAACTTCAATAAATTTTTTTATGTATTGTATGTTTTAATTTTACTATTTATCTCAGAAATTACCTTTAATTTATCACAAGACCATTTAGGAAGATAAAGTTTTGGCTTGTAAGCATCTCCTGTCATTCGGTGCACAACAGTATCCTCGTTCAGAATTTTGAAACTATCTACAACCCAATCAGTGTATTCATCCATCGTTAGAATTTTAAATTTATTTCGTAGATAATAATCGTACAATCTTGAGTCTATTTGTATATATAATGAATGAATTTTGATTCCCCAAATATCATGCATTTGCGTTTGATACACACTTTCCAAAAACTCATCCTCAGTTTCATAGGGAAGGCCTGCTATTACATGCGAGATTACTTTAATGTTATTATCCATAAGTTTTTTTGCCATATCAAAATAAATATCATTGCTATAAGCACGATTAATTAATTCTATCGTAGACTTTTTAGTGGATTGAAGGCCCATTTCAACCCACACATCCACCTGTTTGTTTATATCACTCAAAAGTTTTATCTTCTCATCATCTAAGCAGTCTCCTCTGGTTGCTATATCAAGCACCAGCACATTTTCGTTATCAATAGCATCTGAGTAAATTTCCCTAAGTTCATTTACTGGCTTGTAAGTATTGGTGAACGATTGAAAATACGCAATGAATTTGTCTGCTTTTTTCTTTTCAGATAATCTTTTAATTTGCAATTCGACTTGGTCCTTGATTGAATATTCATTAAAAGTAAATTCACCAGATCCACTTTCAGAACAAAAAATACAACCGTTAGAATTTTTTCTATTAGGACAACTGAATCCACCATCTAGCGGTAATTTGTAAACTCTCGTTCCGTATGTTTTTTTCAAATAATCACTTAATCTATTTATTTCTATTTTTTTCACGAATCCTCCTGAAAAAACTTTGCATCAATTCGACGCACTCTTTTTCCATAATACTTTTTACTTCTATTTTATGATTGAGTCCTTCGTAATCATTTAATGATAGTAAAGACCCACAAGCTCCTCTTTTTTTATCAAAAGCTCCGAACACAACTTTTGGTATTCTCGAATATATCAAAGCTCCTGTGCACATCACACAAGGCTCCAATGTCACATACATTGTGCAATCATCAAGCCTAAAATTTCCAATAACTTTAGTTGCTTGATTAATAGCTTTTAATTCTGCATGCATTGTCGCATTGTTATCTGTTTCCAAACTGTTATAAGCTTGAGCAATTATTTCGCCATTTTTTACAATAACACATCCAACTGGAACTTCGTCCATATCAAATGCAATCTTCGCTTGTTCGATAGCTTTCATCATGAATTTTTCATCATCATTATTCATCATTTATAAAACACCTTTCCTATCCGATTATATCAAAAAGTTTGTGTTATTTAAATTTGAATACGGAAATTGTTTGTGATATTCTTTATATATAATGTAGTATTTAAGGAGGACTTATGTCAGAATCAAAATTTGAAGAGTTTCCATACGGAGAACTTGGAATCATAGCTATGAAAAACATTGAAGGTTTGGCAAAAGAAGTTGACGAACTTTTAATGAAAAAAAACGGTGCAACAGAAAGTTATTTATTAAAGATAACAGAATCCAGATTTAGTAATGGTGAAGGTAAAGTTACAATCGATGAATCAGTTAGAGGTCGTGATATTTTAATCATATCAGACGTTGGAAATTATGGATTGAAGTACAATATGTTCGGTGAACAAACTATAATTGGTCCAGATGAACACTTCCAAGATATCAAAAGAGTTATCTCCGCAATTAATGGAAAGGCTTCTCGTATCAATGTTATGATGCCTCTTTTATATGCATCTCGCCAACACAGACGTAAATCAAGAGAATCACTTGACTGTGCAATGGCACTTCAAGAATTAGAAGACATGGGTGTAGATGGAATTTATACATTTGATGTACACGATCCAAACGTACAAAACGCAATCCCATTGATGACATTTGAAAATATCTATCCTACAGCAGAAATAGTTACTTACTTCTTAGAAAAAGAAAATATTACTACCGATGAATTAGACAAGAAAAACATGATTATTATTTCACCTGATACCGGTGCAATGGATAGAGCTATTTATTATGCTAACATTCTAAAACAAGACATAGGTTTATTCTACAAAAGACGTGATTACACTAAAGTAGTCAACGGCAAGAACCCTATTATTGAACACAAATACATCGGACGTGAAGTAGAAGGTAAAGACATATTAATCGTAGACGATATGATTGCCTCAGGCGGATCTGTTATTGATATTGCAAAACAATTGAAAAAACAAAAAGCAAACAGAATTTTCTGCGCAGTAAGTTTCGCATTATTTACTGAAGGTCCTGACAAATTCGATCAAATGAATAAAGAAGGATACATTGACGGAGTTTATTCTACAAACTTAACATACGTACCAGAATCAATCAAAAACAAAGAATGGTTCCACGCTGTAGATATGAGCGAATTGATGAGCGAATTTATTCACCACATCAACAGAGAAGAATCTATCTCAATTTTGTTAGATAAAACCAGAGGTATTAATATTTTATAAGGAGAAAATAATGAAATCATCTCATGGAGCAAATCTTTTTGAAATTCAAAAAGAATACGGATTTAATATAGATGAAATCAAAGATTTCAGTTCAAACGTCAATCCTTTGGGGCCAAGTCCTAAAGCGATGACTAAGCTTGAAAAAAATCTTAATAAAGTCGGAGTATACCCTGACCCAAATTACGATCAATTATTATCATCTATTGAAAAATACACCAACGTATCACGAGACAAAATCTTGCTTACATCTGGTAGCACTAATTTGATTTCATCATTTATATCTCTAATCAATCCAAAAAACGCAATAATATTCAACCCTAGTTATTCTGAGTACGAAAGAGAACTCAACAAAATCAACTCCAATATAATTTCTTACGATTTGGATAAATCAAATGATTTTGCGATAGATTGTGAGAAATTATCGAGAATGATAGAAGAAAATGACGTAAGTCTTGTAATATTAACCAATCCTAACAATCCAACAGGATACGCTATTGAAAACAGAAAGCTTGAAGAACTCATCAAATCAAGCAATTGCTATTTTATGATAGATGAAACTTATGTTGAGTTTTCAGATGTAGACAAATATTCAGCAGTAAAATTAACTGAAAAATGTGATAATCTGCTTGTTATACGCTCTACATCGAAGTTTTTCGCAGCTGCAGGAATAAGATTGGGTTACGGAATAACTGGAAATAAAAAACTTTACGACGAAATAAATAAACACACCAATTTGTGGAACATAAATATCTTTGCCGACATTCTTGGTGGCGAGATGTTCACGGATACTTATTACCACAAAAACGTGTTCGAATTTATTAATAGTGAAAAAGAAAAAATGATATCTACTTTAGAAAAAATAGATTGCTTGAAAGTTTATCCTTCAAAATCAAATTTCGTACTATGCGAAATATTGGACAAAAAATTAACTGCACATGAATTAAGAGAAAAATTAATTCCTCATGCTCTTATCATAAGAGACTGTGCATCGTTTAATAATTTGAATGAATACTTTTTTAGATTTTGTATTTTGGATGAGCAATCAAACGACAAATTGCTAAAATTGATTGAAGATATTTTAAAATAATCGCAATTTAAAAGATCCCAGATTTTAAAAATCTGAGATCTTTTTTTGTTTATTTAAATTACTTTTTTATCTTTTTTGTGTTCGTCTGATAATAAAGTTGCCATGTTAACAAATCTTTGAATTGTATCCTCATGATCTGGATTCAAATCAACTTTTTCAACATGAATTGCACACACTTTATACTCACCAGTTCCTGTAATTGGATCGTAGTGATTTGATGTCACTTCGTTTACTGGAGATTCTCTGTAGTGGAATGTCATGAATATCATATTAGGTAATACTCTATCAGTTACTACAACACGAGTTACGATACTTCCTCTTCTAGATGTAACTCTAATAGTATCCAAATCTTTTACTCCCAATCTTTCTGCATCCACTGGATTGATTTCTGCAAGTTCGTAAGGACTTACTCCATCCAAATCTTTTGAGTATCTCGTAGTTATATTGTAATGATACAACATTCTTCCAGTACTTAGAATCATTGGATAATCTTCATCAGGCAATTCTTCTGATGGTCTGTATTCTATTTCCATCATTTGACCTTGACCTCTTGCAAATATTCCTTTGTGCAAGTATTTTGTACCAGGGTGAGATGTCGTAGGACATGGCCATTGTAATCCAACTTTGTCAATTCTTTCGTAAGTCATACCTCTGTAACTTGGCATAGTTACTCTCATTTCTTCAAATACATCTTCACTTGTTTCATAATCAAAGAATACATTTGGATTGATGATTTTACTTACATCACACAAAATTGACCAGTCATTTCTAGCTTGTCCCGGAGGAGTAACAGCTTTTCTAACTCTTTGAACTCTTCTTTCGGTATTTGTAAAAGTTCCGTCCTTTTCTGCGTAGCAAGTTGCAGGGAATACGACATCTGCAAGCTTTGCTGTGTCAGACATAAATATATCTTGAACTACTAACAAATCTAAATTATTCAAAGCTCTCTTAACGTGATTTGCATCTGGATCTGATAAAACAGGATCTTCTCCCATTATATACATTGCTTTAACATTTCCCTTAACTGCTTGATTAAACATTTCAGGAATTTGGTATCCAAGATTTGGACTTAATGGAGTCTTCCATACGCTTTCGAAAAATTCACGAGCTTTTGGATCTGTAACTTTTGCATAAGCAGGATAAGTGTTAGGTAAAGCACCCAAATCACAAGCTCCTTGTACGTTGTTTTGTCCTCTGATAGGATTGATTCCTCCAGATTCAATTCCAACGTGTCCAGTTAACATTCCTAGATTTGCTAAGCTCATTACATTTTCTGTTCCATGAGTGTGTTCTGTGATACCAAGTGTATAGAATATACCAGCTTTTTCAGTCTTTGCATACAACAAAGCTGCTTGTCTGATTAATTCTTTGTCCACACCTGTAACTTTTTCAGCTTCATCCAAATCGTATTTCATTACTGTTTTCTTCAAGCCTTCAAAGTTTTCAACACGAGATTCAATATAATCTTTGGCTTCTAATCCTTCTTCTATGATAACTTTCATCATAGCATTTAACAAGAATACATCCGTACCTGGATTTAATCTCAACCAAATATCCGCTTCTTCCGCCAAGCCAGTTTTTCTTGGATCTACAACTATAAGTTTAGTTCCCTTTTTAACTGCTTGTTTCATCTTATTACCAATAATAGGATGCGCTTCAGTAGCATTAGAACCTATAACAAACAATAATTCTGCACCCAGAATTTCTTCTATAGAGTTTGTCATAGCTCCACTTCCTAATGTAGCTGCAAGACCTGCAACTGTTGGAGCGTGTCAGGTTCTGGCGCAGTGATCTACGTTGTTTGTTCCAATCGCTGCTCTCATCATTTTTTGGAATACAAAGTTATCTTCGTTTGTACATCTAGCAGAACTTAAACCAGCAATAGAATCTGGGCCAAATTCCATCTTGATATCTCTTAGTTTATTTCCAACATAACCTATAGCTTCATCCCAACTACATTCAACCAGTTCTCCATTTTTTCTAATCAATGGAGTAGTCAATCTTTCGTCCGAGTGAATCATATCTGTATGGAAACGACCTTTGATACAAAGTGCGTTTTGATTTACATAACCATCACATGGTTCAACACCTTGAACTTTTCCATTTTTTACAATTAAATTGAATTGACATCCTGTTCCACAGAATGGACAAGTTGTCTTAACTTTTTCAACTTCCCAAGGTCTTGTATCTTTTAATTGTTTATTGATTAATGCACCTGTTGGACACACGCTTATGCATTGTCCACACATACGACAGTTTTCCTTAGATAAAGGAAGATCAAAAGCTGTAGAAATATAAGAATCAAATCCTCTATTTTTAAAATCTACTGTATGTGTACATTGAACTTCTTCACAAACTCTGACGCATTTTCCACACAAAATACATTTGTTTTGGTCCCTAAAAATCAATGGATTCGTATCATCAACTTCGTGATTTTGAACTTCTATGTCATAATTACCGTATTTGCCTAATACTTCTGGATTTTTAACACCATATCTGTAGCACAAATCTTGTAATCTACAACTACCAACTTTTGAACAAGTTAGGCAATCTTTAGGGTGATTCATCATCAAAAGTTTAAGTATATTTTGTCTAGTTTTTACTAAACGATCAGTTTCTGTCTTAACAACCATTCCGTCTTTGACCATAGTAGAACACGACGTTTGAAGTTTTCTGGATCCTTCTATCTCAACTAAGCACATTCTACAACCGCCAAATTCGCTCAGGTATTTATCGTGGCACAATGTCGGAATATCAATCCCTATTTTATGCGCCGCTTCTAATACAGTGGTATTTTCTTCAACTTGAACATCAATACCATCAATATTTATATTTAACATATTACACCTACCAAACTTCGTTAAATCCTACATTCAAAAATATTTCTTCTAGTTCAGTTTTATGCAATTTTTCCATTTTAGATAATCCAGCAAAAATATCTTGTTCAGCTTTATCTAAGCAAGAATTTGCAATATCAGCGTACAATTGCATAGCTTCTTCTTCTCTTTTTATAGCTAATTTGATAGCATCTCTGAAGTCCATTTCTGTAGTCATTCTTGGTCTATCAATGTCTTGTGATAAATTATAATCTTCACTATCATCAATTTTGATAGTTTCAGCTTTTGTTTCTAAGAATTTTTGTAAGTAATCTTTGTGTTTCAATTCTTCTTTACTAAGTCTTTCAAAAAGACTTTTTGTTTGTGGATCTTCTGCTTTTTCAGCTGCATCTTTGTAAAATGTATACGAATCATCTTCTCTGTTTACAGCATCATCAATAATTGATATTAATTGTTCTCTATTCATTATTTCACCTATTCATTCTATTTATTTATACATTAATTATCTATTTTTTCGATTTTGTCTAGAATCTTATCCAAACCTAATACATTATTCCAGCTAGCTTCGACAAATTCTCCACCAATTTTTTTGTAAGGTTGTTTTGGGTTATCCACATTCAATAATTCTGTAGTCAATCTACCCTTTAAGCAAAGTGGTCTGCCATTTTCTGGGCTTAATGCTCTTAATGCAAGATTCTTTCCATTTTTTCTCAAAACTTCAAATTCACAACCGTATTCGCATACTTTACATTGAACTTTCTTCGTTTCTAATTCCCATTTTCTTCCTAAATTCATAGCCCTTTTGTCCATTAATGCTCCTACTGGACAAGCTACTACACATCTATTACAAGAAATACAGTAAGAAGATTCAAATGTGTCATTAATATCTAAATTAATTCTTGTTTTGTATCCTCTGTTTGAGAAATTAATAATTTTTCTATCATCCATAACATTACATGTTCTTACGCATTTACCACATAATATGCACTTACTATCATCTCTAATGATGTATGGTGAAGAATCATCAACTAATTTTTCTCTTCTTGCTCCGTCATGTTCTCTGAATTTTACTCCGTATTCATAAGAATATTTTTGTAATTGACATTCACCGGATTTTTGACAAGTCAAGCAATCATTTGGATGAGAATCCAACAACATTTGAAGAATTCTTTGTCTGTGTTTTATTAATCTATCAGTTTTAGTATGAACAACCATATTGTCTTTTGCCAAAGTAGAACAAGCAGTCATTAATTTTTTGCTTCCTTCAACTTCAACTAAACAAAGTCTACAAGCGCTCACCACAGCCAAATTTTTATCGTAACATAAATTTGGAATATCAATCCCATTTTCTCTTGCTAAATCGATAATGAATTTAGGCTTATCAGTTTGAATTACTTTTCCATCAATAGTTACAGTAATCATACTATCTATCTCCTAACTACTGCGTGAACAGGACATACAGTTTCGCAATTACCACATTTTATACATTGAGATTTGTCGATAACGTGTTGTTTCTTAACTTCTCCTTCTATACAACTTACAGGGCAATTTTTAGCACATTTAGTGCAACCTATACATTTGTCTGTAATTTCATATGATAAAAGTGCCTTACATGCATGAGCAGGACATTTCTTATCGTAAATGTGAGCTTCATATTCATTTCTGAAGTATTTTAATGTTGAGATAACTGGATTTGGAGCCGTTTGTCCAAGACCACAAAGTGAAGCTGATGTGATAGTATCACACAATTCTTCTAATGCTTCGATATCTCCATCTTCACCTTTTCCGGAAGTGATTTTTTCTAGAATTTCAAGCATTCTCTTAGTACCTTCACGACATGGAACACACTTACCGCAAGATTCATCTACAGTAAATTCAAGGAAGAATCTAGCAATATCTACCATACAGTCGTCTTCATCCATTACAATCATTCCGCCTGATCCCATGATTGAACCGATTTTTCCTAATGATTCGAAATCAACTGGAGTATCCAGGAATTCTTCTGGAATACATCCACCAGATGGTCCACCTGTTTGAACAGCTTTGAACTTCTTGCCGTCTTTAATTCCGCCGCCGATATCAAATATGATTTCTCTCAAAGTAGATCCCATTGGAACTTCTACCAAACCAGTGTTTACAACTTTACCACCTAAAGCGAATACTTTAGTTCCTGGTGAACCTTCTGTACCAAAACTTGTAAACCAATCTGCACCTCTGTCCATAATTGCTGGAACATTAGCAAATGTTTCAACGTTATTGATAATAGTTGGTTTATCCCACAATCCTCTTTCAGCAGTTCTAAATATTTTAGTACGAGGCATACCGCGTCTACCTTCAATAGATTCCATCAAGGCAGTACCTTCACCACATACAAAAGCTCCTGAACCCAATCTCAATTCGATATCAAATGAAAAATCAGATCCAAAAATGTTGTTTCCTAAAAGATTCATTTCTTTTGCTTGTTGTATCGCAATTCTCAATCTTTTAACAGCAATTGGATATTCTGCTCTTACATAGATAAAACCTTGATTAGCACCAATCGCTCTACCGCAAATAGCCATACCTTCTAATACTGAATGAGGGTCCCCTTCAAGAATCGCTCTGTCCATGAAAGCACCAGGGTCTCCTTCGTCCGCGTTGCAGATAACATATTTTTGATTATTTTCTACTTTATAAGCTGATTCCCATTTTCTTCCTGTAGGGAAACCTGCTCCTCCACGACCTCTCAATCCTGATTTCTTCATTTCTTCAATTATGTCTTTTTGGTCTAAATTAAAAATGGCTTTATGTAAAGCTTGATAACCATCTGCACCAATATATTCGTTCAAAGATTCTAATTGAATTTTTTCTACATTTCTTAAAGCTATCTTAAATTGTTTATCGTAGAAATCAACTGAATTGTATTTCAAAATCTTATCGTCTTGTTTTGCATTTTCGTAAACTACATCTTCATCAACTTCGTCATTTACAATAGATTTATCGACAATGCTCTTAACATCTGATAACTTAACTCTTGTGTAGAAAATTCCTTCAGGATATACAACAACGTTAGGACCAGTTTCGCAAAGTCCAATACATCCTACTGGAACAACCACTACGTTTTCGATTTTTTCTTCTTCTATATATTTGTTAAACTCATCAATCAAAGATTTAGCGCCTGTAGCTTCACAACCAGCTCCACCACACACAACTATTTGTTTTTCTTTTGGATTAGTATGTTCAACATAAATTTTATCCTTTACGAGTTCACGCATTTTGATATTTTTTGCATACTCTTCTCTTATCTCATTAAGTTTTTCAATATTCATAACAAATCCCCTAATAACTAATTATATTTACTAACAATTGATTCTAATTCATTAACATCTACCTTACCGTACACATCGCCGTTAATAACAATAACTGGAGCTAATGCGCACAAACCAACACATCTACATGGTGTGATTGAAAATTTTTGATCTTCAGTAGTGCTACCTGCTGGAATCTTCAAAATCTCTTGTAGTTTTTCAGAAACTCTTTGAGCTCCTTTTACATAACAAGCAGTTCCTTCGCAAACTTGAATATCGTATTTTCCTTTTGGAATCAAAGAAAATTGTGCATAAAAAGTTATAACACCGTAAATTTCTGACAAAGGAATGTCTAATATTTTAGAAATCATTACAATAATTTCCTTAGGCAAATAACCAAATTCATCTTGTGCACGTTGTAAAACGGGCATCAAAGGACCTTTAATATCCTTTTTGCTTCTTACAAATTCTCGAAATTCATCGACTTGAGAAGCATGTTCTTTTAAGTCAAATGTAAAACTCATTAAAATCCTCCTAAAAAATTGTTTTCCTTCAGTTATTAAGATTATTTTCTTATTTATATTTTTTATTATACCACTTATATTTCCTAAAGTAAATTAGTATTTTGTTTAAAATCCTTATTAATATTCATTATCACTTTATTAACTAGCATAATATCGCATTATTTATGTATATATATTCTTATAAATGTATCTTTCGGTTAATCAACTTTAATATAATGATAAAGTAATTGACACAAATATTTTATATTTACTTTACCATTTTAAATCAATACGTTTGTCAAAAAACTTATGAAAATAATTTCCTTATGTTTTATAAAAAATAACGAAATATGATATAATATACATTAGTAAATTAATTGGAGGTTATATGGATTTTATTATAGGTACATCTGGCCATATCGATCATGGAAAAACTACATTAATAAAAGCTTTAACCGGAAATAGCACTGATAGACTACCGGAAGAAAAAAAGAGAGGAATTTCTATCGATTTAGGTTTTAGCTATTTTGATCTTCCAAGTGGTCAAAGAGCTGGAATAATAGACGTGCCAGGTCATGAAAAGTTTGTAAAAAATATGATGACTGGTACTTTTGGAATGGACATGATTCTTTTATGTATCGACTGTAAAGAAGGTGTAATGCCACAAACTGTTGAACATTTGGATATTCTTAGGTTTTTAAATAAAACTGAAGGTATTGTTGTCTTGACAAAAAGAGACTTGGCGACTGATGAAGAAACACAAAAGACAACCGAACAAGTAAAAGAATTAGTTAAAGGAACTTTCCTCGAAAACTGTCCTGTTTGCGAAGTGGATTCTGTTTCAAAAAGAGGAATAGATAATTTAATTCAAATGATAGATTCTGAATCTAAGAAATTAAAGCAAAAACACGCCGAAAGAGATTACAGAATGAATATCGACAGAAAATTCAATGTCAAAGGAATTGGAACAGTTGTTACTGGAACACTTCTTGATGGAGATATTCACAAGGGAGAATCTTTTATATATCCTCTTGAAAAAGATATTAATATTAAAAACATTCAAGTTCACAATAAAAATGTAAATGTAGCTCACCCATCCCAAAGAGTTGCTTTGAATATCAATCTAAATTTGGATGAAATCGACAGAGGATATGTTATTGCCAAGAAAAACTCACTAAAAGCTTTCAATATGATAGATGTTAGACTTACATTGTTAGAAAGTGCATCGCCTTTAAATCACTGGGATAGAGTAAGATTGTTCCACGGTACAAAAGAAATATTCGGAAGGGTAGTTCCACTTGATAAGCAAGTAATTCAACCGGGAACACAGGCTTTAGTTCAAATAAGACTTGAAGAAAAAATCTATGCAAAAACATCTGATCCTTTTATTTTAAGACAATTTTCCCCACAAGTTACCATCGGTGGTGGTATTATAATAGATGGTTCTGTTAGAAAACATAAATTATTCGATGAAGAAATCATTGAAAATCTTAAAATAAAAGAAGAAGGAAAAATCAAAGATATCATTTTAAATTATCTGCGAGACGAGATTTTTCCTACTAAAATTGATGACTTGGTATTCTATTCTTCGGAATCAAAAGACAAAGTTTTAAAAGAATTAGACGAACTAAAACAAGAAGATAAAGTTGTAATTAGAAATGATAAAGTATTAGAAAAAGAAGCTTACTTAAAATTATTAGGTAAATTAAAAATGTTTGTGATATCATTCCACAAGACAAATCCTTTATTACCTGGTATTAACAAAGAAGAACTTCTTAAAAAATTACAACTTGATGACGATAGACCATTCTTCAATTACATGCTTAAAGACTTAAACGACCAAGAGGTTTTGATGGAAGAAAGTGGTATAATATCTTCTAAATCTCACAAAGTTCAATTAAGTGATGAAGATGAAAAAATCAGAAAGAAAATGCTTCAAGATATTTGTCAAAACCAGTTCGACAAATTATTGAAGATAGACAATGTTGTTCACAACCAAAAGGACAAGACTATTTTGGGAATTTTATTGCAAAAAGACGTCGTAATTTTAAGAGATAACTTTTTGATTTCTAAAAAATGTTACGACAAATTCATCAAAACTGTCGATGATCATTTCAATAACAACAAAACTTTGAATGTAAAAGAACTCAAAGACATGCTCAATATGTCAAGAAAAAGTGCAATCACTCTTTTAGAAACATTGGACATTAAAGGCTACACTAAAAGAATTGAAAATGACAGGGTTAAAGTAAAAGATTTTAAATAATAGAGCTGGGCTTTGCTTGTGCATTGCCCTAATCTATTATATTTATTACAGTTTTGTGAATTGATTGTAAAATAATTTGTAAATTAACTTTGTTTTTGGTATAATATTAAGGTATTTGGGAATTGATGGGTGCTGGTGTGCCCTGCGGTCTTCAAAACCGTCTCAGGTAGTTAGGAGCTGCCCGGGTAGGTTCGATTCCTACCAATTCCCGCCAAACACCTTATAGATAGCTAAATTTAGCTATCTATTTTTTTGGAGTACTAAAAAAGTACTAAAAAAATCAGTGAATGTTGAAATATTTTAACATTCACTGATTTTTATTTTATAGATATTTCTTCAAAGCTTCAACTTTGTCACATTTTTCCCATGATAAATCCAAATCATTACGTCCGAAATGTCCGTAGCTTGCAACATCTCTGTAAATAGGTCTTTGTAAATCCAATTTGTCGATTATTGCTTTTGGTCTTGCATCAAAGTTTTCATTTATTGCTTCAATAATTTTTTCTTCTTCGATTTTATTCGTTCCAAATGTATTGATGAACATACTGATTGGTTTTGCAACTCCGATTGCATAAGAGAAACCTACTTCACATTTGTCGCAAAGTCCAGCTGCTACGACATTTTTTGCAATATATCTTGCAAAATATGCTGCTGATCTATCAGTTTTTGTAGGGTCTTTTCCACTGAATGCTCCGCCACCATGATTACAGAATCCACCGTAAGTGTCTACTATTATTTTTCTTCCTGTAAGTCCAGCATCTCCCATTGGTCCCCCAATTACGAATTTTCCTGTTGGGTTGATGAAGAATTTTGTGTTTTCGTCAATCATAGATTCATCTACGATTTTCAAAATAACTTCTCTTTTGATGTCTTCTTTTAATTGTTCGTAATCAACATCTGGATCGTGTTGTGTCGAAACTACTATAGCCTCAATTCTTTTTGGAGCGTCATTTTCGTATTCAACAGTTACTTGTGTTTTGCCATCTGGTCTCAAATAATTCAAGATTTTTTCTTTTCTTACAGTAGCAAGTCTTCTAGCTAATTTGTGTGATAATTCCAATGGCAATGGCAATCCTGATTCTGTTTCATTAGTTGCATAACCAAATACCATTCCTTGGTCTCCTGCACCGTATCTATCGTATTCGTCTGATTTGTTGCCCTTGTATTCTTCAGATTCATCAACGCCTTGTGCGATATCTGTAGATTGTTCCTCCAATGAAGTGATGATTGCGCAAGTTCTTGCATCAATACCATAATCTGCATTATCATATCCAATTTCAGCCAATGTTTTTCTAACGATTGACCTGATGTCTACATAACTTGTAGTAGTAATCTCTCCCATTACCATAACAAGTCCAGTTGTAGAACAAGTTTCACAAGCAACCCTTGCATCTTTGTCTTCTTTAATAATAGCATCTAATATTGCATCAGAAATTTGGTCACAAACTTTATCTGGGTGACCTTCTGTAACTGATTCAGATGTTAAAAATATGTTTTTCATAATACCTCCATAAAAAAATCCTCACCTGAAAAGGTAAGGATGTGTAAACTTATCTTTCAGGATTTCCTGTGGGATTTAGCACCTAATTTAATAGGTTGCTGAGTTTCATCGGGCCCATTCCCTCCACTACTCTTAATAAGATAAATATTAAATTGTCTTTTAATACATTAACACTAATTTTTTAGTCTGTCAAGTATTTTAATCAATATTTTCCACAGCGCTCTTGCGATACATTTTTATAGATCTTATCAACAATAAAACTATCACTACAAGCATCAATCCAAATGATATTCCTATTTCCAATAGCTTCACATCATTCAATAAAAATCTAACTGGCATCAAGGTTGCAGATGAAAAAGGCACAAACGATAATATTTTAATCAAAATATCGCTGTCTTTCCCTAACGAATTGATTATTACGAAGAATAATCCAACGAGCACCAAAAATATTGGAACTATTAGGAAATTAACTTCTTCCGCTCTTTTTACAGCAAGTCCAAGAATTTGGAACAATATCAAATACAAAACAAATCCAAATACTACAAACAAAAGTATAGTCAACAAGAATTTTAGACTCAAAGTATTTGTGAAAAACGTCCATATGCCTTCTGGATAATAGTTTTTATTGACAAATATTCCGACTATTCCCGCAATAATAAATATAAAGTATTGGATTATTCCCAAAACTGCTGAACTTAAAAGTTTACCAAATACAAACACACTTGGCTTTGCAGATGATAAGAGCACTTCAATTGTCTTGTCTTTCTTTTCTCTTGAAATATTGTTGCTCATAACACTTCCATAAAATAGTATCATCAAATCGAAAAGAATAACAAAAACTATTGAAAATACAAATGAATGTGACCTGTCTTTATTCAAAACTTTTTCTGTAAAATTAATCTCCGCTTTTGAATTTTTCTCAATTATTCCAGGATCTACTCCATTATTAATTAAACTTTTGTCGTAATTATACTTTTCCAAAGTCCTTGTGAATCTTTCGGAATGATCGTCCATAAATTCTTTGTTTTTGATATAAGAATTGAACTTCGTTGGACTTTCTACTACAAATCCTATATTGTATTCACCATTTTCTACAGCTTTTTTTACATCAGCCTCAGATGTAAGCACATCTTTGCTATCCAAACCCATTATAGTCTTCAAATATTCAACATCAATATCCTTATTAGATGAATAAATGCATGTGTTTTTGAATGTAAGTGCATTGATATCAACGGTTGCGTTTTTATTTGCCCCCGCATTGGCGTTATTAAAAATAGATGGCATAAATCTTGGCAAAAAAGACAAAGCAAACACCAATACCGTAATTACCAATGTAGCTATCAAGTAAGAATTGTGTCTGATTATGGAGTTAAATTCAAAATTAAATACTCTACTAAATTTTTTCATTATTCTCTAACACCAACCTTTGACACAAACACATCTTGAAGACTAGGTTCGTATTGACTGAAACAATTGATGTCGATTTGATTTAACATCATAAATTCTAGTATATCTTCTTTGGTTACATTCTCAGTAAGTCTGACCAAAAGCTTGAATTCTCTGACAACAGCATCTGGATATATCAAATTTTCTGACTCCAATAACTCTTTTAATTCCCAAATTCCCATATTGTTTGCATTAAGTAGCATTTTTTTCTCAGCCATTGAAGTTTTGATTTCATTCAAATCCCCATTCAAAATAATTCTACCTTCTTCAATAACGCAAACA
Source organism: Finegoldia sp. P2-F-LR (assembly GCF_052932265.1). Lineage (NCBI taxonomy): Bacteria > Bacillati > Bacillota > Tissierellia > Tissierellales > Peptoniphilaceae > Finegoldia > Finegoldia sp. P2-F-LR. The sequence continues at coordinate 29,783 of NZ_JBRFJF010000009.1, read as the reverse complement.
TCTCTGCAAAATTCTTCTACATAACTCATCAAATGGCTGGAGAATATAACTATTTTTTGATTCTGTATAAATTCTCCAACAGCCAATTTTAGTTCGTAAGCATTAATCGGGTCAAGTCCAGAAAAAGGCTCATCAAGAACCAAAATATCTGGATCATTTAAAAGAGCAGAAATGATTTGAACTTTTTGTCTTAAACCTTTGGATAAAGTGGACAATTTTCTGTTCTTGTATTTTGCAAGGTCAAATCTGTCAAGCCAATATCTTACATTTTGAAGAGCACTTCTTCTGTCTGTTCCTTTAAGTCTTGCAAAATAATACAATTGCGTGAACACTTTTTCGTTGGAATACAATCCTCTTTCTTCTGGAAGATATCCGATATTAACTTCATTATAATTAATGGGAGAGCCGTTAATCAAAACTTGTCCACTATCAGCACTCAAAACATCCGTAATGATTCTCATAGTTGTAGTTTTTCCGGCTCCATTTCTACCCAAAAACCCAAAAGCACGTCCGCTTTCAACTTTAAATGAAATATCGGTTAAAACTTTGTTATCTCCAAAAGATTTATTCACATGTTTTAACTCAAGATTCATACTATTTACCAATTATTTCGATGTTAAATCCATCTGGATCCTTCATGAAATAAAATGTTGCAACACCTTCAAGTCCACCTAATTCATCAACTTCATAACCTAAAGATTTGTGATATTCGTGTGATTTTTTCAAATCTTCAACTTCAAAAGCCATGTGACCGTAGAAATCGCCATGAGTATAATCTGTCTTTCCGTAGTTATAAGTCAATTCGATTTCATAGTCGTGATCACTTGTCATATACACAAGTGTGAACTCATCTTCAGGGAAATCTTTCTTGCTTGTAACTTCCATACCTAAAGCTTTTTCATAAAACTCGATTGATTTTTCCAAATTAGTTACTCTGATACATGTGTGTAATGATTTATATTTCATGAATTTCTCCCCTATTTATTGACAATTTTTTCAAATTCTAATACTTTTTCTTTAAAAACTTCAAAAGCAGTTCTCAAAACTTCTTTATCTTTGATGTTTGCTCCAGCGTTTTTAAGTTGTACTAGAGGATAGTTTTTGTTACCATCTTTCAAGAAATTCTTGTAGTTTTCCAAATCTTGTTTATTTCCCGATAAAATCTTTTGTGACAAGATTGATGATGAACTAAGACCTGTAGCATACTTATACACATAGAAGTTAGTGTAGAAATGAGGGATTCTTGACCATTCGTACTTAATCAAATCATCTGATACAACACTATCTCCGAAGTATTTTTTGTTTAAGTTAAGGTAAATTTCGTTGAAATCTTCTCCAGTTAATGCCTTTTCTTCTTCAACTAATTTGTGAGTTTCTCGTTCAAATTCTGCAAACATAGTTTGTCTGAAAATTGTTGATTTGAATGAGTTGATGTGATGATCTAACAAGTATAATTTTTCATCATCATTCTTAGCATTTTTAATCATATAATCCAACAACAACATTTCATTACAAGTACTTGCAACTTCCGCAACAAATATAGTATAACCTGCATATTTGAACTCATTGTTAGCTCTTGAATAATATGAATGAATCGAATGACCCAATTCGTGAATCAAAGTAAACACAGAATCCACATCATTTGTGTAGTTTAATAAAATGTATGGATAAGAGTCGTATGATCCCCAACTGTAAGCACCTGGTTTCTTGCCATCTTTTGGATAAACATCAATCCAATTTTCTTCAAAAGCTTTCTTCATGATAGATTGATATTCTTCTCCCATTGGTTTTACAGCTTCAATCACCATTTTCTTAGCTTCTTCAAATGGAATTTCACGATCAAAACCTTTTGTAGATGGAACATAAACATCGTACATGTGGTGCTCATCTAATCCTAACAATTTTGTTCTTGCCTTGTAGTATTTGTACATGTATGGCAAGTATTCGTGCACAATGTCGATTAAATTATCGTACACAACTTCTTCAACATCGTCGTTGAATAATTCCATTTGTCTTGCACTGTCGTATTTTTTGATTTTAGATAGTATAACCAAATTTTTGATATTCGCATACAAAGTAGAGCCAAAAGTATTGTTGTACTTAGCTAATTCATCGTAATATTTTTCAAAAACTTCTTTTCTTTGTTCACGTGGAAGCTTAGATAATAGTGGAACAAAATTAGCATTTGTAAGCTTTTCATCGATTGATTCTACATAAGGAAATTCCATATCTGTGTTTTGCAAACTGTAGAAATCATTGTGAGGGCTTGACATAGCTTCACTCATAAGAGAAATAATGTTTTCTTCTTCTGCAGATAAAGTGTGTTCCTTAAATCTCAAAATCTTTTTGAAGAATATTTCATAACTTGGATTTTCTCTGATAAGTTTGTCTTGTTCATCTTCTTTTAATGATAAAACAAATGGTTCAACAAAAGAAAATCTAGATTGTAGCTTGTTGTACAATGATGACAATTCCAATTCCAATTTTACACTATCTGAAACCTTGCTATTTTCATCCTTTTTCATTGAAGCGTAAGTGTACAAATTATCCATTACTCTGTCAGTTTCGAAAAGTAAATCCAATATTTCTACGAAATTATCCTTTTCATTTTTCTTCAATTCATCAATTTTATTAATATTTTCGTTAACTAATTTAATATCTTTTTCGATTGCGTTCTTGTCCTTATACATCTTGGACAAATCCCAATTACACATAAAATCACCTCTATTTATATAATACCTCAAACACACATCAATCACAAACAAAAAAGGAATTCGTTTTAGAATTCCCTAAAATTATTTTTCAGTTATTTTCAAAATATTTTCTTTATTAAAAGCTAAAAAGAATAAGCCGATTAAAGAAAGTGGCCATCCTAAAATCCACAATCCCCAAGATAAAAGAGGTTTGTCTTCATATATTTCCAACTCATACGATTTAATAGCCCCGAATGTCAATAAAGATAACACTACATAAACAGACAAAATCACATAAACAACTTTATTCAAGCTGAAATTTGTCAAATACAATATCAACAACCAGCTGATAAATAATTCCAATGCAATATACAATATTCTTAAAATATTTTCAGAAATTTTCTTTGGTTTTCTAATATCTTGCCACCAAATACATTGTGCTAAAAATTTTATCAAGTTCTCATCTCCTCTTTATACATTGATTTGTTATATCTATACTATAACAAAAAAATCGGTCAGGCAAATCAACTGCCCAACCGAAATTTATTTCTTTTTCTTTTTGACCATCTTCAATCTGAAGAATTCTTCTCTTTCTTTTTCGGCTAAGATATCTTCAGTATCTTTGATGGATTGTTCGTATTTTGGAATTTGTATTTTATCCAACGCATTGGCACGTTTTTGAGTTTTTTTAATTTCCTTACCCAATTTATACACTGCATTTTCCATTTCAGCCAATTCGTATATAGTTTCTCTGATTTTGTTGAATGCAAGAACAGCCCTATCGAATGAGGCATTAGTTCTGAAGAAACCATATTGTGCTTCGGCTTTTGATTTTGGATATACAATATTCGGAACTTCAACTCCCATTACTGATTTGTAAATTATATCGAATTCTTTTTCGTGACTAATCGAATGGGAAATTTCTTCAAGTCTATCAGTTCCAACTGTTATGGATGCTTCTGTCAAAAGCTCGTAAGCCTCATCGAACTCTTTTTCGATGGAATCTTGAAGAGTTTGTGCCTTTTTCATAAGACCCATCATTTCTTTAATTAGGACAGTTCTTTTTTTATCCAAAAGATTGTAACCTTTTTTGGAAAAATCCAATGTCTTTTTAGCTTTTATTAAATTCCCCTTTGTAGGAGTCATCTTATAAACTGCCATATAATCACCTGTTCATATGTTGTTTTATCATTTCTGGTGATAATCTGTCCAATTCGTTTTCTGGTAATATCTTCAATAAATCCCACGCAAGATCTAGTGTTTCTTCGATTTCTCTGTTTTCATAATAATCTTGTTTTACAAATCTATTTTCAAATTCGTCTCCAAATTTCAAATATTTTTGATCAGCTTCACTCAAATCATCCGCTCCGATAATTTGTGCCAAATCTCTGACTTCTTGAACGTGAGAATAACTTGAAAATAATTGGCTACTTACATCCGGATGATCTTCTCTTGTGTATCCTTCACCAATACCATCTTTCATAAGTCTCGATAATGATGGAAGAACATTGATTGGTGGATATATGTCTTTTTGCATCAAACTTCTTTCCAAAACAATTTGTCCTTCAGTAATATATCCTGTTAAGTCCGGAATAGGATGAGTGATATCGTCATTAGGCATCGTCAAAATCGGAATCAAAGTTACAGAGCCTTCTGCATCTTTAATCATACCTGCTCTTTCGTACAATGACGCTAAATCAGAATACAAATATCCTGGATAGCCCTTTCTGGAAGGAACTTCTTCTCTTTTTGATGAAACTTCACGAAGAGCTTCTGCGTAACTTGTCAAATCAGTAATGATAACCAATACGTGATAATTTTTTTCGAAAGCCAAGTATTCCGCTGCAGTTAGTGCCGCTCTTGGAGTAATAATTCTTTCCATTATTGAATCATCAGCGTAATTTACAAACATACACACATTATTCAATACACCAGATTGTCTGAAAGTATCTTCGAAAAATCTTGCTTCGTCGTGTTTTACACCAATCGCTCCAAATACAATAGCGAAGTTATCTTCGTTTGCGCCTTTGATTTTGGCTTGACGAACGATTTGTGCAGCCAATCTATTGTGACTCATTCCAGATCCAGAAAATACTGGAAGTTTTTGTCCTCTAATCAAAGTCATCAAACAATCTATTGAACTAATTCCTGTTTGGATAAAATCCCTAGGATAAACTCTGGAAACCGGGTTGATGGCACGTCCATTTACGTTGTAGCGTTTTGCTGCGTAAATATCTCCTCCATCATCTATTGGTTGACCAATTCCGTTGAATTTTCTTCCCAAAATATCTTCTGACAAAGCTATTTCAAATGGCCTTTGTGAAAATCTAACTTTAGTATTTTGTGTACTCATTCCTGTACTGTCACCAAAAACTTGGATTGTAACAGTATCATCGTTAATATTTACAACTTTACCGACCATTGATTTATCTGATGCAGATGATTTTACTTCGACAACTTCACCAAAAGATGCTTCATTTACATTTTCAACTTCTATAATTGAACTTTCAACTTTTTTTAGTTTAATGTATTCTTTTATCATAAAATCACCTACTTTTCGTATTTGCTAATCAAATCGCTGTAAAACTCTTTGATTTCGTCATTCAAATCTTTTATTCCACTCAAATCTTCATTGGAAATTGTGTTCTTCATGGCGATAACTTTTGAATACAAATCTGCATTTTTCACTTGAGAAATAGGAATTTGTTCTTTAATTGCCTTGTGTCCTTCTTCGTATAATAATTTGATAGTTTTAAGCATTTCAACTTGCTTTTTAAGAGGAACATAAGTATCCACCTTGCTAAAAGCATTTTGTTGCAAAAATCCTAGCTTCATTACATTTGAAATATCCAAAATCAATCTTTGATCGTCTGGAAGAACATCTTCACCAACAAGCATTACTATTTCTTTTAATTTGTCTTCTTCGTATAACAATTTAAGCATTTGATTTCTCAAATCTACAACATCTTCGCCAAGTTTAGATTCGTAATAATCTCTTAATTTTTCTACATAAGAAGAATAACTACTCATCCAGTTAATAGCTGGATAGTGTCTTGAATATGCCAAGTCCTTATCCAAACCCAAGAATACATTTACGAATCTCTTAGTATTTTCTGTAACTGGTTCACTGAAATCCCCACCAGCTGGAGAAACTGCTCCGATAATTGTAACTGATCCTTCGTTGTCGTTCAAAGTTTTCACAATTCCCGCTCTTTCGTAGAACTGTGCAATTCTAGATGGAAGATATGCAGGATATCCTTCTTCTGCAGGCATTTCTTCAAGTCTTCCAGAAATTTCACGAAGAGCTTCTGCCCAACGAGAAGTGGAGTCTGCCATGATTGCCACATCATATCCCATATCTCTGAAATATTCTGCCATTGTAATTCCAGTGTAGATACTTGCTTCTCTGGCTGCTACTGGCATGTTGGAAGTATTGGCTATCAACACAGTTCTTTCCATAAGTGGCTTACCGTTATTTGGATCGATAAGTTTTGGAAAATCTTCCAATACTTCTGTCATTTCATTACCACGTTCACCACAACCAATGTAAATAATAATATCTGCATCGGCGTATTTTGCTAATTGGTGTTGTGTCATTGTTTTTCCTGTACCAAATCCACCAGGAATTGCTACAGTACCACCTTTTGCAAGAGGGAAGAACACATCTAAAATTCTTTGGCCAGTTTCCAATAAGCGATCGACATCTAGTCTTTCCTTGGAAGGTCTTGGAATTCTGATTGGCCAGTCTTGGTACAATTTTATATCTGTTAAGTTCCCAAAATCATCTTCCACTTGCATAATAGTAGTCTCAATATTGTACTTGCCATTTTCAAACACATTTTTTACAGTACCATTAACTCCAACTGGAATCATAATTTTGTGAACGATAGCTTCTGTTTCTGGAACTTCTGCTATTATTTGTCCTTGAGTAACTGTATCACCATTTTTAACTTTTATAGTGACATCCCATAATTTTTCTTCGTCAATGGAAATAAGTCCGATACCTTCTGGGATAAAAGTTGAAAATTTATCTCTTATTTCTTTTAATGGTCTTTCTATTCCATCAAACATATTTTTCAATAAACCAGGTCCTAATTTTAATGAAAGTGGTTTATTAGTGTGATAAATTTCATCGTCCTTTTTCAATCCTTCAGTTTCTTCATAAACTTGGATAACCGCGATATCATCTTCTAGGCTGATAACTTCTCCGATTAATTTCTTTTCACCGATTAACACCATTTCCTTGGCTGTGAAATCGGTCATATTTCTTCCTTTTATTACAGGACCATTAATAGAAAAAATCTTACCATTATTCATTGATATCACCGCCTGTCATTAGATTATGAATATCTTCACCCATTTCATGTTTACAATCTTGCATTTTTGACAAATAAGTGTAATCAAAATTCACCGTTTCTTCTACATCTTGAATCATAAATCCACCCAAGTAATTGTTCGCAATGGATTTGATTTCTTCGACTTTTTCTGAACTGAAATTCTTAGTTACATAATCATAATCGTTTTGTAAAACCAACAACACTATCTTGTAATCCAAATCAGTCAAGTTTTCTTCAATATTCTTGATTAATCTTTCTTTATACTCATCAGTCTTCACAAAATCCAATATTTTTTTAGTAACATTATCAAACAATTTTTGCAATACATTTTCTTTTAAAACCAAAAGCTCTCTTCTGCTTTCTTGTTCAGCAGTTCTCAATTTTTCGATAGATTTTTGTTCAGCTTTTCTGGTTCTTTTTTTCAAATTTAAATTGTATTCATCAATTAATTTTTGTTCGTAGTTTTTTAGCTCATTTTGATTAGAGTTTTTTACTTCAAGAAGTTTCTTTTCATAATCTTTTTTCTTATTTGCATAGATTATTTTGTTAAAAATATCTAATTTCTTTTCTAATAAAATCATTTCTACCTCTAATCTACCTTAATTCCTATAGACCCCTTAATGTATTTCATTAAGAAATCTTTGTCTTCAAGTCCTTTTCTTCCGGGTATTGTTACAACTAACGGCTTCTTACCCTTGTCTTTGTGTTTTGTCACTTCATCTTTTATAGTATTGAACACTTCTTCAGTGATAATGACAACGCCCAAAGTATCATCAATAGTTGCAGCCCTAAAAGCTCTCTTCATTTCAGCTTCGTTTTTCGCAACTAAACCTGTGATTCCAGCAAGGCGCATACCAAGATTTGTAACATTATCCGCACTTATAATTACGGATTTCATAATTATAATTGTTGCAAAATAAGAATTGAAATAACCAATCCGTAAATTGCAATACCTTCTGCTAATCCTACATAAATTAATGATTTACCTAATAATGATGGATCTTCACTAACAGCTCCCAATGCTGATGAGCCTACAACACCTACTGCATAACCAGTACCAATTGTTGCAAGACCTGTTGACAAAGCAGCTGCCAAAAGTCCAAGACCATTAGTTGCACCAGCAGCAGATTCTGCAAATGCAGAGTTAGGCATTAAGAATACAAATGCCATTACAAGACATGGAATTATAGCAAAAAGATTAGTTCTTAAAGCTTTTTTTAATTTTGTTTTTGATGAATCAGTGTTGTTGTATAACAAATAAACACCTGAACCTATAGTCAATAAAACTATTATTGCTGTTGAAATTAAAATAAAATACATAAATTTATCTCCTTTAAATTCTCTTTATAGTTGGTTGGAACAAAATTCCATCACCCTTAAAATATTTACTAAACAATTCATAATATTCAAGTCTCAATGATTGAATGAACACAATCAAACCTTCAAGACCCAAAATCACGATATTTCCTACGATTATCATCGCTACATTTCCAGCGTTAGTTCCTATCATCTTACCGATAGATGTAAATGCCAAGAACAAACCAACGTGGTTGATAGCAAATGCCCCTACTCTTATGAATGATACAGTTGAAGAAAACATCGAAATCAAAGTTTCAATAATTGAAAATGAACTTTCAACATAATAACCTGTAACATCCAAACCATTGTGAAGAGGTCTTCTCTTGTACAAAAGTTGCGTCAATGGAACTTTGAAAATCATGACAAAAATCACAATCAACATACACGCCGCAATCACTCCAACAGAAACAATGTGCAATTCTAATGCAACTGTTGCAGCTAATAATAAGAATAACAAGAATAGCATAAATCCTGCCAACCCTTCTTGTCCGAAAAGTCCTTCTTGCACATCTTTGAAAATGTAATTGTTACATAATCCTAAAACATAAGCCATCAGTAAAAGTACGACACCAAGTCCAATAGCTATAATCAAAACTTTGTTGATATTTTCAAATGGTTTCAAAAACAATGCCGGAATAATTCCTTCTAGTCCGAAGAAAGAACCGTAAAGAATTCCAAACACCATGGAACTTGCACCAATTCTTTCAAGAAGTCCGCCCATCATCTTATCTTTGAATTTCGCTAATAAGACACCTGCTACAAACATCACAGCGCCTTGTCCCAAATCCCCAAACATAGCACCGAACAACAACATATAAGTCAACCCGAAAAATACAGTAGGGTCGATTTCCTTGTAATTTGGAGTGCCATACATATTAACTAAAAGCTCAAACGGCTTAAAAAATTTGTTGTTTTTAAGCTTGGTGGGAGGAGTTAGTCCACTTTCATCTGCATCCAAGAAATTAATGAACATATCATCGTATGCAGATAATTTTTCTTGAACAACACTCTTAGCTGATTCAGGAACCCATCCTGCCAAGTAAAAGTAGTTTTCACTTCTTCCAAGTAAACTCTTCACATCTTCTAATTGAATCAACAAATTAGCAGAAATCACCATATCAATGATTTTGCTTTTGTTATCTCTGTAAATCTCATTCAAACTTTGATTTAATTCTGAGATTTGAGCTCCCAAGTTTTCATTTTCCAATTCAATTTTGGAAATTATTTCCTTTGGAACCTCTTTTCTTTCTTTATTAATATTGATATCAGTCCAATTCAACGATCTCAAAATTCTGTCTGTTTCAATGGACACATCTTTTGGATAAATAGCTACATAAACTTCCTTTTTGTTCTTACTTGCCAAATGAAGTACACTTGCCATGATATTATCGTAGTTTTTCTTCAACTTTAATCTATTTTCCTTAGACAAATAGCCAAAGCGATAATCGAAATACTTCATATCACACAAGCTTTCAATAGAAACATCCAAATCTTCTATCAAATACAAATCTTCCAATTCTTTTTTATTTTCATCAATTTGGTTTTCACAATCGTAGATCTTGTCCACCTTAGATTTAATAGAACCGTAGAAGTCTTTGATTTCATCTTCGTTGTACTCTCTTTTTAATCTCTCATCTTTCAAATCAATTTTGAAAATATCCTTCAAATTATCAGCAATAGAATTCAATTCCTTAACATCCCTGTTTTCAAAACCAGTAACATTATTAAACTCCATAGTTTTTTCGATATTTTCACTATTGATATTAACGATAAAAGTATTGTTTTCGATTTGGCTCAAACTATCAGTAAGTTCGACACTTCCAATATCCAACAAATCTTTTATAGTGGATTCAAGATACTTCAGATTTCCAACTACATTCATCATGTACATTTTTTCTGCTCTCAATTTACCACTTCCTTAAACTCTTCTAATCAGATAAGACTTGGACTTTTCAAAATCCAAATTAAATCTCTTAGATTCCACACTTTTTTCAATATCAAATTTTTCAAACTCAAGTAATTCGCCAATCGCAATAAGTTTCGAAATATTGTACTTATTAGTATGTAGCAAATCCATAGCCTTGAAATAAAGATATCTGTAAACTCTCCTATCCATGTACAAATCAATATCATTGTCGGTATTAACCAAGAAAGAATACTTACTTTCGGAAATAAAATTTATCAAATCATCAAAATCCATATACGAAATCTTCTTCAAATCGTCCAATTGGAACAATTTACCGCCCAAAATCGTAAAGTTGAAAATAATCTCGCTATTGATTTCATAATATTTGTTAGCTCTATAAATCCATTCCAAATTCAATAAGTCGATTTTTTCACCATAATAATCTTGGACAATCTTAGAATCTTGTTTCGATAAACCTTGACTCATCTTGATAATGTTTGAATAATAATTTCTATCCAAGTTCATCTCAATAAAAAACAAAATTCTGTGACGATTTTCTTCCTTGTACCTATCGACAATAGATTTGTATGGCTCATCTAACATATCCACAAAATCTTGAATCGTAGTCGACGAAGAAATTCGAGAAAATTTTGTATCCTTGAGAACTATAAGATTATCATTCAACCTATCGGTGTATTCCCTTCTAACGATAACACGCGCCAAAGTTTTAATATCTTCAACGACATAATACTCCAACAAAGAATTATAAAAATCCTTGTATCTGCCGTTCATATAATACTTCAACTTTTCTTCAGTTCTAATCATCTTATCATTAAGACTATTTTCAAACTGACTCACGCCCTCGTTTGCGTATTCACCCTCAATCTTTCCCAATTTCAAAAGATAATCATATTGATCCTTATTAGTATCAGCTTCTAATAATTTCTTAAAATCTTCATCAGACAAAAGCTCTGAGCTAATCTTAGAAATCTTAGTATTAAGCGCACTATATAATCTTGCAGATCCCATAATTACTCCGTAATAATGTTGAAGAATTTATCCACCAATCTATCCTCGTTTTTATCGAAGATTTCCTTCAAGTGATTTTTCTTTTCTTCAATACTTTTCTTTTGATTTTCGATATTATTGTTTTGGCTATTAATAATATCGTCATGGACAGAATTAAGTTTAGTTACAGATTCTGATTGATATTTGTCTTCAAGCTGTCTTATAGCTTCTTTTTGTTTTTTTTGTTCAGTCACAAGATCATTTTGAAAAGATTCATCCAAATCCTGTGCTTTTTTATCAATCTCAATTATTTTATTGATTACATCTTTCATAAACTCACTTCCTCACATCTAACTATTATAACCCATATAATTTTTTAAATCTAAATTGATTTTAGATATATTGTTGAATTTTTTATAAAAATTGCTATATGTATAAATGAAAACATTTTTATTATATTTTTTTGATTGCTGTAACTTTGATATTTTTAATTTACATTTTTTTATTTAAACAAAGTATAAATTTCTAATTATCTTTTTATATTTTCTTAAATGCTCGTAAAGCCTTATTCTATGTGCTTTCGAGTATTTTTACTGTAGGAAGATACTTCACGTTTCTTTGCGTATTTCCTCATGTCTTAGCTGTCAGAAGTGGTAAATAAGTAGTAAATTCATTTGTACTACTAAGCAACAAGACGCTCCTGTTGCTTCTCTTTATTCAAGCGTTTCATTTCTGCCATTGCAGAATCGAATGTTGCATGTGCGTAATAGTTCAGCGTCATGGCTATATTAGCATGTCCCATAATGTACTGTAATGCCTTTGGATTCATTCCTGCATTTGCATAGTTGGTACAGAATGTATGTCGCAAACTATGTGGAGTGATGTGTGGCAATTTATCCTCGTTATACTTATTGTATTTCTTAACAAGACCTTTCATCATGCCGTTGTAATCACTTGCCACTTTTGGATAGTTCTTTCTATTAAGAAAGAGGAAATCACTATATCCATCAATCTCAACACGCTTATCATTCTTTCGATTCGCTAACACTCGCTTAAATGCTTGATAGGCTTCTTCAACCATAGGAACTTGACGTTCGCCACTTTTGGTCTTTGGTGTTTCAATGTAGTACCCAATTTCAGTATCTCTCAATAGCTGATGGTCTATATTGACAAGACGATTCTCAAAATCTAAATCTGGAAGTGTCAAACCACCAAACTCTGAAATACGAAGACCTGTTTTTAAGAGTATCAGAATTTCATCATAATTTTTGCTGTAGGTTTTATCAGCTTTTGCAAAGGCTAACAGTTTTTCTTCCTGTTCTTCTGTTAGTACGGTCTTAGGGACAGTATCATCATCAAGAACTGCTTTCAGTTGAAAGTCAAATGGATTCTTCCGAACACAATCATCTTGTATAGCAATATAGAATGAAGCCTTTAAAGAACGTTTGTAGTTATTGATGGTTTGATAAGCATAACCATTTTCACTCATTCTAATAGCCCATTCTTTAGCGTCTGATGGCTTAATACTGTCAATACTTCTTACACCTAACTTGTCTTTCTTCAAAATATCCATAAGATATTTGCGTCCAGTTTCAGTGTTTTTTCTAACCTTTGGTCTTTGAGCGTTCTGTTTTGCGTAAAGCTGGCAGAGTGTCATTTTCTTTCCTACAACATCAATACCATCATGAATGTCTTTCTGTAACTCTGCGATTTTCTCTCTAAGTGAGATACAATCACGCTTTCCTGCTGGTACTCGGTCTGTAGCCACAAGTTTCCACGAGTAAACAAATTGCGGTTCTCCAAATGAATCTATATATTTGTATAAGTATCTTCCGTCTTTTCGTTGGCTCTCTCCAGTCTTTAAGATTCGACCTTTATTGTCACGTCTTTTTTCTGACATGGCATTTGCTCCTTTCCTTTATGGAAAGAGCCTTGATACGACTTAATACTATTTTATCATATACAAGACCCTTTGGCGACGCTAGATTGCGTCCAATGTATCTATAATTTTTTCAAATTGTTTTCGTTTAATCTGAATACGATTGCCATTCATAATCAGCCAATTTGCATTTTTATTTTCCTCTGCCAAGCGTCGTAGCTTGTTTTCGCCAATACGAAAATATTTTGACGCTTCTTCAATGGTTAGGGTATAACGTTCCCAAATAGGAATGTCAGTCTGCTTCATAAAATCCTCCTTTCCAAATCACTTATTTGGATTTCATAAAAGTTGTTTTACCAGCAATCGAACAGCTTTAGCAAAGCTCACGGGAGTTCCACCCCTGCATGGTTCTCATGTAGCCATACTCATTGCCTGCGACGGTTTTATCACGCTCGGACTATTGACTGTATGGGAGTATCATTATCACGATAAGAATGTCGTTGCAGGCAATCCTGCTAAAGATTGCTTCTCGGATCACTAACATGAATCGCTCGCTATCTTTATAAGATAGGTCATGGCGGTTAGTTCCGTTGGCTCTTTTCTTATCGAAACGTATTCGATTACTTTTATTCAGTTTTCAAAGAACAATGGCTCGTTAGCCTATCAAAACACATTGAAAGCTCAATATGCTTTGGTGGAATAACAAACCTCCCTGTTCGGGAAGCGTGGAATGGTTTAGCACGCTTCCACGAAAGGAGAGAGGATATTACTTAATTTCAAATGACAAAATCTTTGTAATCAGTCTGGTTTCCATTCTTCCACGTAAGACTTCATCAACGACCATACTTTGATTGCCATATTCATCTTTCATAAGTCGTAGGGAACGCTTCGTTATGTACCCTCTGTAATGATGTAGAATCTGGTTAATCGCTTCGGTATCGCCATCTGTTGCCTTTACAATGAGAGGAAAGGGAATCATAGGATATTGTGTTTTCATTCTTCAAATTCCTCCATAAACTTTTTAATTAAGGCTAGTCCACTGGTTCTATGCCGATAGACAGTAGAACGGTTCAATTTCAACAGGTCTGCAATTTCTGAATCGCTCATGTCCATAAAGTAAAACAGCAGTAGAATTTCACGTTTCTTGTCTGGCAACTCACGTAATGCTTCACTCAACAAATCATTTTCAACGCCTACTGATAACCCATTGAGTGTAAAAATCTGAAAGTCAGTTGAATAGTTATCTGTTGTCGCAAACTGGCTAACAAGATAATCGCCAACATCCGAAAAGGACACCTCACGCTTTGCAATCCTTGAAAGATAAAGCATATAATTCTTTCGCTCGTCTTCCATAGCACGTTTACAGATATAGTCAAACTGATTTTCTATTGTGGTCTGAAAAGAAGATGGTTTCATGTTTCTCACCCCCTTTCTGTCTAGGAAAGGAAGTGAGCCTTGCTCGTTTATCTCCTTTCACTCTTAGTCCCAATGTGAAAGGGGGATTTGTTGCATTACTGATAAATAAACTTTGTAAAAAAGTTCTGAATAGCCAAAAAAGCATATAAACAGATTTATTTCTCTGTTTACATGCTTCTGTTATTCTATCTATATGATTTATAAAACCACATTGGTGGACGTACTTATCTATTGCAGATAGACGACTTTTTTTGACAAGAACCCAATGTAAGGAAATTTATTGTATATGATGTACTTCATGGCGACGTTGACCTCCAACAAACCGCCATTTGGAAGTAATATACAATATTTTAACAGCGTAAATAGCACTACCATATAACGGTTTTTTTTATTGGCGTTTAGTAGTGCTTTTTATTAAATATAAACCTATAAACCATATAACACGTTTTTCTATACCTGTTTTTAATTCAGTAGGAACAATAAAATGTATAGAGGTGGTCTACTATGCGTAAAAAAGAAGATAAATATGATTTTAGAGCCTTTGGTTTAGCCATTAAAGAAGCTCGATTGAAACGAGGTTTAACTCGTGAACAAGTGGGAGCATTGATTGAAATTGACCCACGGTACTTAACTAATATTGAAAATAAAGGGCAACACCCCAGCATACAAGTTCTTTATGACCTTGTATCGTTACTTCATGTTTCCGTTGATGAATTTTTCTTACCTGCTAATAACTTGGTAAAAAGCACCCGACGATTACAGATAGAGAAATACATGGATAGCTTTACAGACAAAGAACTATCCTTAATGGAATCTTTAGCCAGCGGTATCAACGAAGCAAGAAACATCGAAGACTAATTAAAAGAATCCATACATAACGGAAAGAGCCGATAAAATGAGATTGTATTAATCTCATTTTATCGGCTCTGCGTCTTTGCGTCTGGCTCTGTAATCACAGTTACTTTGAACTGCTTTATTTCAATTAAATTTTCTTGTCTGCATTTCGGACAATAGAGGGGGAATTTTTTTAATTCAGTATCTTCCCTTATCTTTAATCGTGTTTTATTTCCACATACAGGACACACAATATCCACTTGTAGTTTATAATAACTATCTCCTCCTTTACACTTTAATTCAAATCTTTATTAAAAAATATTTCATCTTATTTAACAAGAAACCATATTTATATAACAACATAAAATACACTAAGTTATTTTATTGAACATATATCGTACTTTATCTATCCTACTATTTGGACGACGGGGCTGGCAAACAGGTTCACCGGTAGTAACATGGTACCCTTTTAACTCTGTTAAACAAACACTACGTCCATTTGTAAAGAAAGTTAAATCACTACGATATTCTTGAATACAACGAGCAGGGATTTCTCCACTAAGAATGACCTCATTATTTTTCAATTGAGTGTCTACGATGTTCGCACAATATTTAGGAGCATCGTTGTATGCTCGTGAAAGATATTCCTGTGGCGCATAAATTTTAAAACTAAGATATGGCTCTAACAATTCTGTTCCAGCTTTTTTTAAGACTTGTTCCAATACAATAGGAGCAAGCATACGAAAATCTGCTGGGGTACTAACAGGGCTATAGTATAAGCCATACTTAAAACAGATTTTACAATCCGTCACATTCCAACCATATAATCCTTGTTCGCAACCATAGCGTATCCCTTCCATAACTGCATTTTGAAATGATTGATTTAAGTATCCAAGAGAAACCGAGCTCTCATACTGCATTCCACTTCCCAACGGAAGCGGTGATACAGATAAACCAATGGAAGCCCAGAAAGGATTTGGCGGCACTTCGATGTGAATGGTATATTCTGCATTTTTTAACGGTCTCTCCATATAAATGACTGTAGGCTCTTTTAGTTCTATCTCCACATGATACTTTTCTTGCAACAGTGCACTAATCACTTCCATTTGTACTTTCCCTAAGAAAGAAAGTATAATTTCATGTGTCGTAGAATCCACGTAATATCGTAGAAGCGGATCACTATCTGAGATTTCCAAAAGGGCATCAAGCAACATTTCTCTCTGTTCAGGTTTACTCGGTTCAACAGTTGTTTGTAGTAGAGGGTGCGGATTTTCAATCTTTTTTCTCTGTGGCAATAGTTTTGTATCTCCAAGAACACTATTTAACTTCAAAAACTCATTTTGCAAAATAACAATTTCTCCAGAATAAGCTCTATCAATCTTACATAATTCACCATTTATTGAAGTATACATTTCTGTAACTTTTATTTTTTCTTTTTCTGATACTCTAACCGAATCTCGTAAATGTAGTACTCCACTATAAAGGCGTATATATGCAAGACGTTGTCTTTTTTTTGTATATTCAATTTTGAAAACATTTCCGCAAAGTTCAGACGGACCTCGATGTGTTGATGAATAAAATTTATTAGTAATAACTTCTATAAGGTTATCAATCCCTATATTACTTTTTGCACTTCCATGATAAAGAGGGAACAGAGAACAATTCTGAAATCTTATGCTTTCCTCTTGTTCGAGTTCCAATGCTTCTAATGATTTACCGGACATATATTTCTCTAAAAGGTCATCGTTTCCCTCTATTACCGTATCCCATTGTTCAGATTCGGTAAAGTTCGTCACACACATATTAGGATACAGTTCTACCTTCTGTTTGATTACAATTTCGGCAGAAAGTTTCTCTTTAATATCCTGATAAACCGTTGATAAATCAATTCCATTTTGGTCAATCTTATTGATAAAAAAGATTGTGGGAATCCCCATTTTCCTAAGTGCATGAAATAATATACGAGTTTGTGCTTGTACGCCATCTTTTGCAGAAATCAGTAGAATTGCCCCATCTAAAACTGATAATGAACGATATACTTCTGCTAAGAAATCCATATGTCCTGGCGTGTCTATGATGTTCACCTTCGTATTTTCCCACTGAAAAGAGGTTATTCCTGTCTGAATTGTAATTCCTCTCTGACGTTCTAAAAGCGTATTATCCGTCCTCGTTGTACCTTTGTCCACGCTTCCTAATTCTGTAATCGCTCCACTGTTATATAATAAGCTTTCTGTTAAGGTAGTTTTTCCTGCATCAACATGAGCTAAAACTCCAATATTAATAATTTTCATGTGATTTTCCTCCATTCAAAAACCCAAAAGGGCATAAAAACCCCAGTGATAAATACTTTTATCACTGGGATTTTTATGCATAACCATAGGTATACAAAGCATACAGATATTCTCTGGATACTTTAGAATCACATGATAAAGGTATTCTTAAACTGGGTACAAAAAACTAAGCCCTCCTAAAAAAGGACATCCAATTATTTGTTCCCACTATCAAATTGACAGTTTATTTAAGAATACCTTGCCGCATATTTATTAACTCCTTTTAAATAGATACTTAAATAATAGCACGTAAGAGCATATTTGTAAAGGAATCTCCAATTTTTTATCAAAGAGAGTACGTGATTACAAAATAGCTGTAATAATGTACCAATATTTGTTATTCTATAATCTTCCAATTACTCCCGTTCTTTTCAAGTACCAAATCAAATTGAGATACCTGCGTTGCTTTGGTCTGCTGGTCGATATACTCCACTGTCAGCGATACCGTGACTTGATTATCCTTACGATTGTGAATAGGATTTACCAGTTCTTGAAAGATGTACTCTTTTCCGATTGGTTTTAATATCCCGTCATTCACATAGTAGGAAAGTTCACTGGCTGTCGCTGTAGGATAGAGCTTGAAGAACGTCGTTAAAAACTCATTGATTTCATTGGTTGTAATGGAATCAACCGTCCCCTCACTTTCAATGGCTTTTGGTTTATAACTTGATTTCTTAGGTATGTTGGTAATGGTCGGATTCTTAACCAGTACCATATTTCCAGAACCATCTACATAGACACTCACTATATAAGCAGAGTGGACGGTCTTTGTATTTTCTCCCTCTGTAATGAGCTGGTCTACACTGTAGGTTACATTAAACTCATTGTCGCCAGTTGGCTCTACCGTCCATATCTGAAATCCTCTTACAGAAGACGATACAGGAATATCTTTGCGTACTGTATCAACATTGAGAGCTTGAAGTTCATCTGTCAGATAGCCTTTTAGACTTTCCATTCGATTATCAATGGACTTATCGGATTGCTCCCATGAATAGTAGACTTTCGCAAAGTTCTCTACAAAATTTTCTACATGATGAGTATCAACGTATTCCTTTTCTATGATAGTTGTTTCGTGAATAGTATGAGTATCTATAGCTGTAAAGTGCTTGAATATCGCAAAGCTGAAACTAAGCCCTAAAAGTACCCACAAGGCAATCACAACCTTTTTATGAGGATTGACCTTATAGTAGACACGAGGTTTCTTTTCCTTTGGTATCTGTTTTTCTTTATTCTGATTTTTTCTAAATTTCATCATTAAATCTTCCTTTCTCATTGTTTGATTCGTCCTGCTCCCACTAAATGCTGTTGCCAGTAGGGGCTTGTTAAGTCGGCATAACCGATTGGGTCGCCTGCATGAAACATACGGTTATTGCCAAGGTATATCCCAACATGAGTAATATAAGAGCCAGCGTTATAGGTAGAATGAAAGAAAACCAAATCGCCAGCTTGTGCTTCCGATAGTGGGATATGCTGGGTCACATCATATTGCTGTTGTGCGGTTCGTGGTAAGTTAATTCCAGCTTTTCCATACGTCCATTGTGTCAGTCCGCTACAATCAAAAGAAGTAGTCGGGGAAGCTCCACCGTAAACGTATCGCCAGCCCTCATATTTCAGTGCTTCGTCCATGATGGCTTGTACCGTATCATCATCAAACTCTGTTGTGACAAGATACTGCGTTACCAGTTGCACATAAAACATATTGCCATAGTTGTATCGCCAGCCCCCATTGATAGGTATGGCTATGGGATTGGGGTAAGACACTTTTTCGCCACCTGAATACTCTTTTGAGAAACTTTGAGCCAGTTCAAAGGTATATTTATTTCCACGATTAGCCACATACCCTAAGAAACCACCACCATAATTGTAGGACTGGATAACCGATTCTAAATCTACACTGAGCCTTTCGCTACTGGCTAATAATTCACTGAAATACTTCACACCTTGCTTAATGGATTCTTCTGTACTCAATGAATTAGGTGGAAGACCGAGGGATTCCGAGGACTGCATAACATCTTCCGCAGTACCGCCCGATTCCACCTGTATAATCGCAAGAAGTATGTTGACATATTCTTCAACGCCATATTCTTTGGCATATTTTTCTACCATAGGCTTATGAGCCAGCACTTCTGCGGAAACATTCACACCTCCATAATGAATATTGGAAATTCCGCTGTCCTGTTCATCTGAAAATAAAATGGCAACAAACAGAAGCAGTGAGAAGACCATCAAGAATAATCCAGAACCACCAATCACTAAAGTTTTCAACTTCATGGTTTCTTACCGACTTTCTTAATGGTGGCGGTTTTGATTGGTGGTCTACTTCTTGTATTTTGTAGTGGTACTCTTTGAACAGTAGACGGACGTTCTTTTGTGATTGGACGTTGTGAAGTTCTATCTGCTGTAGTGCTTGAAGTTGCTGGCTTTTGAACGGTTTTTTCTTGAACGGTATTGCCTTGGCGTTCCACTTTTGGACTTGAAAAATCGGACTTAACTGCTGGACGCTCTTGTTTGGCTTGTTGAGATTCCTTATATGAAGTCTGAATATTAGACTGTTTTGAGGTCTGTTCATCATGATATTGTTCTTGTCTTGTAGTCGGTCTTTCATGAACAGAAGAAGCAGGCTGTTTTTTCTGTTTGACCTGTTCCATTTCAGAGCGACGCTTCGCAATGGTTTTTCGCCTTTGTTCCTGCTGTTCCTTGCGTCCACTGGCTCTGTCCGCTTTGGTTTGAGAAATACTACTGGTTAAATCACGGACATTCTCTTTTACTTTGGATTTTCCTTGATATACTGCATATCTTGCATTGGTCGGCAAATCTTTAACCTGTTCTTTCAAACCACTAGCAGTGTCTACCATTCTGTCTTTGGTATCAGCTACTGTACCGATGGTTTGACCGATACGTTTTCCAAGTGTTGATTTTTCCTTTCCGTCTGGTCGGGAGTGATCTGCTTGTGTCCTTGCAGAACTCCCCGAACCCGACTGTCCTTTTTTACCTGTAACAATGGCAGACCCAGCCCCTAGAGTAGTCATGGAACGTCCAAGTTTCCGCTGTAGACGGTGCATGTGAGCGTGCATAAGCATACGAGGTTTTCTCATCACACGACTTCCCACACTTTGAGAATCGTTACTCTGTAGAGAAAACATACTCATTAAATCGCCCAGCTTGAAGTAGATTCCTGCAAAGGTCACAATCTGTAGAAAAGCAATCAAAAAGAACGGATAACCAGCCGATAAGGTATAGAGCATGGTTGAAATACTAAATGCTGTCGTAATAATCAATGTGATTCCAGCTCGTGTCAAAATGGTATTAAAGAGCTTTGTTATGGCTCGTTTTGACATACCATCAAATGATGGAATCATGCTTAAAATAAAGCTCACAGGCAGAAACATAGCATAGATGATAAAAAGTACCTGCGAGAAAATCATGATTCCTGTTAATAGGAATACAAATATGGAAATCCCAATATTGAAGACAAATAGGAAGAAGACTGTACCTAAACGGTTAATGGTCTTTGTAATGGTTAGATTGGTATTGCTTCTGTCTTCAATTTCTTCCGCAACAATTTTTTCTCTGTCTTCGCCATTGTTGGAATCTGGGCTGGTGGAGAGCAGGCTTTCCACACGGTCAATACCGATACTTTCAATGTCTGAACTGTTGTATTGAAGCAGTAGCCACGGTTGCTGAACCTGTATGGAAAACAGGCTATCTCTGATTAAGTCCACGCTGTCCTTGCCTTGACTATCGGAATGGGGCATGACAATCTTCGTGCCAAGTGATAAACTGGCATTACTGATGTCTGATGAAAAGTCATTGATTTTTTTAATGTAGTCGGGAGCGTAGGCAATAAAGGAAGCCGATAGGATAAACACCAGCACAAAATTCATAATGGCATGAATTGCCTTTGTGGTTTCTCTCTTTATCAGTCCCGTATAGGCAACATAAACCCCAAGAACCAAAATCAAGAGTAAGAGGAATCCAACATAGAAACCCTCTGTTGAAAATCCGTTTGCACTCATACCAGCTAAGGTCTGCATATTCTTACCAATGGAATCTGCTGTAGCGGAAATGAAGTCTAAGGAATAGGCTTCCTGTACTAAGTAACCTGTCGCATTGGAAACATACAAACTGATTGTCCAAATAAAATTGGTAATGGCATATAGTCCATACATGACCTGTTTTCCAATCCCGTCCGACCAGTTCCACGGAAGCCAGCCCCAGCTATTATCCACATAAAAATCCAGTTGATAGTTTTCAAGTGGGTATCGGCTGTATTCATTTGCCACATTGACCGTATCATCTACCAAGCCCGCAGCTTGAACCACCGTTCCCAGCATGGCTAAAAGAAAAATGGCAATCACAAGTGTGAAAGCCACTGTCATTGCCACTTTACCTAGACGTTTCAGCGTCCAGTTTGATTTTATTCTGTTTACTATTGATGGTTTCACATTTACACCTCTTTTCGCACAGGTGGTCTGGTATCAAAGGCATGGAGCAGTTCTTCAAATACAGGGTGGAACTGTATCACACCGACACGACCATATAAATCACTGATAAGGCATTGCCCGTTTTCCAAATCACGCAATCGCTTCTGATTGTTTTCGTCCTCTGGGTCTACACCAAAAAAGGCTAAGGTCTTTTTAATCTCGTTAAGGTCAGTGGAACGAAATGCAAATTTTAAGCCGAGGTTATTTTTCAGTTTTTCATCTAAGAGGTCGTCTGTATTTTGGGTCACGAAATATACCCCAGCGTTCATAGCACGACCAGCCCGAACCAGCTTCATAGATAGTGTTTTTCCTTGTGCTACCTGTAAAAAGCTCCATGCTTCGTCTAAATCTACAATCTTGAAAATGCTTCGGTCTGTATGGATAAAGTCTAAAGCAAAGGTACTAATGACAATCAGCATAGCAACGGATAAAAGCTCCATAGTGGTATATTCCTCAAAGGAAGTTTCCTTGTCGGGAAGTACCAAGTCCGCAACCTGTATAATGTTCAGTTGTTTTTCTAAGCTGATAGACTGCTCCACATAACCATTACTGAATAATAAATGTGCAAAGTCATAGTCTGTAAAACTTTCGATATGGTCGGCTATACCGGTACTTAGTGGCGTATTCTCAACCCGTAATTCCTCAATCACTTTCATCAACCCTCGTACTTCACTATTGGTTACTGCACGAATGGCTTTTCTAAGGATTGGGAAGCGTTCCCCATCACGAGAGGAAATCCCCGTAAGGAATGTCAGAATATCAATAGCCAGTGATTCAGAATCTTTGGGATTTTTCATAATCACATAAGGGTCAAGTAAGCCTTTGTTTTTCTCATCAGAAGTCAGAGTGACGATATTGATTTCATGGGAAATCTCTGGCAAGGTTTCTTTCCATCTGCCACGTTCTGCTTTTGGGTCTACAATCACTGCTTGTGCCCCATAAAGCACCGCATAATAGACGATAAGGTTATTCGCAAAGGATTTACCACCACCCAGCGAACCAACAAAAGCCGACGCTAACGCATTGGTTACTGAACCCTTAACCCCTTGACTGGCAAGAGCAGGTTTCAGATAGACATTGCGTCCAGTATCTAAGCTGTAGCCAACATAAATCCCCTCATTTTCCCCCAGCATTTGAGTAGCACCAAAACCTAAACCAGCGAGGAAATCAGAGGTCACGTATTGAATATAATCATTCATATAACGCTTGCTGGCAGGTAAAAATTCTTCATGTAAGCCGAGCATATCCCCAAATGGTCGTACCAGTTTTACGCTTAAATCGTCATAAAAATCTTTCACTTCATTACAACGACGTTTGAGTTCGTCAAGATCATTTGCTGATACCCTTACCACATAAGACAGCTTGTACATAGATTCCTTGCTTTGGTCTAAATTGGTTTCCAGCTCATTCACACTTTCCAGAGCTTCCGCCACATTGGAGCTGGTTTCATTATCACTTTGCCAAGCGTGGTTATCCAAGTCTTTCAGTTCTTTCTTTTTATTGCGGACAGTAGATAGGGCTTTACGATTCGCTACAATTTCCACATTCATTGACGTATCAATCGGGAATGTAAATTGCTGTTGCTGGTAGTAGAAGATTTCAGAGGACGGGAAGTCCAGTTCTCCGACAATGCTGTTAATGGTAAAGTAAGCTACATAGACGGTTTCATCTTCCTGCTGGATTTTCAAATATCGCTGTTTTTCTTCCACCAAACAGCGAGTAGGCTTAATCAAGTCATAGTATTTAATCAGCGTTTCATTATCCAGCTTTTTCTTTGATAGATGGTACTCATACTCTTCATAGGCAGTGCCTGTCTGTCCGTAAAGGTGTTCAATCAGATAGCCGAAGTCGTCCTTATCTAACCTGCGGATTTTGAAACGACGAGAGATTTTATTTTCTAAGAGCTTTTCCATCTTCTGAAAACGCAGGATTTCATCATTACTCATACTAACAAAATCGCCCATCAGCTTATGGTTCACATCATAGACAAAATCAGACAAAGCATTTTTTGCTTCAACGGTAAGACTTTTCATAGAAAACTCCTGATCGTTGAGAAGCAACTTAAAGCCGATAAAGAAACGGTAGTTCACTTGATTTTCGCCAATCATGGATATTAAAGCGTCTGTCTGTTGGTCGATTTTGTCATAGGCAACCGCTTTGAGCTTGCCAGTGACTTCATTTTTGGAACGCTCTTGTGCAGAACGTATGCTGGATTCTGTACTGATTTGTAAAGCATGAATTTTGCCATCACGATTTTGTGCGATAAGCTGTCTGAAAGAATCATGCACTTGTATTTTCTGTTCTGGACTTAGAAATGAGTAATTGTAAGGAACAAGCTCATAGTAAGCATAACATTCCCCGTCTTTATTCCAGACGAGATTGTTTTCAATGTATTTAATTGGATATGCCATAAAATTCACTCCTAACTGCTGTAATGGCTTCTTGTGGCTGGTTTCTGCCAAGCGTTACTTTTTTTCCTGCATAGGTCAGCTTTGGTCGCAGTGCATAAGCAATGACAGACTTCAAAAATCCATAAGGCTTTTTACCATCAAAAGTTTTTGTAGACATAAACCATGTGAAAGCCACAGGAATCCCAAAGTATTTGAGAAATGCTCCCTCTATCATGGAAAGAGGGGGCAAGTTGCCAAGTATCATCACTGCAAAGAGTGACACGACAAACCATGTCATTTGCGTAAAGGTTATGGGAAACGGAAGTCTAAAATCATTGATAGAATACAGTACCTTTTCCACAGACCAGATACTGGTATAGCTTCGTATTTTCTTCATGTAATCAATCCTTTCATAAAAAATAGGGGTAGCTGATTGAGCCACCCCGTAAAATAGAAAATCTGCCAGTAGTAATGTACCGACAGATTTAATAGACGATTTCAAAAATCCCATGATTGGTTGAGATAAACGTTCCTGAAAGGTCTAAATCCCGACCATAGGCTTGATAATCAATATAGTTTTGAAGACTAGCTGGTACTTCGCCTAAAGCACCCGTTTCTTCAATGTAGTAGCGTGCCACGTCATACATATCATCACAATCGGAATGAATGATAATATCCTCTTGATGTTCGCTTAGTTCTTCAATGCTTGAAAAATGAGTGAGCAGAGCAGATAGCTCCGATTGTAATTCTTCGGGTAATTCCGATACCATTTCCCATAGTCGATTGAGTTCGCCAATGGAAGTGTATTCGTCAACCGTAAAGGGTAACTCGTAGTCATGAATGGCGTATTCCTCATATTCATCATTCAAGCCGATTTTCTCTTTGACTTCCTCAAAGTCAATGGGAAAGGTAAACCACGCACCGACCAATTCGCCCTCATTGTATTTGCCTAAATTCGCAATATAGACTTGCATATCGTCCATATATTCACGTCCTTTCTTTGTAGAGATTCAAAAATCCCTACCGCACTTCGTTTGGTGTACCATTCCTTTGCGGAACATAAGAAAACCACTTATATTCCACAAAAGAACGGTTTTATTTAAGCACCAATAATGCGATTGAATAGCTCTAGTAAAATGTCTTTTACTCCAGCAGCGTTGAAGACTAAGCCAACCGCAATAATCGCAATAATTAAAAAGCCAATCAGTTTGCTAAACTCACGCTTGAAGCCAAGATACAAGCCAATCACAACGATTGCTAAAAGCACCAGTGATTGAGCGTTTGATAGAAACCAGTTATAAAGGTTTTGTCCAAAATTCATAAAAATGTTCTCCTCTCTATATTCAATGAATTTGTATTTGAGTTATTTTTTTGTTGTTATCACGTCCTGTTCTTTTACTGACTGTTGCTTCAAAATCTGCTTGTGTCGGTCTGTCAGTTTCGCATGGTCGAGAATGTCTTTTACAACCTGCGTCTGGTTGATTTCATCAAGTTTAATCGCAACCTTTAAGGTCGGGGCAACTTGATGAGATAGCCAGTTCAGCGTCCTTTGGAAGGAGTAAGGCTCTGGTTTTGTGGTTAGTTTTAATCGTTCACGATTGTTCCCAATAAACCAAGCCCATTCTTCATTCAGTTTCCAATCAGAACGAGGTTTGGAATCGTCTTTATCTACAAAACGGATATACCGATTGATAATTTTAAAGGCGGTATGCTCTGGATTGTCATAGACGAGTAAATCACGGACTGCATAATAGGCACGCTCATTTTTCAATCGAATCTCAAAACGGTTTTTTACTTCTGCGTCTTCAATGGGAATATCATTTTTCTTGTACTGCTCGTAGTCCTTTTCATAGATACAGAAATAAACTTCACTTTGTAATGAACCGATATAGAGGGTGTTTCCCATACATTCCTTTTCCTCTTTGCGTACCAGTTCGCCACTGCGATAGCTTTTAAAACTGCGGAAGACGGAGATACATTCTTCCTGTTGGCACTTTTCAGTGAGTACAGGGATATTCAAAATCCCTGTCTTATCGTTAATGGCAAGGTCAAGGCGTTTCATCACACCGCCAGCCACCAAAACGTCCATAAAGAACTCATACCAGCTTCTTTGTTGTGCCAGAAGATAGCTTTCAAATTGTCTGCACCCACGACCTTTCAATTCCACCAGAACTCCTTTGTCCAGTTCATGGGAGCAAAGGACGAATATGTCGCCTAAAGCATAATGCTCTGAATAAGAATAGAAACCATAGTCCTCATGAAGAAAATAGGACAGTTTCAGTTGTAAGATGTTTTCGACCACCTGCTGTACGTCTGTTGTCGGAAAGCGAATCCTTACATAATCAAACAGCATTTCAAGGGGAGCGTCGGGATTGAAGCGTTCCAGAGCTTCCCAAAGGGACTGCTGTAAATCCTCTGATGGCTTGACTTTTCCTGTTTCAATATCGCTTAGATACTGCCTTGTAATACCAGTCGCAACAGCTAAACGGTTTTGAGATAGTCCATAAGCCAAGCGTTTTTCTTTTAAATGCTGTAACCAAGTTTGTTCATTCAGTAAAAATCCCTCCAATCAAAAAGGCGTATGTCAACTTTTAAAGCCCATTTGACATACGCTGAAATTTTGTAAATCCCTTGTAACCAAAGGATTTTCTAATGTTTTTTTGACTGTTTCCTGTCGATTTGTACCCCCCTGTTAGATACGGGGGGTTAAGTGCTGGCGTGGCTATTGCCACACCAGCCAGCAAGATCAGTCCACACCTGCGACTTCCGCTTCGCACGTCGCCTGCGTGGACTGTCTGCTGTTGGATAACTTTTTAATTTCCTCCAAGAAATCATATCCTTTTGGTACAAGGGGAGTATAAAACTCTGATATGACACTTGTTCCTACATCAACATAGCCACGACCTTTGATTCGCTTTAAGAAGAAATCCTTTTGTACGTCACTGCCAAACATCATGCCATAGCCCATTTCAGACATACGACCTAAAGCCACTCTGAAATTAAACTGATCACGGATTCCGTCGCCTAAATATTTTGCGTCTGGACGTTGACAAGCCAGTATTAGAAAGAAGCCAGCTTGACGACCTAACATGACAATCTGTTTCAGCTTATTCATAACTGCGGTGTTTTCTTTTGTTCCCAGCATTTCCATGAAAGCGACGTATTCATCAAAGATTAAGAAGTGTGCCGGGAGACCTAAGTAAGCATAATTTTTGCCAGTCTTATAGTTCTTCATCTGCTTCATTTCCTCACTACGTTTCATCATTTCTTCATAGAATGTTTCAATGCAAGAAAGCAAGTCTTCTTTTCTATAGTAGACATTTGCCATCACAGAACCTAAGTCCGCAAGGTCAGCATTTTTCGGGTCAAGAATATACAGTTTTGAATCTGTATGAAGCAAGGCTTCAATCAGTGTCAGTATAAAGTAAGTTTTACCGCCACCTGTACCACCAGCAATCAACATATGAGGGAGCTTATCATATTCCCACCATACGTTTTTCATTAAGCGAAGTTTACCATCTTTAGCTTCTACTTCATCAATAGAAATACGACTGGCTATGGTGTCATAGAGCAAAGTATATTCCACATAGGAATCCTTTAACTCTTTATCCGTCAGCTCACAGTACAAGCCACTCTCTAATTTCTTTTCCAAGTGTAAGAGTTGGTCTTGATATTTTCCCAGCGTGATTTCCACCTGTATCTGTATCAAGCCATTTTTAAGTCGATAATACATTTTAGGGAAGTAGGTTATCTTTTCCTTTGTACGACCAGCACTATCTTTAAAGAAACCCTCTGTTTTGACCTGTTCAGATTCATACCACTTGTTTTCAAGTATCATCTTTGCCAGTTTTTGACGGTGGTAAAGTTGTTTAACCGTATCATAGCGAACCCGTTTGAATACAAACGCTACCAGCAAGCAGATAAGAATTGCGACACTGAAACTGATAATTAAATAGGGAATGTCAATCTTATCTGCTTGTGATAGGTTAAAATCCTGCCAGTTGATCTGCTGGATTGTCTTCACATGAAACAGTCCGACAACCAGCAGGAAAACAGGCAGGAGTGACGCTATCGTAAAATGAAAGACTAAATCTTTACCAGATGGGCGAATCCTTTTACCACGCTGTTTCATGCGAAAAAGTCTCCTTTCTACCTAGCGACTATTTGTCTTGTGTCGGTTCTTTCTTTGCTTGTGGTTGAGCTTTGAATGAACTAGAATCCTTTGTCAGCACAATATCGTCTGCCTTGATATACCAGTCAACATCTGCTCCTTGATAGGTGGCAGTAGCAACGGTGTCCGCAATGGGATTGATAAGTTCCACCCGTGCGTTATAATCAAACTCTTTCAAAGGCACGCTGGCAGGAATACTTACTTGAATCATGCGTCCTTGTCCTTTGGATTTTAAGTCATAGGTACGTTCCTTGATTTCATCTGAAACCGACCCGTCTTCATTTTGGATTCTCACTTCACGACGTAGAGCAGAGAATTTCAATTCTCCAAAAGTCGTGTCTTTATCTAATACAATGCCATTTGCTAATCTCATCATTTTTCCTCTCTTTCTTTATTCTTTTATCATGTCGTCAGCATGTAAAAGGTAATTTGTAAAACCACGAGTGCCGATTTTGTAGCCCTCTGCGGTAATACGTGGATTGACTAACTTCACACGTTCCTCAAAGCCGAAATGTTTTTCGCCAGCTTCAGCAGGAAGCACCACCACAATATCATCTGCTCTTTGAACATCAGAATAGAGATTATAGCTTCTTGATAAGACAGTTAGCCGTCCGTTGATTCTTCGCTGAACGACTTTATCCTCGCCAGCAAATTCTAAATTGCCGAATGTTTTTTCCATGTTGGGAATCACAAATTTAAGTTCCATATTTTTACCTATCCTTTCTTTTTTATTGGCTGAATGAATGTTTGATGGTCTTAAAGAGTGGGGAACGACCTTTTGATTCTTGATTTTTTGTTTTCATAAGTTCACTTCCTTTCAAAATCGGGTAAAAAAATAGACACCTCATTTTTGAGCTGAACCCGTAAACACGGAATAATTTAATAATATTTTAAGCGGAATGTAATCTGTACATAACAGGAGACATTCCGTTTAATTTTGTTTTAATTCTGTCTTCATTGTACCATTTAATATATT
>NZ_JBRFJF010000008.1:0-113105 GCF_052932265.1 Finegoldia sp. P2-F-LR | reverse complement strand
ACTTACATACCGAATATTTAGTTGTTATTTAGTTTTTCTAAGCCTAATTTTTAGGCTTATTTGATGTGCCATAAATTACAAGATTAATTATTTTTTATTTTCTCTTGACATTTGATAGCTGGTCTAATAAATGCAACAAGCCATAACTAACGTTATGGCTTATCCTTATTTCTTATCAAAAAACTTTTGTAGTTCTTCTGATGTAGTCCCCACTTTGTCGTCGATGTTCATTCTATCGGTGATTTTTGCGTCTTTAACTCGAAACACTGCTGGGACTGTTTTGAGGTCGTTGTCGGTTCTGAATTTTTTCAAATCTTCTGGAGATTTTTTGATTCCAGCGACACTATCTATGTAGTAGATTTCGTATTTGGATACGAATGGTTTGAATACTTTTGAAAACTTCTGACAATCTGGGCATGTTTTTCTTCCAAGATACACTATGATTTCTTTTCCGGAACTCACTTCATCAAGTTCTGCTACTTTGATTTCCTTGACGCCTTTGATGTTTTGTTCGTACTCTTCAATGGCTTTTTGTTTGTCTTCTTCTGTGGTTACGTTTTTGGATTCAACTCCTGTGGCTTTTTTTATAGGCTCATCTTGTTTTTGGTTGCAACTTGCAAATAATACCAACATAAAGCTCACGCAAACGATTAATCTGAATTTGTTTTTCATATGTTCCCTCCTGTTTTTAATTTATTTTATAATATTTACAGGTAATAATCAATCTGTAAAATTTTAGACGTAAAAGACCACCAACTACTGTTGGTGGTCTGCGTTTTAGTAATTCTATTTTGTTTGTTTTTTACGCTGTTTTAAGATATTTCTAATGGTTATTATTGCGCTAATACCCATCAATACTAATGCCAATATCCAGCCGTACAAGCAGAATTTCACAAGCATTGAATCATTTGAAATAAGTCCGTCGTGTAACAAAGTAATCGTGAAGTTCATGTTCATCATTGCAAATGACAAAGCTATTAGAAATACTGTTGTCACTATGTGTAAAATACCATTATCTTTACGTTTTAATGATAAATACAAGCTGAAAATGCTGACCATTAGAAATACCGCTGTAACTACAGCATAATTTCTCGTAATTTCGTAAATTTCTTGTGTTGACATAATGATTATCCTTTCTTTTATGATAACTACATTATATCATTATTATTATACAAACAACCTAAAACAAATTATCGTTGTGCTTTTTTCTTCTTATATATGGATTTTCTTAATCTCAATATAACATAGCTTGCAAAAATAATCGTATAAATTATAACTCCAGAGATGTGTGCTTTCCAATTATTTGAATAAAGCACCATTACATGCACATAAATTCCTATAAAAAATGGATATGCCATTCTTTGAAGTTTCTTCCAGTTTTTGGCGTTCATTTTTCTACGAACTACCTTAAATGATGTCACGAAAAGCGGAATCAGCATCAACAATAAAAATATTGTTATTATTGATGCGATTAGTTCTCTTTTTGGCAAGGATAAGGGATTTGTGAAAAGCACTGGGAAATAATGTACTCCAAATATTATGTTGTGGCTTATCACCAACAAACTTCCTATTATAGACATTTCTCCACGAATGCTCATCAGTTTTTTTGAAAAATCATTGTGTTTTGTAACGGTCCCTAAGAACATTACTATCATGAATGTTGCCGTTGCAAATATTCCTCTGGCGAATATTTTCATGAAATAATCGTTGAACCAAGTTGGCAAATATCTGTAGTAACCCATGTTGTAATAACACACAACTAGTCCCGTCCACGCATACATTCCTAGATAATATGCCCCCGGATGTTTTTTTATTGATTGGGCTGTTAAGCTATAAAATATTATAGTGAAAATTATTCCTATTATTAAAGTCATCTAATCTCCTCCTTTAAGTTTTCCAAATTCTTTTGTTTTTCATCTTGTGTTTTAGTGTCGATATTCAAATCAGTTTTATAGTTGTTTTTTTCATTTTTTGGTTGAGATTTTTCTGACTTTTTATCTGAAGAATCTTTTATAGGTTCTTTTTCATTGTCTTTTTCTTCTACAACAGGTTTCTCGATTTTGATAAACACATAAGATTTTGATATTTCTTGTGTTTTTCTAAGTTTAAATATTATGTTAACTCTAAATTGTCCTACTTTTGTATAATCAGGTTCTTTTTCAAGTGTTACTTCTACCGATCCATCTTGTGGAATGTTGGAGAATTTCGCTTTGAAGTCTTCTATGGTTGGTTTTGTTCCGTTGACTATTATTGGTGACGCTCCATTTCTTTGCGGTGTGAATTTTTCTCCATGGTCTAAGTCATCATCATCTGATATTCCATCACGGTCTTTGTCACGGTACAACCAGTATGTCAATGTTCTCACTAATATTTTGCCATTTTTTTCGGCTTTTAATTTTAGTGTTATTGTTTTAAATCCACTTCCATCTTCCGGCCATCCTTCTGCGCTTACTTGTGGTGTTCCTGTTATTGTCGTTCCGTCAAATGATAATCCTTGTGGCAATCCGTCTATTTGGGCAATTATTTTCGCATCTTTGTCCAAACTTGTCACTGTCGCTGGTCTGATTGGTTTTCCTTCGATCCATTTTTGTCCGTTGGAATCCATCAAGCTTGTGTCGATTACTTTTTGATCAACAGGAATTTCTTCTTTTGTTTCTTGTTCAGCTTTTTTGTCAACTGGTTTTTTCACTATTACCATCACATAGCTTTTTCCAACTTCTTTTATTCCTTTGACTTTGAAAATCAGGTTAACTCTTTGTGGAAGTTCACTCGCTTTTGTATAATCAGGTTCTTTTTCAAGCGTTACTTCTACCGATCCATCTTGTGGAATGTTGGAGAATTTCGCTTTGAAATCTTCTATGGTTGGTTTTGTTCCGTTGACTATTATTGGCTGCGCTCCATTTCTTTGCGGTGTGAATTTTTCTCCTTTATCCACATCGTCGTCGTCTGATATTCCGTCACGGTCTTTGTCACGATACAACCAATATGCCAATGTTCTCACTAATACTTTGCCGTTTTTCTCGGCTTTTAATTTTAGTGTGATAGTTTTAAATCCACTTCCATCTTCCGGCCAACCTTCTGCGCTTACTTGTGGTGTTCCTGTTATCGTCGTCCCGTCAAATGATAATCCTTGTGGCAATCCGTCTATTTTTGCAATTATTTTCGCATCTTTGTCCAAGTTTGTCACTGTCGCTGGTCTGATTGGTTTCCCTTCGATCCATTTTTGTCCGTTGGAATCCATTAAGCTTGTGTCAATTACTTTTTGGTCTACAGGGATTTCTTCTTTTGTTTCTTGTTCTTTTTCTTCAGGATTTTCTTGTTCTTTGTCTTCAACAAGTTTCTTGTCCGATTCATTTCCCGACAATTTGAATGTTACAAATATTACGCTTGGCAAGTTCGGATTGTCTTTCGATTCGAGATGATAGTTCGCTTGAGTGTTGTTGATTGCGGCGTTTGATGTTGTATATTCGTATCTTTTGTTGTTTTTCGATACTGCACGAATTTTTATTTTTGAAAATTCAAATGACGTTGGTGCATCAATTATTTGTCTGTCTGCGATGTTGTTTGTGTTTTCAAAATCTTTTGATGCGTTTTCCAATCTGTACCATTTGATTCCGTCAACACTGTACTCCAATCCTACGATATAATCCTTGCTGTAGTTTCCGATTAGAATTCTGAACTCATCGTATGACAATGATTTTTCGTGAACAACTTTTGCTTTGATTACGTTCGTATCGGAATATTTTGACAAATCATTCGTAATTATGTTGCCCTTGTCATCTGTAATTGAAATTCCATTGGCTTGGAAATCTGTCCAGCCGATTTTTTCGGATGAACCGTTTTTTTTGATTACAATAATCTTCATTTCAGAAAAATCAGCTGCATCGTTTTTGTTCACTTCAATTGTTTTGTTTTTAGGTGATATAATCTTGATTTCTTTGACATCTGAATTATTCTTGTAATCATTTGACGATTTTGCTGTTGCTTCTCTTGTCGACTGTGCGATTCCACTTGCACTCACAGTCGCACCCGTTATGCTGTCGAACATTTCTTTCGAGTTGTATTTATCTGACATGTATGCCTTTACGGTTCTTGAAAGTAGCGTCAAATCAGATTCTGTTTTAATGTTGTTTCCAGAAAGTCCATTCAAAAGCGCGCCGTATTGTTTTCCAAATAATTCTTCTACTTTGGATTTCGGATCTTTGCTGTTTCTAATTTGTTCGAAATACTCGCGGTATAATCCCATTTTTGCGAGGTTAATTCGTCCTTCTTTTCCTTTTAAGAACGATAAAACTTTCTCAGCTTTTTTTCTAAATGGCCCCATATCGTCTCCGTATTCCGAATCTTGACCTACTTTGATGTCGATTATTTCGCCATTTTCAACTTTGATGTAGGTCTTAGTTTTCCTTGTGTTGATGTAACCGATGCCCCATCCGCTATACTCTCCATCTCTCAATGGATTGTCGTTGTAGTATTTTTTCAACGCGTCGTCAATTTTTTGTGGGTCATTCTTGTCATTATCTTTCTTGTTATTATTCGGATTTTCTTTTTCTGGTTGTTTATTGTCTTTTTGTTCGTTGTTTTCTTTTTCTGGTTTTTCTGGTTTTTGATCAGATTCGTTTGGTGCAATTCCTGCTTTGGACAATGCGTTGTTGACTGCACCTATAATTCCTTTGCTTGAATATGTCGCTTGTGATACTGTGTCCACCGTTTTTCCAGGTTTTCCAAGAATTCTTGAAATAACAGCCATTGCTTTTGCAAAATACGGCGCATCATCACTGTGAGATATTATTTCCACACCAGAGATTAATCCGTTTGTTATTGTAACTCTAACTGTGATTGGGCCACTGAATCCTTGTGCGATTCCTGTGTATTGACCGTCTTTTAGTTTTGCGTCATTTATTTTGCTGCTGTTTGTGTTATTATTTTCTGGTTTTTCTGGATTGTTTTGTGGTTTTTCTTCGTTTTTGTTACCCGAATTTTCTTGAGAATTTTCTTTAGAATTTCCTACTGAATTTTCCTTTGATATGTTTGGTTTTACTCCTGCTTTTGACAATGCGTTGTTGACTGCATTTATAATTCCTCTACTTGAATATGTCGCTTGTGATACTGTGTCCACCGTTTTTCCAGGTTTTCCAAGAATTCTTGAAACTACAGCCATTGCTTTTGCAAAATATGGTGCATCATCACTATGAGATAATATTTCCACATTTGTAATTGATCCATTGGCTATTGTAACTCTAACTGTGATTGGCCCACTGAATCCTTGTGCAACTCCTGTGTATTGACCATCTTTTAGTTTTGCATCATTTATTTTACTGCTGTTATTCGTTTTTGAATTATTTTCTGGGTTGTTTTGTTTTTTGTTATTTTGTTTTTCTTGGTTTTTATTTCCTGAAGATTTTTCTTTAGAATTTTTTGATTTTTCCTTTGATATGTTTGGCGCTACTCCTGCTTTTGACAATGCGTTGTTGACTGCATTTATAATTCCTCTGCTTGAGTATGTCGCTTGTGATACTGTATCCACTGCTTTTCCAGGCTTTCCAAGAATTTTCGAAATTACACGAGAAGCTCTTTGGAAATATGGATTATCATCATGGTGAGATAATATTTCTATTTTCGCAATGGATCCTTCTTTTACGGTAACTCTTACTTTGATTGGACCGTTGAAACCTTGTGCAGCTCCTATATACTGACCATCTTTTATTTGTTTGCTTCCTACGGAAATTTTTCCGACAAGATTTCTGATGCTTTTCTTGCCTGATTTTGCGTTTGGATTTACTTTTGAAATCTTCGCTTTTTCCTTGGAACCTGCTTGTGCCAATGCTTTGGATACTGCTTGTTTGATTGCGTTTGAAGATATCGTCGCTCCTGCAACAGAATCCACATTCACACTTCCTGTGCTTAAAATTCTGTCAATCACAGAAGATGCTCTGTTAAAATACGACGGCGTTTCGTTATTTGAAATCACATCAATATCAGTCAATTTGCCATTTTTTACAGTAACTCTTACCGATAATCTTCCGCCATAACCATTGGAACTTGCTTCGTACACTCCATCTTTTAGTCCTTTTGTGGCTACATTTTGTGTGTTATGTTTTTGTGTTTTTTGTGCTAGTTTTGGTGCTTCTTTTTTTGAACCAGCTTTATGTAGCGCATCATTTACAGCATTTTTGATCGCTTCAGACGAAATCGTCGCTCCTGAAATCGAGTCCACATCGGTGTTTCCTTTTTCCAAAATCTGCGCAATAATTACAGATGCTTTTTCGTAATATTCAGGTGTTTCATTGTTAGTTACGACATTAATCGCCGACAACTCTCCATTTTTTATTTTAATTTTGACCTTGAAATCTCCACCGTATCCCTGGCTATTTCCTTCGTATTCTCCATCTTTTAATCCCTCTACATTACTACCAGATGCTATTTGTGTTTTGTTGTTTGTAGCGTAATTTATCTTGTGTTTTTTATTATAAGAAATAATAGAAAACGCCATCGCAACTGTTACTAATGTAGCAAGAGTAAAAGATAAATATTTTTTTAATTTATCTCTATCCATATTTTCCCTTTCTATAAGAAATTTTTGCGCATGATATCATCATAAAACTTTTTCAAACCTCATGGATGGTTTTGATTATCAATATCGCTTTTTTTATTATAAAAAAATTTCTAAAAAAACACAACACTTTTTCTAAATAAATTTAATGTTCTTTTATTTGCTTTTTTATTTTAGCAAACAAAAACCACCAATAAATTTGGATATTTCCAAAATTATTGGTGGCAATAATTGTCGTATTTTATTTTACAAACTAAACATATTGTCGTAGTTGTTCATTTGAACCATTGCTAATCTGTAGATTGTTTCATTAACTGGTGCTTCAAGTCCAAGTTTTTTCGCTTGTCTTACGATTGCTCCGTTCAAGAATTCTGCTTCTGTTTTTCTGTGTTTTTGTGTATCTTGTGCTGCTGATGGCAATATATCTCCGTATTCTTCGAATGCATCTGTGACGTATTTTCTGAAAAGCTTGTCGCCGTCGAAGTTGTAGCCCAATTTGTCAGTAACAGCTATGAATTCATCTGAGATAGCTTTTAAAATTGCTACGGAATTTTCGTCAGTTCTAGTGTATTTTGTGGACAAATGCATTACTGCGCAAGGTAGGTTGTAGATTGCGTTGATGTATAATTTTCTCCACATAATTCTGTCTACATCTGGGTTTAATTCTGTTTTGATGTCGTTCATGCTGAATGTTTTTTCGATTTCGTGGAACAATTTATCGTCGTGGTTTTCATTGATAGCGCCAAATATTACGTTGGTTTTGTCGCTGTCGTATCCTGCACTGATAACTCCTGGTTCTTCGATAGATGCAGAGATGAATATAATTCCTTGTGCGATGTTTTCTTCTTTGATGTACTTTTTCAATATGTCTACGTTGCCGATACCATTTTGAAGTGTCATTACGACTGTTTTGTCGCCTACGATGTTCATATTTTCAGTCAAAATCTTTTCTGTGTCGTATCCTTTTACAAGAATTACAACGACATCTTGAACTTCCAAATCTTTTGAAGATGTGTTTGCAGATGTTACTTTTACTGTGCTTTCGCCGCCAGTCCTGTCGATAATTCTGATTCCATCTTTTCTAATTTTTTCCATGTGAGCTTCGTATGGATCTACTAAATTGACTTCGTTACCAGGAGATTCGATTGCTTTTGCAAGCATACAACCCATTGCTCCTGCCCCTAAAATTGTAATTTTCAATTTATCTCTCCCTTTCAAATTAATTCTCTTGGATATATTTTAACACAGCTTGGTTAAGTTTTGGGATCATTTGTTTTTTTCTTGAAAGAAGTCCCTTTGCCAAGAATGAATTGTTGTCGATTTTAGTATCGAAGGCTCCTGCTAATTGTTCTTGGAACATTCCAGAAACCAAAACTTCGCTTTCTTCTCTGAAGATATCTGTAAGAATTAGTACAAATGTAGCTTCTTTCTTGTCGTTTCTAATTTTGTTCATTTCTTCAAGTAAACTGTCTTTGATTTTGCCAAGATTATCCAAATCCATTGAGAAGATTTGCGCTACTCTACAAGTATATGATTCGATGTTGAATGTCTTCACATCAGTGTTCAACAAATCTGCTGGTGATTTTCCTTCTAATGATGTTCCTGCTTTGAACATTTCCATCGCAAATTCTTCTGGGTTGATGTTGGCGATTTTTGCCATTCTATCCAAAATCATTCTGTCTGTTTCGGTTGCAGTTGGTGATCTGAACAATAACGTGTCGGAAATTATCGCTGAACACAATAATCCCGCAGTTTGTCTTGTAGGAACAATTCCTTTTTCCAAGAACATCTTGGAAAGAATTGTACAAGTTGATCCAACAGGTTCATTTCTGAAATAAACTGGGTTTTGTGTAGCTACATTTGCAACTCTGTGGTGGTCAATGATTTCTGTGATGTCGCAGCATTCCATATCATCAACTGATTGGTTTCTTTCGTTGTGATCCACCAAGATTAGCTTTTTCTTTTCTTCATTGATAACGTGATATCTGGAAATATTTCCCACAACTTTGTTTTGATTGTCGACTACTGGATATGATCTGTATCTTGTCTTGGACATTGTGTTTTTAACATCTTCAACAGTGTCAGTCAATGTGAAATTAACCACTTCATCTCTTGTCATAACGTAATTTACAGGCACAGATTGTGGAAGAAGACGTGCTGCCATGTATGTTTGAAATTCCGTAGAAATTACTATTATGTCTTTTTGTTTTGCTTTTTCTATCAATTCATCTGATAATTTGTTGCCACCAGTAAGTATAATCATGGACACATTCTTATCTATTGCATCGATTTGTGAGTCTTCTCTGTTACCTAAAATCACGATGTCATCTTCTTCCAAATACTTTGCCATTTGTTTCGGATCCATCGCTCCTACGACCATTTTTCCGGATAACGCTCTGTCTTCTGCTGGAATATTCAAAACATTCGCACTCAATACATCGATGATGTTTTCCACAGGAGTTTCTGAGTGGTGAAGGATTTGATCGTCCCACACTTCCATGTAACATTTTGTGATGTCAGAAATTGACACAACCCCAAGAAGTCTTTCTTCGATGTCGATTACTGGCAAACTTGCGACATTTTTTTCTTGCATAATATTAGTCGCTTTGTAAAGGCTCGCGTTTTGGGACACGCATGTTGCCACATCAATGCTCAAATCTTTGACTTGTGGCTTCATTGAGTCCTTGAAAGTAGGTGCATCCACTCCAAAATAATCCAACACGAATTGAGTTTCCCTGTTGACATCGCCAAGTCTTATAGCTTCGACGTTCTCTTCTCCAGTTCTTTTCTTCAATTCTTGATAAGATAACGCCGCACAGATAGAATCTGTATCTGGGTTTTTGTGACCAGTTATATATATTTTATCCATATTTTCTCCTTCATAAAAATCAACCAAACATTATTTTTCTGCCGATTGGCTGTTTAATTTTATTTTCCTAACCTTTATGATTATATACCAATCTTTTGATAATTTAAACACTTATTGTAAAAAATTTTGTATTTGAGATATAATAACTTAAAGGAGTGACATAAATGGACAAACTTTTAATCGTAGTAGATTTTCAAAATGATTTCGTGGATGGAGCTTTGGGATTTGACGATGCAAACAAACTTGAAGACAAAATCTCTGACAGAATCAAAAAAGCAAGAGAAGACAATGAACAAATCATATTCACATTCGATACTCACGAAGAAAATTATTTGAACACACAAGAAGGCAAATTTCTTCCAGTAGAACACTGTATCAAAGGAAGTAACGGACACAAATTGTATGGAAAAGTTGCTGAATTAGTAGAAAAAGAAGACATATTAATCGAAAAACCAACATTTGGTAGCATTGAACTTTGTGATTACTTAAAAGAACACCAATTCTCAGAAATAGAATTGTGTGGACTCGTATCCAACATCTGCATACTTTCCAACGCAATACTAGCCAAAACATTCAACCCAGAAGCAACAGTAATAGTCGACAAAAACTTGACTGATAGCTTCGATGAAAAACTAAACAAAGAAACATTCGACATACTCAAAGGAGTACAAGTCGTAGTAAAGTAGTGTGCTAAAAAACATATATTTTTATCAAAATTTTTCACAAAGGAAATAATTATGCACGACATTTACATTATTTTAGGATTATTTTTAGCTTTTTGTGTAATTGCTAAGCTCTTACTACCACGTCTAAAGGGAGCTATGGGCGAATCAGCTGTAAAAATCAAACTAAATAGTCTTGATAAAGAAAAATACAGAATTATAAATAACCTTGTTTTAGAAAACAAACAAGGTAATACAAAAACTACACAAATTGATCACCTAGTAGTTTCAAGATATGGTATATTTTCAGTCGAAACCAAAAATTATAAAGGTTGGATTTATGGATCAGAACACGCAAAAAAGTGGACGCAAAATATTTATGGAAATAAAACAAACTTCATGAATCCTATTTTGCAAAATTACGCCCACATTAAAGCAGTTGAATCAATTATAAAAGATTCTTATCCTGATATGAGATATTTTTCAATAGTAGCTTTTTCACCAGAAGCTGAAATCAAATTTGAAGTGAAAAATTCTGTAGTTTGCAAAATATCACAAGTAGCTAAAAATATTGAAGAACTTTCATCAACGGAAATAATAAACGAAACAGATGTTGATAATATATTGAAGTTAATCGAAGAAAACAAACTAAATATTAGTAATAGAGAGCATGTAAAAAATTTAAAAGAAATAAAAAAATAACATTCGACATACTCAAAGGAGTACAAGTCATAGTAAAGTAAAATAGCAGCCGTGGCTGCTATTTTTGTTTTCTATTTTATATTGTCATCTGAATAACCGATTGATATGTTTTCATTGAGGACGTACTCTTTGGCTGCTTTATAGTCTTGATTTTTGTTGAATTCCAACAGCTTATCTTCGTGTTCTTTGGTTACGTCTTTTCCATCTTGAGTCAATACCAAATGTTCTTCGTCCTTGGCAAACTTTTCTAATGTAGCTTTAATTAAAGTATCGTCTTCTTTTTCGGGATTTTCCTTGACATATCTTTCAATTATTCTATGAGTGTCAGCATCGTCAGCCTTTGTCATGTTAGTTAGAAAATACGCATTGCACACAAGTGATATTGCAAAAAGTATTGCCACAATTGTAAATTTTTTATCATTTTTCATGATACTCCCCCTTTTGTGAAAACCTTTTTATTAAACTTAAACACCTATCCCAAAATATTTTTACAATTTATTGTATTCTTTTGTTAAGCTATCTCTCAACATTTCAATATTTTCCAAATATTCATACGTTGAATCGTACACTTGGTTGATTTCTTTTCTGATTCTCCAATCTGTGAACGGATTGTCGAACACAATGTCTAGCATAAAATCTTTCATTGAATACAAATCACCGAAGTCTTCCAATTCCACGTGAATGTCTGACAATTCTTTTTTTAATCTAAGTGAAAGATTTTCGATTAAGTGAAGTTTGCTTTGTGCTTTTTCCATTTTGCTTCTCTTGAAAAAACCAATCATGCCATCGCCGAATATAAAATCTGCCATAGCCCAGTTTTTCGCTGATTTCAAATCGTTAAGTACATCTTCAAGTTTTATTATTAAATCGTCACACACATCAATTGCTTCTTTTATTTCTTGTTTTTGCATAGTCTACTCTCCTTCTTATACAATATTTACCACAAATATCGTCAATTTATTCACTATTTGACATTTTGTAACAATTTAAAAAATCCACCAGATTTTACAACCTAGTGGACCATTTTATACCATTAATTTTTTATCTCCATTGTACACTTCGTCTATTATCGCTGATCCTATGCACACTTCGCCGTCGTAGAACACCGCTGCTTGTCCTGGTGTTACGGCTTTCGTGTCGTCATATGTGACTTCTACATGCGTGTCGTCGATGAATTTGACGTGCGCTTTTATGTCTTTTTGTCTGTATCTGAATTTTGCTGTACAATCGAACTCGTTTCTGTCCAAATGATTTAGCGATGTTTCAAATTGACTGGCGTATAATTTGTTGGAGTACAAAAGCGGGTTGTCTTCTCCTTGGCATACGATTAATTCATTTTTCTCCAAATTTTTCCCGCACACAAACCACGCTGCTCCATCTCCGCCAATTCCAAGCCCTCTTCGTTGACCGATTGTGTGATACATAAGCCCGTTGTGTTTGCCCATTATATTTCCATCGACATCAACGATGTTTCCTTGTTTTGCTGGTAAATAATGTGACAAAAATTCATTGAAATTTCTCTCTCCAATGAAACAAATTCCCGTAGAATCTTTCTTGTCAGCCGTAGCCAAGTTGTATTTCTTCGCTATCTCACGCACTTCTTTTTTTTGAAGTTCTCCAACTGGAAACATGACGTTTTTGATTTGGTCTTGTGTAAGTTGGCTTAGAAAATACGTCTGATCTTTGTTATTATCAAGCCCACGAAGTAGCTTCACTCCGTCATCTCCTCGTTCAATTCTAGCATAGTGACCCGTCGCCACATAATCTGCGCCAAGTTTCATCGCAAAATCCAAGAACGCTTTGAATTTTATTTCCTTGTTGCACATTATGTCAGGATTGGGAGTTCTGCCTTTTTTGTATTCGTCCAAGAAATAAGTGAACACTCTGTCGTAGTATTCCTTCTCAAAATTAATCGAATAATAATCTATGCCGATTTCATTCGCAACAGCCACCGCGTCCTTGTAATCTTCTTCTGCTGTACAGACGCCATCATCATCTGTCTCGTCCCAATTTTTCATGAAAATTCCCACGACATCATAGCCTTGTTGTTTCAACAAAAGTGCCGCCACTGACGAATCCACGCCTCCACTTATTCCTACTACTACTTTTATTTTCGAATTATCCATTGTATTTTCCTTTTTCGTACAAATCATTTAACACATTTACCGCTTTCAATATTTCTTCTTCTGTATTTTTAAATCCAAAGCTAAACCTCACCGAATGCTCTGCCCTTTGTCCATCGTACATATTTTCAATCACATGAGAATTCGTAATACTACCAGCAGAACAAGCAGAACCTGCAGACACGCAAATTCCGTGCATATCCAAATAAGTCAACAAGAAATCATTCTTCTCAAATGGAATGTACAAGTTCAAAATGTGAGATGCAGAATTGTCCACGTTACCATTAATTTTGTAATCAAATTTGATGTTTTCAATGAAAATCTTCTTCAAATTTGCAATATACTCACGTTCTTTGACAGATTTCAGCAAAGATTTCTCCAAAGTAAATGCCCCCATCACAAAAGAAGTGCCACCTCTTCTGTAATTTTCTTGCTCACCTGCATAAATCAGATTATCCAAATCCTTCCTTATATACAACACCCCGAATCCGTTGAGTCCTCCTAGTTTGTGTCCTGAAAACGACAACGAATCGCAGTGCAAATCCTCAACATCGACATCCACATGACCCACCGATTGAGTCGCATCGATATGATACCAAATGTCCGTATCCTTCAAATATTCTCCAAGTTTTTTCACAGGTTGAATAACTCCCGTTTCATTGTTTACATGTTGAAGAATAATTAGCTTTGTATTGGGTGTGATATTTCGAATAATTTCATCGCAATCAACCACACCGTTTTGTTGTACATCTATCAAAATTACATTGGATTTGTTGTGATCTAGTGGATTCAAAATAGATGGATGCTCTATTCGTGATGTGATAATATCGTAATTTTCATCAGAAAAATTATTGATAATATAATTGTTGGATTCGCTCGCACCACTTGTGAACACAATCCTATCATCCGTAGTATTCAAAAACTTCGCAATCTCATGACGGGAATTCTCCAAAGTCTTCTTCGCAAGTCTTCCCATTTTGTGAATACTATCAGCATTCGCATCAAAATCCATCATATTATTCATAATATATTCAATAAGCTCCACCCTTTTCAAAGATGTCGCCGCATAATCCAAATAAATCATAATCTAACCTCTCTTACATGCTATTATACTATAGTTTTTCAACAAAAAAATCAACATCTGATTACAATAAACAAAAATCCTCAATGCGTATTTACACATC
The DNA here is from genome assembly GCF_052932265.1 of Finegoldia sp. P2-F-LR. Lineage (NCBI taxonomy): Bacteria > Bacillati > Bacillota > Tissierellia > Tissierellales > Peptoniphilaceae > Finegoldia > Finegoldia sp. P2-F-LR. Next base: position 99,012 of record NZ_JBRFJF010000008.1, on the reverse strand, counting down.
GAGGTTTGTCGATAATTTCAAATTTATTCTTTTAAATCTTCGTAATTCAAATGTCTGAGTTCTCTCTTCTTCTTGAAATCCTTCAAGAAAACAAACATCAAAACCATGCACACAAGCATTACAATTCCAAAAATCGAAGCAAAACTTTGCACCACAGCCTCATTCGAAGAAATAACCATGCTGAAAGTGTTGTTAATCATGTGAAGAAGAATGGATGCGTAAATGCTTTCTGTGTAATAATACACCGCACAAATCACAATCCCTCCGATTAATGCATACGCTCCTTGGAACAAATTAAAATGGAACACTCCGAACACAATTCCATTCAGAATAATCGCCCATTTATAAGGAAGAAGTCGTTCGTTTTCTGTGAACAAAGTTCCACGCAACATCAACTCCTCTGAAATCGGAGCAAAAATCGTAATAGCAAGAACCGACAACATCATATTACCCTTCATCAATTCTTCTGATGCCTTGTTGTAAACTTCAAGGCTTGCCACAATTTGTGGGAAAAACTTGCCCAAATACATCATCAATGCAACAGTAATATTGATAAGACCCATAAGACCAATTCCAACCACGAAAAGCTTCAAAACTTCTGAAAAAGAAATCTTTCTTTTCTTTAAATAATCCCTATTGTATTTCGTTTGAAAAATCTTCGTTCTAAATTTAATGATTAAAAGGAAAATAATAATCCTCAGGATTTGTCCACATAGAAGAAAAGCCGCCCCATTTTTCACATAAAAATCTTGGAAATTGCCATCAAATCCTACAAATTGAGCAACAATTCCTCCAATCACTCCAACAATAAGCTCTGGAATTACGAACAAAAGCAAAAGGATAACTCCTTGTAAAATCGCAATCAAAAGATTAGAAAATTTTAGTTTTTTTGTATTCTCCATAAATACCTCCAGTTAATTATATATACCCAAGTTTTCTTGCAATAAAAAAATCAAGCACAAGGCTTGATTTATTTAAGCTTTTGATACGGCTTGATTTGCCATTTTGATTTCTGAATTTGGAAGTTCTACTTCGAATTGTCCTATCAAAAATGATGATATTACAGTTGTCAAAAGTGAGAACATAATTCTGTCGACTGGAATGTATAAAAGTGACAGTGCCAACACTGTTATATCTGAGAACAAATACGCTAATGATATTTTGAGTCCCGATTTTGTGGATATCGTCATTGCTAAGGCGTCGTCTCCACCTGCTGCTCCACCTTCACTTACTACAAGTCCGCATCCCAATCCGATGCAAATCCCTCCGATAATACTTGCTAACAATGGCACATCGTACATATTTGGTAACACTGGCCCTATAATATTGAAAAATTTCGCAAATACGGCAAATGATATTGTGGCTACGAAAGCTTTCTTCACAAAATCAAATCCCATTATCGAAAATCCAAGAACGTAGCAGCTCACATCCAAAATTACTGATGTTATTGATTGGTCAAATCCGAAGATTTTATTCAAGAACAACATCATTCCAAGTACTCCGCCCTCAGTTACGCCTGATTGTTTATGTACGTTCACTACTGCGAACGCCATTATTGCACATCCTAAGATTATTTTTAATAATCCTTTTTTACTTAATCCGAAAAATTTTAGCATTCTACTAAGCATATTATCTTCCCCCGTTTAGAAATTTAGGAAGTTAAATTTGACCACGAAAAAAAGACTGCGGTTCAAGTTTAACTTGCCTTTGCAATCTCTGGTTTTGATGCTTTTTTGTTTGCTGATTTTTTCTTGTAAAAACTCTGAACCTTATTGTTCTTTTTAGCCTATAAGAGTATCACATCAGATCCTTTCCAGGCTCTTTATCGAGCAATAGTCATCAGATAAAAACTACCAAATAATTGTATTTGGTACCCATAGATAAATAATTACAATGAAATTATATACTATTTTTCTCCAATTGTCAACTTTTTTAGTTAAATGTTGGAAAATTTTGCGTAAAATTTTGGTATGATTTGTGTGTTGTTTACACTTTCGCTTTAATATTTGAAATTTAAAGCGAGAATGATTTTTTTTAAATCGAGTAGGAGATAGATGATTCATTCATCTACCGTCCTCTAACACCACCGTACGTACGGTTTCGTATACGGCTGTTCTACAGTTTAATATGAACATTACTTAGTTCATTTTTTGTATTTTCTTTTGAGTTAATCTTTTCATGACTGTGTCCAGCTAATTTATTTTCACTTTCCGAGTTATCTTTGATTAGTCTGGTTAATTTTCTACCTTCTTTGTCATGATTAGTTTCTTTCATAAATTTATACCTCCTGTAGTTCAGTTTTCCTAAGTCTACCTAGTACTATGACTTCTGCTGACTTCTCACTATTCGTTATTATTACTTTTGCGCTAGTGAGCCCTCCTCGAGTAAGGGCATATTCTTTCCTCTCATATATCTGCCACATTTACATTTACGTATTCCGTGTAGTTATTGGACTTTGCTTTGTTGTGCAAGTTTATTCTACGTAACTGCCTTATGTGATTTCTATTCGTCAGACCAAGAGTTTGCCTAGGGCTTCCTTCAGATTCCACCTCACGATGGACACGCTTGCCTTCGGATATCTGTTTCCCACTACTGGGCACACTTAGGACTTACACCTGTTAGAATATACTCATGCCGAGCGCACATAAAAAACCCCAAAAGTCGCAAAACTTTTGAGGTTTGAATTCTTGTTTTTAATAAGTTTCTTTGAAGATTTCGAAGAATCCTTGTGGATGATCACATGCTGGGCATTTCTTTGGTGCTGTTTTACCTTCGTGAATGTAGCCACAGTTGTTGCATTTCCATAAGTATACTTCTTCTCTTTCGAATACTTTTTCTTTTTCGATGTTTTCTAATAATTTTCTGTATCTTTTTTCGTGAGCTTCTTCAACTTCTCCGATTTCAGTGAATACGTGTGCGATTTCCTTGAAGCCTTCTTCTTCAGCGATTTTGGAGAATTCTGGATACATTTCAGAATTTTCGAAGTGTTCTCCTTCTGCTGCTGATTTAAGGTTACTCTTAGTGTCTCCTAAGTGAACTGGGAATCCTGCTTCGATTTCTATTTCAGCATCTTGTAAATCTTCACTCAAAAACTTCATGAATCTTTTTGCGTGAGCCATTTCGTTTCTTGCTGTTTCTTCAAAAATCATAGAAATTTGAACGTATCCTTCTTTTTTTGCTGCGTTAGCAAAGTATGTATAACGCATATTTGCTTGACTTTCCCCTGCAAATGCAGCCATCAAATTAGTAGCTGTTTTGGTACCTTTTAAGCTTGCCATAAATTTTCCCCCTTGTAAATTTGAATGAATTTAACAATTCATTTCTATTAATACTATACCACAAACGTAAAATTTTATCACATTACATGTCAGATTTGTTCAAGTTCAAATCGTTAATAATCCCCTTTGTTCCAACTTTTATAACCGTTGGAGAGCCTTCTTCGATTATTTCTTCCTTTTTAATTGTCGGTTGTCCGTTGATATCTTCGTAGTACAATTTTTTAATCGTAGGTGTTCCCTTTTTTATTATGATTTCTTCACCTTGACGCATATTATTATCGTAAATTTTCTTAGGTTTAGGATTTTCTTCTACAATTGCCACGTCTTCTCCGTATTTTTTCACACTAATCACCTCTTTTATTATTATACCTTAGATTTCATTTATTTACTCAGCTTATAAGTAGTGTGTTATTTATTTGATTTTACAATAAATGACCATATAAAACTGTGATAAAATATAGCTATAGTATTAATGAATGAAACGAAAATAATTAAACTATTTAAAGAAGGGATGATTTTATGAAAAAATTTAAGATTTTGGCATTATTATTAATGGCAAGTTTAATGTTCGCAGGATGTTCTAAGGAAGATAAAAAGGAAACAACTTCTACAGAACAAAAAACTGAACAAAAGACTGAAGAAAAGAAAGAAGAAAAAACAGAAGAAAAAACTGAAGAAAAGAAGGAAGAAGCTCAAGAACCAACAGCTGATAATCCTATGATTGTTGACGAAGCTAACAAACAAATCAAAGTCTACGCTGAAGTTAATGATAAATTCAAAAAAGAAAGCACAATGCACGCTATCGTAGCAAAATCTGGTAAAAATAACGAACAATCAATGTTTGTTTCTTATGCTAACCAAAATGATTTGTACGATGCATTAGAAAAAATCGGTGCAAAACCAGGTAACAATGTTACAATGGACAACATGGGAAAAGAAGCCGTTAAAGGTGATAAGATTGATCTTACATTCAAGTTCCAAGGATCAGATAATGAACAAGGAATTAATGATGTTATAAAAGATTCTTCAGGAAAAGAAATAGACATTAGATTTGGTGGTAACCAAAAACCAGCAAAAGATATGAACACAGGTTGTATGACATGTTTGCAAAGTTGTCCTTTGGGAATAACTTCAAACGCAAATCAATTAATTGGCGCTGACGAAAAAGACGGAGTTAAATATACTTTGGCTGATTCAGTTCCAGCTGATAAAACACCTGTTGTTATCACTTATAAATTAGCTAACTAACCATTTCATTTAAAATTCTCTATTTAAAAAGGTAGGCTTTTATTAGCTTACCTTTTTAATTTTTGTATGTATTTGCATTCAAAAAACGCCCACAGTTGTGAGCGCTTGTGTTATAAGAAAACAATGTTTGTAGTTTCTATCCAATTTATCACTATGTTGTAAATGAAAAGTCTAACAAATCTCAAGCCAATGTACAAAGACATGAATGTGATGATGACGTAAGGTATTTTCTCAAATTTGAAGTTTTTGATGTTAAGTCCCAAGAAAAACAACAATATAACGAAAGCTTCTGCAATAACAATGTAAACTCCCAGTGGATAAAGTGCCATTGACATTGCTGCTTGAAACATAACTAATAGCAATATGCTGTAGTTTTCGTCTTCTCGCCAATCATCTTTTACGAAAAACTTGTTAGCTACTCTGTAAATTATTTTGAATTTAAGAATAGCAAACGCAAATATGAACACGCATCTTATCGCAAAATAAATGTATCCTACGAGAAAGTTTCTCCTGATAAATGCAATTGTGTCAAAGCTTGAATAATATTCCAAAATAGCTGTGATGATAAAAGCTAATAATCCCATTTTAAACAAGCCGTTTTTTTTATTTTTGAATCGATTTTTCGGAAGTTCCAGTGTTTCTCCCATAAACTCGAAAATCCCGTATACATTATCGTAAAGCTCAGATTGTTTGCTATTCATTTCACCTATTTTTTTAAATTTTTTCATAAGCAAACCCTCCCCTTTTCGCTTATCATATATATATTATACATCATTTCAAAGTAGAGTTTCAATCATTCCATCGATTATTTGTAATAACTACCCGCAAACTCGTATTTTTTACTCGTGTATTTTGTTTTATCTTCTGTAAATTTTATGTCGACCTCTTTCGTTGATAAATATTCTCCATTTACTTTATAACTATCTGCGTTGAAATTTTTGAGTATCAATATCCCATTAACCGTAATTTCAGGAGTTTTTTGGATTTTTTCATTTTCTACATAATACACGTTAGCCTTATCGATGAACACTCCATCTATTGTAACATCGTTAAGTATCGTGATATCATCTGAATCAATTACAATGTTTTTCTCTTTTGTGGAAAATTGTACTAATTTAGTCAGAAATTCATCATCTATTTCTATTTTTTTATCTCCGTCATTTTCTTCATAGCCATTTCCCTTTTCATCTTCCGAAACTTCTTCGTTGTTTTGATTTGTTTTTTCGGCTACGAATTCATTGTATTTTTCATCAGCGACCTTTTTGTCCACAAAATACGTTTCATCATTCAATGAAAATATTAAACAATCTTTTATTCCGATGCTTTTCTTTCCTTCAATGATTTCCGGCAACAGTTCATCGATCTTTTCTTCTGATATAATTCTTTTTTCAAAAGGATTTTTCCTATTATACACCATTCTAGTCGTTACTCTGGATCCATTATTGTCTGGATAATCACTGGTGTTTTCTGCAAATCTATCTCTTGGATACTCACTTGTAAACGAAAAAACTTTAGTATCTCCTTTTTTTTCTGTAAAAAAGTTGACCTTTGTTGGAGCCCTGAATTCGGGCATGTCTGTAGTCTGAATATCAAATGTTCCATTATCAGAATTTTCACTCAATTTTTTATCAAAAAGCTTTCTCTTATTAATTATTTTGACTTTGGAATAAGCAATCGCTTTGGCTTGAATGTAGTCGTATTTGTAGGCGTTGACAGTTCTGATATTTTTCACTTGAACTATCAAAAACACAATTACAATCATCAACACGAATATCATGTATAGCGCGTAAATGCTAATGTAGGCTTTGGATTTTCGTTTCATTTTACCTTATCTCCAATGTAGACTACCAGTTTCTTTCCATTTTCTTTTAAATAAATGTAGTTGTCGTCATGACTAAATGTGAAATCATCGGCGTTGTCCTTGAGTTTGTTCTTAGTTATCCTACCGTTGGGCCCGTGTTCTTTTAAATCATCAAAACTACTGGGATCTGTAAAAGCGTATCGTATGATTTTGCCATTTTCTTTTGTAAAATACACATAATTTTGCTTATCATCAATGTATTTTACAAGTACAAATCCCATTGATTGATCGAAATGAGTCCAATTTGGCTTTTCTGTAATTACAGACCTTGACCTTTCGATTTCGTTTTTTATGTAATATGCGCAGTGGTCGACATCGTCTACGTTGTTTTTCAGAGTAAAACTCGACTGCATAATTTTAAAATTAGTCTTAAACGATAGGAAAATCACACCCAAAACTACGGAGAATATAAACAAACTCACCATAACTTCAAGCAACGTAAATCCCCTACTTTTCTTTGTAAAATGACACATCTTTCGTGATATCTCCATTAGTTACACTGACATTTACCTTAACCAAATCTCCCACATCATCCTTCTTTACCACGACTTTTGAATTCTCATCAACAATTGAATCATCCACATCACCGTGAGCTTTCAAATATTCCACAGAATTGTCCAAATCACGTAGCACAACATTTTCAGTGTAGGATTTATCCTGCATCGTAATCACATTTTTAAGCTGTGGATAGTACACTACGACACAAAGACTCACCAAAAACAATGCAAACAAAACCTCAAGCAGTGTAAATCCCTTATTTTTTCGTCTCATCCACATCCACTCTCCCTGTCGCTATGTAACAATTTATCCTGTATGTTTTGTTTTTCGTTTCGTAATAAATAGTCGGAAAATGTGTTGCTGCAGAAGATTTGGATATATTTGCGCCAATATTTCCAAAGTCTATAGTATTTTCTCCACCTTTATTTAATCGAAGTGTTCCATTTTTCAAATCTCTTTCAAAAAGATTCTTCATTTTATTAGAATCGTAAAAATAATAGGAATTTGTGTCGAATCGAAATTGAATACTTCGTCCTGCATTCATTGCTACACTTCTGGCACTTTTCAAATCGCTAACAAGCGTATTAATCTCTTTTCTACTTGCAACATCAGTTTTGAAGTCGTATTTAAAAACGCAAATCATAATCACAACAGAAATAATGAATAGACTCACCATCACCTCTATTAAACTGAATGCCTTAGCTTTCATTTTTAATTTAGAAAACATTTCCCATCACCACATACAATAAAAAAGAAGACCAAATCACAGGAATGAATGCAATCTCCTCATTATCTTCTTTTCTTAGAATATAAATCAAAGCCCTGATTCCACTAATAATCCCAAGATAAAACACAAAACTCACTAAATCTGTGAGGCTTTTGCTCATGCCAAGTCCTAGAATAATCAAACAATCCACATTACCCATAAACTTTTCCTTGGTGAAAAAATTAAGCATCAAAATAACCAATAATAGCAGAAAACTCGTCAGGAAAAAACTCGAAAACACAGAAACAATAATGCTACAAATGATGAAAAACAAAACATTAATCCAGTACACCTCATTAGTTTTGAAATCATCAACCATCATGTCGCTACAGCCAAGTAATAAAGCAAAGTCGTGGATTGATGTAGTACTCGTAATTCGGAATATCGCATACAAAAACACCGAAATCAACGCAAACACTCCAACGTTTTTGATGGACAATCTCTTCAAATATAAATCCATCAAACATTTAGCCATCAACATCAAAACTATTATGGTTTCCATATTTTCCTCCATAACAATATTATATTATATTTTTAGCTAAAATAAACATTTTTTGTATTGGTTGATTTCGGTCGGTAAAGCTAGTCAATTATTTTACGTAAATAATCGCTGTCTATTATGCGAATTTCCATTCCTTCTATGTAAATCGCCTTGTCTTCAGCGAACTTCTTCAATTAATTTCAAAAATTTCTTTTCATTCTGTTGATCATTGGTAATCCATTTTCCATCATAAAACAACGCATAAGTAGTGCATGGAGTGGGAGCTTGTTGTGCTTGTTGTTTGGTATGAATGTGAACTGTTTTGAAGGAAATGTTGTTTTCTTGTGCGATTTTTTCTAGAATAGGAACGTATTTTGCATTGAATGGGCATTGATTGGTATAATACAAGACAAATCCTTTTTCTTCTATGTGTGGATTTTTGGCTTGTGTTTTGAATTTCGGGATCGAATTATTTTCATCAAATGGCAAATACATTAGATTTATTCCACAATCAGACTCATCGGCTACACGAAATCCTTTTTTTGACAAATATTTTGGATCAGATAGGAATGGCTTTTTCTTTTTAGAAGAAAGTATACACAGACCAATTTTACCTTGTGATTTTGCATCTTGGATACATTGATTGAGCAAATCATTTGAATATCCGTGGCCTTTTAATGCTCCTGAAACCCAAAAACAATCAATATACATATACTCATCGGCTTCAATTGGAATCCACGCATCTTCAGCTGGTATGTATTCAATGAAACATTTACCCCTTTTTTCCGATTTGATGAATACAAGACCATCGTCAAAGCAGCTTTTCATCCATTCTTTTTTCGAACAAACTTGGATATCATTGTTGTTTGATAATGCACAACATATATGTTCAGTTTCTATATTGTCTTTTGTTACGCGTATATATTCCATGAATTTTCACCCCATTTTTATTTTATTATATACTATTTTAAAGGTTATATGCTCTTTGTTGTGTATGTATAATTTATCGCTTTAGTTATTCTCTTAATTTCTGTAAATGAAAATATTGCAAATTTGTTCAAATTATTGTATCATACAGTATACTCAAAATTTAAGGAGGACAAATGGATATAAATAAAAGATTTGAACACGATAAATTAAAAAAATTTCAGATATTTAACGCAGCTCAGCTAAAATACATTGCGTTTACATCGATGCTGATAGATCATGTTAACAACTCAATTGTAACACATTTTTTAAATGGAAAAGGAGCATTGTTGTATATATCGAACTTTCTATCGATATTAGGAAGAATTGCATTTCCTATTTTTATATTTTTCATTGTTGAAGGATTTTTCAAGACACACGACAGGGCGAAATATCTTCGAAACTTGTTGGTTTTTGCGGTGATTTCAGAAGTTCCGTTCGATATTTTCACATCGAAGGTATTATTCGATCCGTATTGGAACAATATGATGTTCACGTTGGCTTTGTGTCTTGTAACTGTGTGGATAATTGATTATATTAAAGATAAGTTTAAGAACAGGGTACTTTGGTATATCGCATCTGTTGCAATCGTCGCTGTTTTCGGATTCTTGGCGATGTATTTAAGCTTGGACTACGATTATCATGCGATAATTCTAGCTTACTTGTTCTACATTTTCTACGACAAGCCAGTGATTTCCGCGGGTCTTGGATATTTGTCGATTATCAAAGAAGTGTATTCCTTCTTGGGATTCGCCTTTACTGTGACATACAACGGAGAACGTGGAAAACAAAACAAATTGGTAAACTATCTATTCTATCCAGTTCATATATTGATACTTGGACTTGTTAGAATGTATTTTAATTTTTAATTGGGAACTTGTGATTAGCAAGTTCTTTTTTTATTGCAAATCTCTTTTACAAACGCAATAAAAGGTGTATAATTAGTATTTTGGAGGCCAAAATGTTCGTAGCAAATACTTATGAAGAACTTATAAATATGGAAAATATAATATTTGTCGATGTTAGAAGCGAATACGAGTTTCAGAAAGAAACCATACCAGGATCTATCAATATTCCGATACTAAATAACGACGAAAGAGTGGAAATCTCAACGATTTATGATGCAGGAGATCACGAATGTGCAAAGAAATTGGCGATAAGATATGCATCTGTAAAACTAGAAGACATTTACATGAAGTTATTGGGTTTGAGTGAAAATCGCAACGTCTGCTTGTTTTGTTACAGAGGATCAATGAGAAGTACGGTGCTTTTTAATATAATGAAATCCATGGGGCTTGACATTTACAGGCTAAAAGGAGGATACAAAGCTTACCGTAAACATATTATTGAAAACTTAGATAAGCTTATTAATTCACACGAATACGTAAATATCAAAGGCTACACTGGTGTTGGAAAGACAGAAATTCTGAATATTTTGCAAAATTCTCGCAAAAACGTCCTCAACTTGGAACAACTTGCAAACCACAGAGGCTCCATCCTTGGAAATGCCGGATTGAAAAATCAACCATCGCAAAAAATGTTCGAAAGTTTGTTGTTTGATAAGCTCAAAAGTTTCGATAATTCTCCTGTTTTTGTGGAATGTGAAAGTAGCAAAATAGGAAGAATTAATGTTCCCAAATCTTTGAGACAAAAATACAACGGTTCACATCATCAAGTTATGATAAATTCAAGCCTTCAAGATAGAATAGATAGAATAAAAACAGATTATTTGAAAAATTCCGATGCTTTGGAGGATATTAAAAAAGGGATAAATCATTTGTCCAAATACATTGGCAAGAATAACTCCTCCATTTTGATTGATAAACTAGAGGACGAAGACTACGATTATGTGATAGAAAGTTTGATTACGAAATACTACGACATCAATTACGCAGTCAAAGCAAAAGATTTTGAACTGGAAATAAATAATGAAAATAGCGAAAAGTGTGCCGAAGAAATAATGAAATTTTATGCAAAATAATTCTGTATAAATATGTGTTTTGAATACAGCAAAAGCAGATGCCGTATAAGACATCTGCTTATTTTTATTTTTTGTAAGTTATATCGTTTCTCTTTGCAACTCTTTGTATGCTTTTTTGGTGAGTTTGTAATCTTTTAAGCCTTTTATCATAGACTTTGTCGATTCTATCGTGGATTAGTCCGACTTTTTCAGCGCTTTCAACTCTTTCATCCAACAAAGTTTTGAGCTTTTCTTTGAGGTTGGTTTCTCTTTCAATTCTGTCTTCTAATATTTTGGCGCTGTTTTCTATGAAGGATTTCTTGATTTCCACTTGTTCTATTCTGTCACGAAGTGCACTTTTAAGTCCCGACAAATCAGCTTCAAGTGTTTGCGATCCTTCCAACGCTTTGAGCTTGACATCTTTTCTGATTTCGTTCAAATATGCTTCCATTTTTTCTTGATATTCAATTATATATCTAAATCCATAAGCTTGTTTTACTGAAATCACAACATCTACAGCGAATATCGCCATTAGAATGTAGATCACGAAGTTGTAGTTTGAGTTTTTGATTTTTTCAGTGAGTTCAAGTATATATTTGTTGGAATAATTCATCATGAATATGGACATAACTCCGAAAAACAGTGATGATCTGAGGCATATCAGCCCTTTTATGTTCATAAATCTTTTTGTGTAATCCCAATATCTTACTTTGAATATTTTTTCAATTAAATATCCTGTTATAAACTCCAATGCCGTTGCAATTATAAGTCCCGAGAAAAATATCACGATGTAAGAATCGTTGAATCTCTCTATTGCGTGATCCACAAAAAGCGTGATGAACACTGCTCCAAACCCATATATTGGAAGTAATGGTCCGTACAAGAACCCCCTGTTTGTGAGTTTCTTTTGTCCAGCGCTTACCCAGATTACTTCCCAAATATATCCGATTACTGCATAAAAGAAGAACATATATATGAAATTAATTAACTCCATTTTATCTCCTTATAGACAAAGATAGGCTTTCACCTATCTTTGTGTTTTTGATTTATTTTTGTATATTATTGTATAAACTAGATGTATGATTATTGCAAACGCAAATGGCATATATATTCTACTAAACGAAAATTCTTTCAAATATTTGACTATTGCCATTATGGAAACCACTGCACTTGCAACCAAATACAATCTCAATTCCTTCAAAGATGATATGTCCTCATCTCTTCTGTCGTAAATCATTTTAGTCACGACTAATAACGATGCTACGAAAACTACTAGCATAATTCTTGTGAAATTCTTACCTGATACTGCGATTTCTACTAAAAATCCAGAGAACAACAAGAATATGACATATGTTATTAGCGTGAACAGTCTATTATTTTTCACTTTATAATGCTTGGGCAGCTGTTATTATAGCTAGCTTGTACACGTCTTCTTCGTTGCAACCACGAGACAAATCGTTAACTGGTTTTGCCATTCCTTGCAAGATTGGTCCTATTGCTTCAAATTTTCCTAATCTTTGAGCAATTTTGTATCCGATGTTACCTGCTTGTAAATCTGGGAATACGAACACATTTGCATTACCTGCTACGTTTGAACCTGGAGCTTTTTGTTTTCCTACAGATTCAACGATACTAGCGTCAAATTGTAATTCTCCATCGATTGGAAGTTCTGGTGCCATTTCTTGGGCAAGTTTAGTAGCGTTGGCAACTTTTTCTGCAAATGGGTGTTTTGCAGAACCTTTTGTAGAGAATGAAAGGAATGCAACTTTTGGATCGATATCGTATAGTTTTGCAGTTTCAGCACTTACAACCCCAACTTCTGCTAATTGTTCTTCGGACAATTCGATGTTGATGGCGATGTCTGAGAATACGTATCTTTCGCCGTTTGGTCCAATCATAACCATTGCTCCTGATACAAGTTTTGTACCTGGTTTTGTTTTGATGATTTGAAGTGCTGGTTTTACAGTGTCTCCAGTTGAGTGAACTGCGCCTGATACAAGTCCGTCTACTTCGTCACAATAAAGCATCATTGTTCCGTAGTAGTTTACATCTTTAAGCATAGTTCTTGCTTGTTCTTCAGTGTTTTTGCCTTTACGTCTTTCAACAAATTTGTCTACTTTTTCATCGAAATCAGAAGCATTTAGTGGATTGATGATTTTAACCCCTTCAATGTTCAAGTTTTCTTGGTTTGCTAATTCTTTGATTTTTTCTTCATCACCTAAAATTACAGGAGTAATGATTTTTTCTTCGTTCAATCTCGCTACTGCTTTTAAAATTCTTAATTCTTCTCCTTCAGGAAATACTATCTTTAAGTTTTTGCCTGAGATTTTTGATTTTAATGATTCAAATATATCCATCTTCTTCTCCTTTATTACAATGTTCTATTTTAAAGCTTTCTTCAAAGCTTCATTTTCTTCTTCGCTTAGTTTTTCGCTACATTTAGCGTTTGTTATGATTTTGATGTAGCTTGTAGATTGTTCTCTTCCGAAAATCGATGTGATTATAAGCCCGTTGTCATTGGCATCCAACAAACATAGTGAATATGAGAGTTTGTTAGTCAAATACTCAAATGCATCGTAGTTTACAAGACCAATTTTTTGAAGTGATATTGCTTGTAAAGTTTCCACAGATTCCAATGTTTTGGACAATTCTTCGATTCTTTTTTGATTTGCCACGATATCTGTAGAATTTTGATTCAAAATATCTTCAATGTCACCATCTTGTGCTCTGAAAAGCGCATCGTATCTTCTTTTGACACGGTTTACTTTTTTGTTGACGATGTTGATTTTACGGAAATTGATTAAGGAAACTAATGCCACAAACACCACAAGAACTATCAATATTGTGTTCAACGCATTAGATTGCCCCATCTTTGTCTCCTCTGTTGATTTCCTTCAAAGCTTCGATAGCTTTGTCAACTTCTTCTTCTGTGTTGAAATGTCCAAATGAAAATCTTACCGCACCAATGTCTTGGGTGTGTATCGTCTTGTGTGCAAGTGGCGCACAGTGAATTCCAGCTCTTGTTGCGATATCGTATTTGTCATCTAGGATGTAAGCCAATTGGCTAGAGCCTATTCCTTCAACATTCACAGGTACTACTGGTCCTTGGTATTCATCCAAACTTCCGTATAATGTGATACCATTTTCGTCTTTCAAACCATTTATAAATCTGTCTTTAAGACTATTTTCATGATCTCTAATGTTTTTCAAACCTTCTTGTTTGATGAAATCAACTCCTGCAGAAAGTGCATAAATCGCAGGTCCGTTGATAGTTCCAGCTTCTAATCTATCGGGATATTCGTCAGGTTGCTCTAAATCTTGTGAATGAGAGCCGGTTCCGCCTTGTTTCAAGCTTTTGACATCAATTCCTTCTTTTATATACATAGCTCCCGTTCCCATTGGCCCAAACAATGATTTGTGTCCAGGGAAACACAACACATCTATAGGCATATTTTTCATATCAAAATCCAAATATCCCATAGCTTGTGCAGCATCCACAATGTACAAAATGTCGTGAGCGTGCATGATTTCGCCGATCTTGCAGAAATCAACGATAGTTCCTGTCAAGTTACTCATAGCAGTTGTCACGCAAACTCTGGTCTTGTCAGTGATTGCTTCTTCAATCTTTTTGACATCCAAAATCCCACGTTCATCTGCATACACAACAGTCAAATCGATAAATCCGTCTTCTTGCATTTTGTGAAGCGGTCTAAGAACTGAATTGTGTTCCAAAGATGTCGTGATAACGTGGTCGCCTTTTTTCACAAGGCCTTTGATTGCCATGTTCAAGCTATCTGTACAGTTCAATGTGAAAATCAAATTAAGAGGATTCGTTCCGCCAACAAATTCCTGGATGTTCATTCTAGAATTAAAAATCGCCCTATCCATTTTAAGTGACAATTTATGTCCACTTCTTCCCGGATTTGCGGCAAATTCTCTCATTGCTTCGTCTAGTTTTTCGTAAACTATCTCAGGTTTAGGAAAACTCGTCGCAGCATTATCGAAATAAGTCATTATACCTCACCTATTTTTTTGTATGAAACTTCTTCAATTTCTCTCAATAAAACTTCTGATTTGTCTTCTAATGCTGTGATTTCATCAGCTACTTTCTTGCTATCTCCAAGTTGTTTCATGTTGATTTTAGCGTTCAACATTACTGATTTCATGCTAGAATGTAATAAATATGCACTTGCAAGAAGGTCTGTTACTGCATATTTATCGATATATTTTGCAATTTGTTTTACAAGTTCCATTGCTTCCATCATAATTCTAGCAGAAGACATTGGAGATTCTGTAGCGATGATGTATCCATCGGCTATCATTTTCTTTCTGTAAGCTTTTTCTTCGTCAGTTTCCTTAGGTAATTTGTATGCTTGAAGAACAGAGTCAAAGCTTTTAGTATCTTCAACCATTTTTTCTTTTAATTCTTCGATAATTTCAGTAAGTCTGTCAACATGACTTCTAATTTCTTGTTGAGTTTCATCGTCTAATGCTTTGAAAGATTTCTTGTCTTCGGTTAGATAGAAACTCATGTTTCCAATGCCTACTCCCAAAAGTGCAGTCAACGCACTTATAGAACCCCCACCTGGAAGTTCCTTTGAGTTTACATTTTTAATAAATTCTTCTAAAGTTTGATCCATAAACATCATAGCTCTAATATCTCCATAATCCTTTCTAAATCTTCATTAGATAGATATTCTATCTCTATACTTCCGCCTTTTCTTCTTGGCTTAATTCTAACCTTTGTAGAGAATTTCTCCAAAAGCCTGTTTTGCAAATCCAACAAATACGGGTCTGTTTCCTTGGACACTTTTTCAATTTCTCTGACATTTGTCTTCTTGGATAATAGCTTATCCAACAACGCTTTTCTCTTTTTCATATCGTCAATTGCAAGTAAACTTCTAGCTTGTGATGATGTGATGTCGCCTTTTTTCAAATGTTCCAGTGACAACTCATCTAAGTTAAGAAGTCTCAATGTATTTGCAATATAAGATCTTGATTTGGACAATTTGTCTGCCAATTCTTTTTGGGTTAAGTTGTAGTTTTCCATCAAGTTTTTGTAAGCTACGGCCTCTTCAACTGCATTCAAATCCTCACGTTGAATGTTTTCGATAAGCGACACCTCTGCCACTTCACTATCTTCCATTTCCTTAACAATTGCAGGAATCTCAGATAAACCAGCCTCTAAGCTTGCCAAAAACCTTCTTTCTCCGGCGATAATCTCGTATTTTTCGTCCTTTTTTCGAACGATAATCGGAGATATTACTCCATACTCTTTGATAGAATTTGCTAACTCACGTATTTTATCTTTTTCAAAATGTGTTCTTGGTTGATCTTCTCTTCTAATTATTTTTGATAATTCGATATTAACAATCGAGTCAGAACTTGTCGTTTCTATAATATTTTGTGGTATTAAAGCGTCTAAGCCTCTTCCTAATCCCTTTTTCCTAACCATTATAAAAATTCCTCCGCTAGTCTCGTATAAGCAATAGATCCTTTGGAATTTTTGTCGTAAGATAACGCACTCATTCCATAGCTTGGAGCTTCTGCTAACCTTATATTACGCGGTATCATGGTCGTAAACACCTTGTCTTTGAAGTATTTCTTGACCTCTTCCACCACTTCCAAACTGAGATTATTTCTACCATCAAACATACTCATAACGATACCTTCTATTTCTAAGTTTTCGTTAAGTGAACTTCTCACCAAATTAATAGTATTCATCAACTGGCTCACACCTTCAAGCGCGTAAAACTCACATTGAATAGGTATGAGGACGGAATTTGCCGCCACCAACGCATTTATAGACAACGTCCCCAACGATGGAGGGCAATCTATAAAGCAAAAATCATATCCACTCACATTAGAAAGTATCTTAGATAACACTTTTTCCTTGTCATCAGTGTTTATAAGCTCCACCTCAACCCCTGACAAATCAGACGTTGCTGGGATTATATCCACGTTTTTTTCTTCAGTTTTGATGATAAAATCCTCATCAAAATCTTCGTGAACCATCAAATCGTATACGCTTTTTTGAAGCTCAAATTTGTTGATTCCAAAACCTGAAGTAGTGTTACCTTGCGGATCCAAATCCACTACAAGCACTTTTTTCCCTTTCAAACCAAGAGCTGCTGACAAATTAACGACGGTAGTAGTTTTGCCCACTCCACCTTTTTGATTAAATACACATATTGTTTTCAAATTTACAGCTCCTTTCATATTTATTATAGCACAAATAAAGTTGTATTTTGTTTTAAAATGTTTCACGTGAAACATTTTCTAAAATCATTAACCTCAACTCTGCTAGTGCGCGGTTTGAAACTCTATTTCTGATTTTATTGCGTTCTCCATGAAGCTGTAATTTTAGCGTTTTTATCGTATTTTTGTAGCCCAATCCAACGTAAACAAGCCCAGCATTTTCTCCTGACGCGAAACCTGTCGTAGATATTGCACAGTCAACATTAAATTTTTCAAACATCCTCTCAACCATCTCAAACGCAACATTCTCACTAACAACATCGTATGTGTCAATAGTTTCAGGATTAACTCCAAGCAAATCAATCTTCGCTTCATTAGAATACACCACCAATGACCTTTTTAAATAATCGCTAACTCCAGACACATTCACAAGTTTGGATGCAATCATACCACCTGTAATGGATTCTGATGTCATAATCGACAAATCATGTTCTTTCAACACCTTGTAGACTGATTCTTCAATTGTTTCGTCATTTTCTCCAAAAACATACATGCCAAGTCTATCTCGAAGTTCTTTTTTCTTTTCAGCAATCATAGAAAGAGCTGTTTGTCTGTCAGATGCTTTTGCAGTTATTCGAAGTATTCTCTTGTCCTTCTTAAAATAAGGCGCAACCGTAGGATTATTTGACGATTCAATGATATCCTTGACCCTTTCATTCATGTCCCATTCTCCAAGAATAGAGATGTTCAACGTTTCAGAAATTATACAGTCCGTCGCAAATTGTTCCAATACTTGTTGCACTTGATTTTCGTAAATAGGCTTCATCTCAGCTGGTGGTCCCGGTAAGAAAAGAATTCTCTTGCCGTTATTCTCAATCATTGCACAATCAGCAGTCCCATTAAAATTTTCAAAAACAATCGCATCTTCTGGGAACATACATTGTTTGATATTGCCTTGGATCGCCTTCTCGTCTTCGTTAAAATACTTCCTCAATTTCGCATAACTTTTTTCGTTAAGAACCATTTTCTTACCAAGACAATCGCAGCAACATTTTTTCGTGATATCATCTTCCGTCGGCCCCAAACCACCTGTCGTTACAATTAAATCATTTTGTTGTAAACCATCTTCAATTTCCTTGTAAAGCCTGTGGTAATTATCTCCAACCACAACCCTCTTGTACACATCAAACCCCAACTCCCTCATTTTAATAGAAAGATAGTTAGAATTCGTGTCCAAAGTGTCACCAAGCAATAATTCCGTTCCTACGGCTATCATTTGAACTTTCATATCTCCTCCATAGTTTATTACCTATATTTTGTTTTACCTGCCATAAAACGCCTCTCAGAGCGTCGTTTTTTTCTCTCTTACAAATAAATTATATCACTAATAAAATTTTGTTTGTAATGTTTCACGTGAAACATTTGTGGATCAAAAATAGAAAAACATTCTTCCCTCATTCATAGCATTGAAAATCTTACGAGAAATATCTTTTCTCTTTTCCTCTTAAATCTATCGAAACAAAAAAGTAGAATTCATTCTTGCCTCTCCCGTAGCAATCCGAATCCCACGAGAAATATTTTTTTCTTTTCCTCATAAATCTTGGCAAACAAAAAAGCAGATTACCGCGATTGACGGAAAATATCATCTGGAGAAAACAACCTCAAATTCAAGCGAAGTGAATCGTTAATAAATTGCACTGTCTGAGCGTTAGCGAGTTTGCAATTTTAGATTCACAAGCTTAGAATTTACTTGTTTTCGTAAACTAGATATTTGAGCCAATCCGGTTTTCTGCTTATTATTGTGAAGTATTCTTTTCTCTCTAGTAGCAATCAAAATCCCACGAGAAATATTTTTTTCTTTTCCTCATAAATCCCCGCAAACAAAAAGCAGATTACCGCGATTGACGGAAAATATCATCTGGAGAAAACAACCTCAAATTCAAGCGAAGTGAATCGTCAAAAATCGCACTGTCCGAGCGTTAGCGAGTTTGCAATTTTAGATTCACAAGCTTAGAATTTGTTTGTTTTCGTAAGCTAGATATTTGAGCCAATCCGGTTTTCTGCTTATTATTGTGAAATATTCTTTCCTCTCTAGTAGCAATCAAATTTCCATAAATACGACTACTTTTTCCTTTTTCTTTATAAATCTAGCGAAACAAAAAAGTAGAATACACTTTCGCTAAGAATATCATACGAAGAAAATAAGCATAAATCCAAGTGAAATAAGTCGTCAAAAATCGCACTGTCCGAGCGTTAGCGAGTTTGCAATTTCAGATTCACAAGCTTAGAATTTGTTTGATTTCGTAAGCTAGATATTTGAGTCAATTCGATTTTCTGCTTATTATTGTGAAGTATTTTCCTCTCTCTCTTGTAGCATTCAAAATCCCACGAACAATTCTATTTCTTACCTTTTCAAACAAAATCCACGCAAACAAAAAAGCAGATTACCGCGATTGACGGAAAATATCATCTAACGAAACAAAAAAGTAGACTACATTTTTGCTAAGAATATCATACGAAGAAAATAAGCATAAATCCAAGTGAAATAAGCCGTCAAAAATCGCACTGTTTGAGCGATAGCGAGTTTGCGATTTTAGGCTTATGAGCTTTGGATTTATTTATTTTCGTAGTCTAGATATTCGTGCAAAAATGTTCTTCTACTTTTAGCATTTGATATAATATTGTCCCTGTTAATAGTCAATTCGGTTTTCTGCTTATCATTTGAAGTATTTTTAACTTAAATTTTCTTTGTTATAGTGGGTTTTTCTTTGGTTTGCCGCCGCCTCGTGGGTATTTCTTCGGAGTTTCTTTAATTTTCTTGATTACAACCAAGCTTCTGTCTTCGTCATCTATTTTGTAATCAATAGTTTGTTCTATTTTCCCGCCGAGGATTTTGATTGCGTTCTCTCCTACGTCTGTTTCGTCGGATTTTCCTTTCATGGCTATCATGTATCCTCCGACTTTCACAAATGGTAGACAGAACTCCGCCAACGTATCAAGCTTTGACACTGCACGTGATATACAATAATCGTATCGTTCTCTGTATTCCGCAGTTCTCGTGCATTCTTCTGCTCTTTCGTGGACTGCTTTGATGTCTGTAAGTTGTAGTTTATCTATAACATCCTTTAAGAAGTCAACTCTTTTTCTTAAACTGTCGAGCAATGTGAACTTCAAATCATTTCGCGCTATTTTTATTGGAATAGCTGGAAATCCTGCCCCAGTTCCCACGTCAATTATAGTTTTGTTTTCCTCAAAGTCGAACAAATTCAACACATACAAGGAATCCACAAAATGTTTCACGTGAAACATTTCTTCTTCAGTGATAGCAGTCAAATTCATTACCTTGTTCTTTTCCAACACCAAATCCATGTATTTTAACAGCAACTCTATTTGATTATCATCCAATTGTATTTCGTAATCGTTCAATGTTTCTTTTAGTGACATTATTTCTTCCTCGTTTCCATATAAATCAGTAAAACGTTGATGTCAGAAGGACTTACACCGCTAATTCTACTAGCTTGACCCAACGATTCTGGTTTGATGTCATTAAGTTTTTGTACAGCTTCATTGGAAAGGCCCATAACTTCCTTGTAATCTTCAATCATATCTAGTTTTCTGTTTTCAAGCTTTTTAAATTGCTTGATTTGACTCATTTGTTTTGCAATGTAGCCTTCGTATTTGATGTGAGTTTCCACTTGTAGTCTCAAATATCTAGGCAGTTCTGGTCTATCAACGTCAAATTCTTCTGTTTTATCGTATGTTAATTCTGGTCTTTTGATTAAATCCAACAAAGTTATGCCTGTTTTAAGTTCTGATGACCCAAGTTTTCTAAGTTTTTCGTTGGTTTCTTCTGTTGGAGTCACCATTATTGACTTCAACCTCTCTATTTCCTCGTCAATCGTCTTCTTCTTGTGAAGCATTTTCTCGTATCTTTCATCTGTCGCAAGACCTATCTCGTGTGCTCTTTCAGTAAGTCTTAAATCGGCGTTGTCTTGTCTCAAAGTCAAACGATACTCGCATCTGCTTGTCATCATTCGGTATGGCTCGTTAGTTCCTTTGGTTACCAAATCATCTATCAATACGCCAATGTAAGCATCAGATCTGTCCAATACAAATGGCTCTTTGCCAAGCAAATTCATAGCAGCATTGATTCCAGCGATAATTCCTTGACCGGCAGCTTCCTCATATCCACTGGATCCGTTGATTTGTCCTGCAAAGAACAAATTATTGATTTCCAAATGTTCCAAAGTTCTCTTTAATATAGTAGGATCGATGCAATCATATTCAATTCCGTACGCACTTCTCATAAATCTCACGTTTTCGAAACCAATGATTGTCTTGTACATTTCTTTTTGCACCTCTTCTGGAAGAGTCGATGACACACCTTGAATGTACATTTCCTTCGTACTCAAACCTTCAGGTTCCACAAATACTTGATGCTCATCACGGTCGGGAAATCTCACGATTTTGTCTTCAATCGAAGGACAATAACGTGGCCCCACACCCTTCACAATACCTGCATACATCGGAGATCTCTCCAAATTATCCTCAATAATTTGTTTTGTTTTAAGTGTAGTGTAGGTCAAATAGCAGTTTTCTTGCTTCTTTGAAATATCCTTACCATCATTCAAAAATGAAAAAGGAATAACATCGTCATCACCAGGTTGCACAGTCATCACTTCGTAGTTCAAACTGTCCTTGTGAACTCTCGCAGGAGTACCAGTCTTAAACCTTCTAAGCTCAATCCCCAAATTTTTCAAAGAATCTGATAATTTCTTAGATGATTTCATACCGTGAGGGCCAGATTCATAAGTGTACTCGCCCATCATCACAAGTCCTTTGAGGTATGTTCCAGTCGCAAGAATCACAGCTCTTGTTGGGAAAATCGCTCCCTGTGCAGTAGTTACGGATTTTATTTTGTTGTCTTCAACACCAATATCCACGACTTCAGCCTCAATCAAATCCAAGTTTTCTGTGTTTTCCAACACGCTTTTCATCTCATCGTGATATTTTCTCTTGTCTGCTTGAACCCTCAATGAGTGAACTGCAGGGCCCTTGGAAGTGTTCAACATTCGAGATTGAATGTAAGTCTTGTCGATAACAAGACCCATTTCCCCTCCCAATGCGTCAACTTCCTTCACCAAGTGACCCTTACCAGTGCCACCGATGTTTGGGTTACAAGGCAAATCAGCCACCGAATCCAAACTAATACTCATAATCGCAGTCTTTAATCCCAACCTAGCTGTGGCAAGGGCAGCCTCGCAACCAGCGTGACCTGCGCCTATAACCACGACATCGTAGGGATTTTCATAATATAATCTATCCATTTTATTTTCCTATACAAAAATCGCTAAAAATCTTATTCAATACATCGTCATCCACAGTTTCTCCAGTGATTTCGCCTAGAATTTCCCAAGCATTTCTCAAATCAACCTCGAAACAATCGATAGGAACGCCAGCTTCCATATCGTGTAGAGAGCTCTCCAAAGATTTAATAGCTTTGTTAATAATATCTCTATGTCTAATGTTAGTAATAATATTGTCGTTATTAGCTTCAATATATCCATCATTAAACATCTCTATAATCTTGTTTTCTAAATCCTCGATACCCTCGTTATTTTTGATTGAAGTGTGAATAACCTCGATTCCTTCCAAGTTTTCATCGAAATCGAATCCCCCATCCAAATCAATCTTGTTCAACAAAACAATCGACTTTTTATCTCTAATAAGATCCAAAATCTTCCTGTCTTCATCGTCAAACTCTCTCGAAGAATCAAAAATCGCAATAATCAAATCCGAATCAGAAATAAAAGACACAGATTTTTCAACACCGATTTTCTCCACGATATCCTCAGTATCTCTAATACCAGCAGTATCGTTAATCTTCAGACTTATCCCGTCCAAATCGATGTATTCTTCGATTACATCACGAGTAGTTCCTGGAATATCCGTAACAATAGCCCTGTTTTCCTTCAACAAAGCATTCAACAAAGAAGATTTGCCTACATTTGGCTTACCAATTATCGTAGTATTGATACCATCTCTGATAATTCTACCTCTGTTTGCACTCTCAGAAAGCTTTTTAAGTTTATCCAAAACTTCCTTACCCTCATTCAAAACAGGAGTGTTATCCAATTCGTCCTGCATATCTTCAGTAAAATTAATAGAATACTCCACATGAGATAGCATATCCAACAATTGGTCTCTCAACTGTTTGATATTTCTGTTAACACTACCCTCCAACTGTTTCATACTCACAGAGTACGCCTTGTCAGTCTTTGCCTTAATCATATCGATAATAGCCTCAGCTTGAGACAAATCAATCCTACCATTCAAGAAAGCCCTCTTAGTGAACTCGCCTGCCTCAGCAAGCCTTGCACCGTTGTTTAACAGAACTTCCAACACCTTTCTCACAGCGACAACCCCACCGTGAGTGTAAATCTCCACGACATCCTCACGCGTGTATGTGTGAGGAGCCCTCATATAACAAACCAAGACCTCATCGACGATCTCATTATCGTCAACAATGTGGCCATAAGTCATTTTTCTATTTATAAAATCAGCATTATCATTAGCCCTCTTGAACACAGAATCAAGCACATCCACACAACCCTCTCCAGTCATTCGAACAATGCCGATTCCCGCTTCACCAGTAGCAGAGCTAATAGCTGCAATACAATCGTCCATATTTAGTCTATCCTTTCATTCTTTATAGCAATATTATATTATATCATACAAAAAGATTACAAATAAATAAGAGCTTACAACTTCACTATATTGAAGTCATAAGCCCGTTATTTACCTCATATCTATAACTTTATCGTATTTTTTTAAAGTTTCGTCACCGTATTGATGAATTACTTCTATTACTGTATTTTTTGAAGAGAATATAATATCATCTATTATTTCTCTATTTTTCTTATCCAAATTAGACTTTATTTCATCTGCTAAAATTAATTTTCTGTCGTGGTACATTGCTCTTGCAATTTCTACTCTTTGTCTTTCTCCTCCGGACAAACTATCATTGGACAAAACTTTGGATTTAAGATGATTTATCTGTAACTTATCAATTATTCCATTTAATTTTTCTAAATTTCTATCATTATCTCCTAAAGTAATGTTATCTTCTAAATTAAGATTAAAAACATAACTTTCTTGTGATATAAAGCTGGTAAAACTCCTGATCTCAGCGGTTGATAATTCCTTTTTATTAAACATAATCCTTCCTTTAGATGCTGTTAAATTATTAAATATTAAATTCAATAACGTACTTTTACCACAACCACTTTCTCCTATAATTGCGACCTTGTCACCCTTTTCTATCTTAAAATTAAAATCTTTAATAATATCTTTATCATCATACGAAAAACTCAAATTATCAAAAGTAATTGGAAAAACTTCATCATTAAGATTTATTTTTACATTATCAATATCTTGATAAATGTAGTCGTACTTTTTTAAGAGATACTTTGATGATGAACGTGTATTATTAAAATATGCAAGTTCTTGGAACTGATATCCTATATTATAACTAACTAAGTAAACACTGATGAATACGCTTGACGATATTTTACCATTAAAACTCAAATATCCTCCAAGAATAAGAGGAATCATAGAACATACTATATCAACCAAATTAATCACAATGTTGTTTTTTGTTCGTATAATTTCATATCCCTTATAAGTATCCACATCCTGCTTTAAATATTTGTGATACAAATTAATGAAAAAGTCGGATACATTGTAAATTTTGATGATACTTCTTCCATTTTTGATGTCTTGTAATTTATTCATAAAAGCATCATCAGCTTTTGATAATTCTTCAGATTTATTATCTAATCTATTACTTCCATAATTACTCATAAGCGCTGGAATGCTGTAGAATACTATAAAAAGCATTCCCAAAAGGAAATTTCTTGTTAGTGCATAAATGATGGAAACACTTGTAAAACCAATCGACGATATAATAATTACCGTTGGTTCAATGTAGTTGTTTTCAATTTGACTTGAATCCTTTTCTATACTACTGACAATATCATTATCGATATGATTTTCACTTTTTAAAAAATGATTGAACACTTTTAACTTAAAAGATTCTCTAAAATCAGCTATTACATACGAATAGTAAAGTCTCTTTCCACTATCACCTATAAGCATTATAATTCCACACAAAATCCCAAACACAAGTGCTTTCATCAAAAATACTGTGTCTTTATTCTCAAATGATTTTATAATCAATGATACTATTACAGGATTCACCAAAGCCTCTATCCATGTGAGAACTATCGCAACAAAATATAAAATAAGATTTTTCTTCTTAACATTGTTTTTTATCATATTACCCTCTGAAATTTATATAACATTCTTAAAACTTGTACTTGACTAATAATATTTGATTATATTTAGCCTATTTTCTTCAAATAATTTTCGTTAACGATTTCAGAGATTATTTTTTTCTCTAAAATCTATTTATAAATTGTCATGATAATCACCACTTTCCTTTTCTTAGGATAAATCATAAAAAATTTGTTGTCAACTTTATTTCTTGTCATTCCACAAAAAAAGACCACATACCTAAGATATGTAGTCTCGTAATTTATTTTCTTTTAATAATAACTCTTCTATTAGGCTCATTGCCTTGAGAGAATGTATTCACTTTTTCATCGTTTTGAAGATAAGTGTGAATGATTCTTCTTTCGTATGGATTCATAGGTTCAAGCTTGATATCTCTTCCTGTTTGAATAGCCTTGTCAGCTAATCTTCTAGCTAATTTTTGAAGAGATCTTTCTCTTTTTGATCTGTATTGGTTGCAATCCAAAATAACTCTTATATAAGTGTCTGCATTTCTGTTAGTAACCAAGTTTACGATATATTGAAGAGAATCTAATGTTTCTCCCCTTTTTCCTATGATAATTCCGATATCAGATTCTTCTGAACACATAATATTGAACTTAATCATATTTCCTTCAGTTCTAGATTCGATATCGCAATCAATTCCCATATCTTCTATCATTTGTTTCAAGAAATTCTTGCTTGTGATGAAAAGTTCGTCGTTTCTATCAATAGTAACATCAGATTCAGCTTCTTGTTCTTCTTCAGTTTCTTCAGATTTTACAGCTTCTTCAGTTTCTTTAACTTCTTCAGCTTCTACTGGTTTTTCTGGTTTTACTGATTTTTCTACGATTTCTTCCTTATCATCTTCTGTAGATTTAGTTTCTTCAACTTCTTCTACAATTTTCTTGTCTTTTATAACTTTAGTATCTTCTTTTTGTTCTGTTTCAACTGAGTTAGAGTCAGAGTTTAGGATATTCTTCACGAAATCATCTGTACCCTTTTCTTTAACATCGTCTTTCAAAGACACCCTAACAACAGCGTCTTTTGCTCCAAACAAGCCCAAAAAACCTTGTTTAGCTTCATTTATAACTTCGATGTTAACTTCGTTTCGATTAGCTTGAAGCTTATCCAAAGCTTTATTGACACATTCTTCAACAGTCTTCGCACTAATTACTGTGCTTCTCATCTAACTTCCTCCGCAACATCTTTTTTGTCTTTATTCTTAATTATTAACCTTATTATAACTTCTAAAACGTTAGAAAATCCCCAATAAAGAATCAAACCTGAAGCGTATTTGCTTGAAATGAAGAACATAAATATAGGCATGAAATAAATCATTGATTTGTTCATCATTTCCATTTGATCAGGTTCATTTGATTTCTTATCCTTGTTATTAGTAGGCATACTGATCTTTGCTACTAAAAATTGAGTGAAAGCATTTATTAAAGGCAATCCAAACAATACTGGATCTGGTTTAGTCAAATCAGGTATCCAGAAGAAATTACGAGCGATCTCATTAATCTTAGACACATTATCAAACATGTACTTTCCTGGTTCTCTCATTACTCTAAATAATGCCAAAACCAAAACCATTTGTAAGATAATTGGTAAACAACCACTTAAAGGATTGAAATTATACTTCTTGTATAATTCTTGCATCTTTAATTGTTGAGTTTGTGGGTCGTTCTTGTATTTTCTTTGAATTTCCTTCATTTCCGGTTGCATCAAAGCATTTTGTTCTTGAGTTTTTTGCGTATGAATAGTTACCGGAAGAGTTATAAGCTTATAAATAAGTGTTAATAAAAGAATTGATATCGCAAAATACGATATACTTTTAGGTTCAGCCATCACATGTGAGATGTTTTCATATATGAACCTAAGAATAGTTCCAAATACATTTGCAATTATTTGCAATTCTACAACTCCTTTTTATTTTAGTGGGTCATATCCGCCTTTTGAAAATGGATTACATCTTAAAATTCGCCAAATAGTAAGCCCTAACGCCTTAAAAAACGGCTTTTTTCTGAAAGCCTCCAACGCATATTGTGAACAAGTTGGATAGTATTTGCACTTCCCATGTCCCAAATACGGCGATATTGCTTTTTGGTAAAATTTGATTAAAAATATCATCACTTTCGACATTTTTTATTCGATGCCTTTCTACAAACGTGCAATAATGCAGATTCTAGCTGTTTGTAAGTTAAGTCTTCAGTGTTTTTCTTCGGGATAATAACCATATCCAAGCCCTTGTCAAACTCAGAGAAATTAAGCCTTACAATCTCTCTCAGTTTCCTCTTGATTCTATTTCTTTCAACGGCATTGCCGTACTTTTTAGTAACAGAGAATCCGATTCGAGTTCCTTTTTTTGAATTGTACACTACCAAAGAGAAGTTTCTATTATAATAAGTCTTTCCCCTCTTGTAGACAACATTGTATTCCCTGTTATCTCTTAACCTTACACTTTTATCCATAATAAATTAAAGGCCACAATGAATGTGACCTAAGCTGATAATACTTTTCTACCTTTTCTTCTTCTAGCCTTTAAAACAGCTCTTCCACCTCTAGTAGCCATTCTATTTCTAAATCCGTGGTCTTTTTTTCTTTTTCTGTTATTTGGTTGATAAGTTCTTTTCATCAATCGCACCTCCTAGTATAAAATATAAGGACTTTTGCCTATAAAAACACTACTCCAATTATACTTATGACAATAACAATTGTCAAGCTTTTTTGTTGACAAATACCAATTAATCGCCAAAAATAATTTAATTATTACATATCAAAAATATTTGATGTATTGCGTAAAAAATGATATAATTAATATATCAAAAATATTTGATGTGAGGTAATAAAATGAACAACAAACAAATAGCAGACACATTTAAAGCATTGAGCGATGAAAAAAGAATAGATATTTTACAATTGTTGCAAAATGGAGAACAATGCGCATGTGTACTTTTAGAAAAACTAAACTTAACACAATCAGGATTGTCTTATCATATGAAGATACTTACTAATTCAAAAATAATAGAATCTAGACAAGAAGGAAAGTGGACATACTATAAAATTTCAGAAAAACAATGTCACAATCTAGCAAATCTATTAATAGAAATCACAAAGATATAAGATTTTAAAGAAAGGACAATAAATGAACAAACAATACACAGACGAAGAAATAAGACAACAAGTAACAAATTTCTACGATAACATAGCAGTAGGTAAGACGAGCACAGAAGTAAACTCAATAGACTTATACAAATCCTTAGGTTACGATCCTAAATTACTAGAAAAAATCCCTGAAGAAGTGTCATCAGGACTATCTTGTGGAAATCCACTTGATAACCTAGTATTAAAAGACACCGACACACTACTAGATTTGGGGTGTGGAATGGGATTAGATGTATTCATGGCAAGAATAACATATCCTAATTCCAATACAATTTATGGAATGGATAGGCTAGAGTCTATGATACAAAAAGCTAGTAAAGTAAGAGATAAAAAAGGATTCAAAAATATTGAATTTGTTCAAGGAGAACTCATCGACATGCCATTTGAAGATAACTCCATCGACAAAATCATCAGTAACTGTGTAATCAACCTTGAGCCTAACAAACAAAAAGTCTACCAAGAAATCCATCGAATCCTCAAACCAAATGGAATGTTCATAATCAGTGACATCACACTCAAAAAACAATTAAACGATGACATACTATCATTGGATAATATTTACGGATCGTGAGTTGGGGGAGCTCTTCTGGAAGAAGATGTAAAAGAAATCATTAAAAAAGCAGGATTTACAAATTTCTTTGCAAAAAGTGAGGAAGTCACAGACCCGTATGCCAAAAAATGGGGATATGGACTGAAAATAAAAGAATTTATCCAAGAAACTATGTTCATAGGAAATAAATAAATAACGAACACCAACATTTTCAAATAAAAATGTTGGTGTTTTTTTTCATAAAATTTCCACAAAACAGTAAAAATTGTGGATAACTTTTATCCACAATTCATTCTAAATTTAAAATATTAAACTCCTTTTGGAGATAAGTTATAGCAAACACAAAACCATTTATCAAAATTTTCAATAAATTTGTAATAAAAGATATGATTTGCTATAATTAAAGTATCAAAAAGTATGAAAAGTACGCATTTATTAACAAATTGTGGATAAGTTGTGGATAATATGTGAATTCTTGTTTTAAAACTTCACGAATTTGCTGTATATTCTAATTTAATATCCACAATTATTTTTCTATAAATTGATGTGGATAAGTTGTGCGAATGTGAATAAATTATATATTTTTTTTGTTTAAATTGGGAAATAGCTATTTATTTAATGTGGATAACTCATCATTTTGTGGATAAATATGTTGATAAGTAAAAAAACGAGGTGAAAAATGACCGACAAAGATGAACTCTGGTTAAAAATATCTAACACATTTAAACAGGAAATGTCTGATTTGAACTTCAACACATGGATTGCTCCATTAAAACCTCTTTATTTAACAAATACTGAATTTATTTTGCTTTCTCCAAATAGATTTACCAAAAAAACAATCTATAACAAATACTACGACGATATCCAAAAATACTTGGATTTCATCAGTAATATCAAGAGAAAAGTAGTCATCATAGACCGTTATGAAATGGATAATTACAAAGAAGAAAATATAATTCAAAACCAAAACATAGATGGTCAACGATCCATTCTAGTAAGTGAAGAAGTAAAAGAAGATGAAAAATACACTGTAGAAGACAAAAAACCTGAAACAAAACAACCAGAAGAAAAAACTGATTTGAGCCCTTACGGCAAGAATTTAATCAGCAAATACAAATTCGATACATTTGTAAAAGGAAAAAACAACGAACTAGCATTAGCCGCAGCACTTGCAGTAGCACAAAACCCAGCCACAGCATACAATCCATTGTTTATTCATGGAAAAGCAGGATTGGGTAAGACTCACTTGATGCATGCCATTGCTCATGAAATACTTAAAAATAACCCAAAAGCTAGGGTTATTTACACAACTAGTGAATCATTTACAAACGAACTTATATCTTCAATAGGAGATAAATCTACGAAAAAAAATTCACAATTTAGAGAAAAATACCGAAATATAGACGTACTATTAATTGACGATATTCAATTTATAGCAGGAAAACAAGGTACGCAAGAGGAGTTTTTCCACACATTCAACGAATTGTATAACCACAACAAGCAAATCATACTTTCCAGTGATAGACCTCCAAAAGAGATAAAAACATTGGAAGAGAGGTTAGTATCACGTTTTGAGTGGGGATTAATGGCAGACATTCAACCACCAGATTATGAAACACGTGTGGCTATTATAAACGAGTATTTAGATAGAAATAATACATCACTTACCCCAGAAATAATCGATTATATTGCTATGAATGTCAAAAGCAATATACGTGAGTTGGAAGGGGCAGTAATGAATGTCGTAGGTCAAAAAACTCTGATAGGAGATGGCAACATTACATTAGATTTGGCAAAAAATGTTCTAAAACAACTTATCGCAGACACTCAATTAAGACCTGTAACTATAGATTTAATCATTGAGAGTGTGTGTGATAGGTACAATGTAAGTCAAGATGATTTGCTTTCAAAAAAGAGATCCAAACAAATCGCATATCCAAGGCAAATAGCAATGTATGTGTCCAGAAAATTGTTGGATATTTCTTTGGTTAGTATTGCTTCAAGTTTTGGCAAAGATCACTCAACAGTAATGCATGGAATCAAGAAAATTGAGAATGATATCAAAAAAAGTTCAGAATTTGATGAAGAAATTGATAACCTAATCAACTACATTCAAAATTCTTAATTTATTAAACTTTATGATTGTGGATAAGTTTATTTTAGAGTTTTCTATCCACAATTTAATATTAATAACTATGTGGATAAGTTGTTGATAACTTTAAAGTGATAAACTAAAATTGTAAAAAGTTGATAATGTTGATAATCGCACAGCTTGTGCCAATTATATACACATCGTTATCAATATATAAAACACCACAAATTACAAACAAACTAGAGTTATCCACAATACAAACAGCCCTACTACTACTATTACTAACTATTATTATTATTTGTATAAACGAAAGGTAAAATATGAAATTAAAAATATCGCAAAAAGAATTACTTAAACATATCAATATTGCGCAAAAAGCGGTGTCATCTAGAACGACTATTCAGATATTAGAAGGAATTTTGTTCATCGCAGAAGAAAATTGTCTTAGACTTGTTGCTACGGATTTGGAACTTATTGTGGATACTAGAGCAAATTGTGAAATCTACGAAAAAGGTCAAATTGTAATTAACTCATCAATGATAGGGAATATCATTAGAAAACTTCCTGACGATGATATTTATATTGAAGTGGACGATAATAATATCAATATTAAATGTTTGTCTACGGAATTCAACATTCAAGGTCAAGATTCAAACGAATTTCCATCTCTTCCTTATATAGATAAGGATGTTAAATTGACTTTGGAACAATCTGAACTCAGAGATTCCATCAGAAAAACATCATTTGCTACAAGTATGGACCAAACAAGACCAGATTTGACAGGTGTTTTGTTCAATATTATGAACGATAGGATTGAATTTGTGGCCTTAGATGGTTACAGAGTTTCACTTGATTGTATGAGTAATGTGAGTGAGTTTGAAATGAAGGCTATTGTTCCAGCGAGAGCTTTGAATGAAGTTTACAAGATTTTGGAAGAAGGGGAAATAACTCTTAACATTATTACTGGAAATATTATTTTCAAATTGGAAAACACTGATGTTTATTCTAGATTAATCGATGGTCAATATATCGACTACAATCAAGTTATGAAACAAGATTTTTCGACTGTCGTTACTATAGAAAAGAGAGCTTTGCAAATGGCGTTGGAAAGAGCGTCTTTGATGGCAAAAGAAGACAAGGCGAATTTGGTTAAGCTAGATTTTTCTGGAAATGAATTGCATATTTCATCTAATACTGATATTGGTAAGGTCGATGAGTATGTGAAGTGCGAAATCGGTGGAGAAGATTTGAAGATTGCTTTTAATGCTAAGTATTTGTTAGATGGCTTGAAAGTTATTGATGATGACGATATTACATTGAATATGAGTGGAAGTCTAAGACCGATGGTGTTTAAGCCATTGAACGATACCAATTACACTTATCTTGTCCTTCCGGTAAAACTTGCAGGAGGTAATAATGATTAGTGTTAAAATTGAGTCTGAATTTATAAAATTGGAACAGTTTCTAAAATTCGCATCCATCGCACAAACTGGTGGCATGGCGAAAGAACTTATTAAAGAATCCATGGTTAAGGTAAATGACGAGGTTGAAACAAGACGCGGCAAGAAGCTTTATCCAGGAGATGTAGTGGAATTTGAAGGAGAGAAATACGTAGTCGAGTAATGATCGTTCAAAAATTAAAATTATATAATTACAGGAATTTCTGTGAAATAGAATTGGATTTTTGTGATGGTCTGAATCTGATTGTAGGCAGAAATGCCTCGGGTAAGACTAATATTTTGGAAGCTATTAATGTAGCTTTGAAGGGAAAAAGTTTCAAAACCAACACCAATTCTCACTTGATTAAATTCGGTGAAGATGAGGCTCGTATTGTAATGGATGTCTACGATGATGGTTTTGAGGATAAGATAGATATTACTATTAAAAGTAACGAAAAGATACTCAATGTGAATGAAGCTTTTGTGAATACTATTAAAGAATACAACGAGTATTTTGAGTGTATTGTTTTTAAGCCAGATGATTTGAAAATAGTAAAAGAATCGAAATCTTTGAGAAGAAAATTCTTGGATGAGTCCATAAGTGGTGTGGATAACTATTACAGGACTGTTTTGAAACAGTACAATCAAGTGTTGGATGAGAGAAATAAGCTCATCAAAAACCACAGGTACAATTCGTATTTTAATGAGCAGCTTAAGGCTTTGAATATTCAATTGGCAGACACTGGCTCATATATTATGCACAAGAGAAAAAGCTATGTCGAAAGGCTTCATCTTATCGCAAAAAACGTGTGCTCAAATTTGAGTGATGAGAATGATAAGCTGGACATGGAAAATAATTTTTCGATAGAATATGTAGAGGATATGACTAATCAAAAGAATACTTATTACAAGAGTTTGGTAGATATTTTGGATAAGGATTTGGAAAATAAGCAAACTAATTTAGGTATCCATCGTGATGATTTGGATATTTTAATCAACGACAAATCGGCTAAGTTTTTTGCATCTCAAGCTCAGGTGAGAACTGCTATTTTATCGATGAAGCTTGCACAATTGGATTTGAGTAGATTTTATAATGATAGATTGCCAATTATTTTGTTAGATGATGTTTTCAGTGAACTTGACGATTACAGAATCAACTACATCATCAGATATATCAAGGATTTTCAAGCTTTTCTGACGACTTCAGAAAGGGCTCCAGAAGGGTTGTACACGATAAAAATAGGTGAATGATATGTATTTGGATATTGGCAACAACACATTAATTGATGAAAATGAGATTATAGCAGTAGTTAATGTCTCGGACAAATTCTTCAAAGATTTTGATAAAAATGATTTGGATTATACGAAAAACGTAGAATTTGTGAATGAAGATGAGGACATTACTATAAGGTCTATAATCATAACTAATAGAGGAGTTTACAAGTCAAATATCAGTGGGAATTATTTGATGAATAACTTTATGAAAGGAATATAATGAAGAAAAAAAGAGAATATACTGCAGATCAGATTACAGTATTAGAAGGATTGGAACCGGTTCGTGTAAGACCAGGGATGTACATCGGTTCTACTGATGAAAAAGGTCTACACCATTTGGTGTACGAAGTAGTCGACAACTCAATTGATGAGGCGTTGGCTGGCGTGTGTGATTTGATTAAGGTTACTATAAAAAAGGACAATTCCATTATCGTAGAAGATGATGGTTCTGGTATTCCAGTTGAAACACACCCAAAAACAGGCAAATCAACGCTTGAAACTGTACTTACAGTGCTTCATGCGGGTGGTAAATTTTCAAACGACGCTTATCAATACTCAGGTGGTCTTCACGGGGTTGGTGTAAGTTGTGTTAATGCTTTAAGTACATATCTTATTGCCAGAGTCAAAAGAGACGGCAAAATGTACGAACAAAGATTTGAAAAAGGAAAAACTGTTACAGAACTTACTGTTATAAAAGAAAATGTCAGAGGAACTGGAACAACGATTGAATTTATGCCGGACAATACGATTTTTGAAACTTTGAATTTTGACAAAAATGTTCTTGCAAAAAGATTCAGAGAAATGGCGTTTTTGAATAAGGGCGTGAAGATAGAATTTGCTGATGAAAGAGAAGGCTACAAGGAATTGTTCCACTACGAAGGTGGTATCAAATCATTTGTAGAATACATCAACAAATCCAAAAAGCCTTTGGATCACGAAGTTATGTATATCGAAGGAGAAAAAGAAACTACTAAAGTGGAAATAGCTATGCAATACACTGAAAGCTATAACGAAACTATAGTTTCATTTACTAATAACATTAAAACAGTTGACGGTGGAACACATGTTGTAGGATTCAAATCTGCACTTACTCGTGCTCTTAACGATTATGCAAGAAATAAAAACATATTAAAAGAAAAAGACGATAACTTATCTGGTGATGATGTCAGAGAAGGTATCACTGCTGTTGTTTCAGTAAAACTTAACAACCCACAATTTGAAGGACAAACAAAAGGAAAATTGGGTAACTCCGAAGCTAGAACTGTTGTGGACAGCGTTGTGTACGAACATTTGAGTTTTTATTTTGAAGAAAATCCAAAAATCGTCAAGACAATTATACAAAAAGCATTGGCATCACAAAAAGCAAGACTTGCCGCAAGACGTGCAAGGGATTTGGTTCGTAAGAAATCGGTGCTTGACAATACTACACTTCCAGGAAAACTTGCTGACTGCCAAAGCTCAGACATCGAACACAACGAAATCTTCCTTGTCGAAGGGGATTCTGCCGGTGGTTCTGCAAAAGGTGGCAGGGACAACAAATTCCAAGCTATTTTGCCATTGAGAGGTAAAATCTTGAATGTAGAAAAAGCTCACCTTGAAAGAGTTTTAAATTCAAACGAAATCAAAGCTATGATTACTGCATTTGGAACTGGAATAGGAAAAAACTTTGACATCAGCAAACTTCGTTACGGTAAAATCGTAATAATGACCGATGCCGACGTCGATGGAGCTCACATTAGAACACTTTTACTTACATTCTTGTACAGATTTATGAAGCCATTAGTGGAAAAAGGTCACGTGTACATCGCACAACCACCACTTTACGGAATCATCAAAGGTGTTAAAGTAATGGAAT
This sequence comes from Finegoldia sp. P2-F-LR, assembly GCF_052932265.1. NCBI lineage: Bacteria > Bacillati > Bacillota > Tissierellia > Tissierellales > Peptoniphilaceae > Finegoldia > Finegoldia sp. P2-F-LR. The sequence goes on along the minus strand of NZ_JBRFJF010000008.1, from coordinate 63,046 downwards.
ATTGCTACACAGAAAAAGAATTAGAAGAAGCCTTGGAAAAATACGGCGAAAGAAGTAACATCAAAGTTCAAAGATACAAAGGTCTTGGTGAAATGAACGCAGAACAATTGTGGGATACTACAATGAATCCTGAACACAGAATCCTAATCAAAGTTGAAATCGACGGAGAAGACGAAAATGAACTCGACAACACATTCGATGTTTTGATGGGAGACAACGTAGAGCCAAGAAGAGAATTTATAGAACAAAATGCTGTTTATGCACAAAACATTGACGCTTAGGAGAATAATATGACAGAAAGAAAACTCAATATAAAACCAGCTGATTTGAAAAAAGAAATGGAAAGTGCATATTTGGATTATTCTATGAGTGTAATTGTATCACGTGCACTTCCAGATGTAAGAGACGGATTGAAACCTGTTCACAGACGTATAATTTACGGAATGCAACAACAAGGGTTGTTCCCAGATAGAAAATACTCCAAGTCCGCAAGACTTGTAGGGGAAGTAATGGGTAAGTATCACCCTCATGGTGACAGAGCAATCTACGATGCAGTTGTAAGACTTGCACAAGATTTCAATATGAGATATCCGCTTGTAGATGGCCAAGGTAACTTCGGTTCTATCGACGGTGACGGAGCCGCCGCACCTCGTTATACGGAGTTACGTATGGCAAAACTATCACTTGAAATGTTGCGTGACATCAACAAAGATACTGTTGATTTCCAAGACAACTATGACGGTGAAGAACAAGAACCAGTTGTACTTCCATCTAGATTTCCTAACTTAATCGTAAACGGATCCAGCGGTATCGCCGTTGGTATGGCGACAAATATGGCTCCACACAACTTAGGTGAAACTATAGATGCATTAATCGCATCAATCGACAATCCAAATATTACAATAGAAGAATTGATGAAACACATCAAGGCTCCTGATTTTCCAACAGGTGGAAACATCATGGGACTTGAAGAAGTCAAAAATGCATACACAACAGGACGTGGAAAAGTCAAACTAAGAGCAGAAGCTAGGATTGAGGAATCAAAGGGAAGATACAAAATAATCGTCACAGAAATTCCTTACCAAGTTAACAAATCCAATTTAATCAAAAAAATCGCAGATCTTGTAAAACAAAAGAAATTAGAAGGTATTAGCGATTTGAGAGATGAATCGGACAGAAAAGGTATGAGAATTGTCATCGAAACAAAAAGAGATGCCAATCCAAATATCGTGCTTAATAACTTGTACAAATACACTCAAATGCAAACTACATTCGGGATAATCAACCTTGCACTTGTAAATGGCGTTCCAAAAGTTTTGAATTTGAAACAATTAATAGACCACTATCTTGTTCACCAAGAAATCGTGGTTAGAAGAAGAACGCAATTTGATTTGAACAAGGCGAAGGCAAGAATTCACATAGTCGAAGGATTGTTGAAAGCAATCGACAATATCGATGAAATTATTCACATTATCAGAACAAGTTATGATGATGCGCTTGAAAAATTGATGCAAAGATTTGGCTTTTCAGAAATTCAAGCCCAAGCAATCTTGGATATGAGACTTAAAAGATTGCAAGGTTTGGAAAAAGAAAAACTACAAAATGAATTTGACGAATTGAGCGCATTGATTGAACAATTGACAGAAATTTTGAATAACAGACACATGTTATTAGAAATAATCAAAGACGAATTGACAGAAATCAAAACAAAATATTCAGACGACAGAAGAACTAAAATTCTAAGAGATGACGGTGATTTTGAAGATATGGAACTTCTAGAAGAAGAAGACATGTTTATTACTATCACTAACAAAGGCTACATCAAACGAATTTCCACAGATGCATACAAAGTTCAACACAGAGGTGGACGTGGTGTTAATGCAATGGGAATGAAAGATGGAGATTTCATCAAAGATATGTTCGCAACTACAACTCATCAAGATTTGTTGTTCTTCACTAATAAGGGAAAAGTTTATTCACTAAAAGCTTACGAAGTGCCAGAAGCAAGTCGTACTGCTAGAGGATCCAACATCATTAACCTAATCCAAATCGATGCCGATGAAAGTGTTACACAAGTATTGGCGTTGGATAAGGACAAAGAAGACGACCAATTTATAATATTCATCACTAAAAATGGTAAAGTGAAGAAGACTTCGTTGGATTTGTACGAAAATATTAGAAAAACTGGTATCATAGCTATCAAATTTGACGAAGGTGACGAACTTATCGATGTTAAACTTGTCGAAAAAAATGAAAATGTAATTATCGTCACTAAAAAAGGTATGAGTTTGCAATTTAATGTGGATCAATTGAGAGATTTATCCAGAAATGCTATCGGAGTAAAGGCTATAACGCTTAACAAAGACGATGAAGTTATTTCATTTGATTTGGTAAAAGACAATGAATTCTTGGCAGTTATCAGTGAAAATGGTTACGGTAAGAAGACTGAATTATCCAACTACACTACTCAAAACAGAGGTGGAAAGGGAATCAGAACTTACAAAATTGCCAAGAAAACAGGAGATGTAGCGTGTGCAAAGGCATTGAAAAACGAAGATGAGATACTTTTGATTAGCAAAAAAGCTGAGGTTATCAGAATTAAAGCGGAAGGAATATCTACACTTTCAAGATCAACATCTGGTGTATTATTGAAAAATACAGATAAGGGCGAAGATGCGATAGTAGCTGTAGCTAAGTATTTTGAAGAATAAGGAGAAAATTATGCAATTAAACTACGATATAGTCACAAAAGACGAAATAATTGTAAGAATCCAAGGTGATTTGGACATCAACACTTGCGACGAATTCAGAGATGATTTATTGGAAGAATACAAGAAAAATCCAAAAGACATCAGAATTGATGCGACAGATCTTTCATTTATAGATTCAACAGGACTTGGTGCTTTGATAAAAGTGTACAACGAACTAAGAGATAATAACCACAAAATCTACATTGACAATATCAAAAAACACGTCAATAAAGTGTTCACGATAACTGAAATGGACAAGATTTTCGTAATAAAGGAGATATAATGGAAGAATTCAGATTAAGTTTTCAAAATGAAAAAGAAAATGTATCTCTTATAAGACTTTCATCATCTTTCATTGCGATGAAGTGTGGATTTTCAGTGGACGATATTGAAGATATCAAATTGTGCGCGAGTGAATGCTTGAATTTGCAAAGAAACAGATCCAAAATCATCGATTGTACAATGACTATTGACGATGAATCTTTAACACTAATCTTCAAATTAGATGGATTTAATCCACGTGAAAACAACGAAAAGGATAAAATATCGGAAATGATTATCCAATCCTTAATGGATGAATACGAAATCAATGGAAGTGAGATAAAAGTAATCAAGAATAGGAAATAATATTATGGCGAATAAATCAATCAAAAAAGAAGAACAGGAGAATATTAAAGAATTATTCTTGAAATTCCAAGAAACACGAGACAAGAAGACAAGGGATACTCTCGTTGAAAAAAACCTGTATATCGCTGAAATATTGGCTAAAAAATACACAGGAAGGGGAATCGAATACGATGATTTGTACCAAGTTGCATGTATTGGACTAATCCTTGCGATTGACCGTTACGATCCATCAAAAGGCTACGAATTCTCCTCCTATGCAACTCCTACAATAGTCGGAGAAATCAAAAAATATTTCAGAGACAAAGGCTGGGTCATCAGAGTTCCACGCCGTATTCAAGAACTAAACAAAAAAGTTGCCAACGCCAAGATTCACCTTGCACAAACTATGCAAAAATCTCCAACAGTTGAAGACATCGCAGATTACTTGTCGATATCCAACGAAGAAGTTTTGGAAGTGTTGGAAGGGGCGAAGGTGTATGCTCCACAATCATTGGATCAATCGATCGATCAATCAAGTGACGACAGGGACACTAATCTTAGCGATTTGATTGGAGAAGAAGACAAGGACATGTTGCAGTTTGAAAACAGGGATTTAATCAACAGATGCATGGAAGATTTGAACGAAATGGAGAAGAAAATTCTTATAGGAAGATATATCGACAAGAAAACACAAATCGTGATTGCGGAGGAATTGGATATTTCGCAAATGACTGTCAGCAGAATGGAGAAGAAAATTCTCGAAAAATTCAAGGCGTCACTCAAGGAGCAACTGGAATTTTAAATGGAAATTTTGAGATTTGAAAATGTAAAATTCATCAAAGAGTACGATGATTTTTCTATAGATAAAAACGAAGTAGTTTTCGTTGTGGGTAAGAGTGGAAGCGGCAAATCCACTCTTCTCAAACTTATCAACAACACATTACAACTGAAATCGGGCAGAATTTTCTACAAAGATAAAAATATTTTGAATATCAAACCAGTTGAATTGAGAAGAAACATCATAATGACTTCCCAGGAAAATTTCTTGTTTGATATGACTATAAGAGAGAATTTCCATGAGTTTTACAAGCTACGCGATTTAGAAGAATTAACTGACGATGATATCACGAAGTTTTTGAAAATCACTAACTTTGATGTGGATGTGAACTTAGATGTTGAGAAACTTTCCGGAGGAGAAAAGCAAAGGGTGTTCTTGGCGATTGCTCTTAGCCTAAATCCTGAGGTTTTGTTATTGGATGAGCCTACAAGTGCGTTGGATAATAAGACTGCATTTGATATGATGAAAAATATCGTGGATTACTGCAAACACAACGACATTACACTTGTAGTTGTGAGTCACGCTAGACAATTAGTCGACGAATTTGCAGATAAAATAATCGATTTGGGAGAATAAAATGGGAATAATTAAAATACCATGGACTAGGTTCGTTCTGATTTATTTGCTTTTGTTAGTTGTGTTATTCGTAATGAAGAAATGTCGTATCAACAAAACAAAAATGCTAGTTGTAGCAAGTGTTCGTATGACTGTACAACTTATAATCGCAGGGTTCATTCTAACTTATGTGATAAATTCGAACAACAATTTATTTGTAATAATTTACATATTGATAATGGCGGCATTCAGTAGTTTGAAGGTGTTCAAAGGAAATCATTTATCTGACAAATTCAAGGTGATAATTGGGCTTAGTATATTATTTTCGGGATTGCTTGTGGAGTGTTTCTACGTAGGATTTGTAATAAGAAAACCGATTTTTGATGCGCAATATGCGATTCCAATTTCTGGGATGCTTTTCGGAAACACGATGACGGCTGTGAATTTGGGAGTAAATTACTTAAACGAAAATCTGAAACTAAACAAAAATAAAATCACAACGTTAATTAATTTGGGAGTAAGTGCAGACACAGCACTCATTCCTATTGTCAATCGATCCGTAGAAATGGCGATACTACCGAATTTGAACAGCATGATTGCGATGGGAATTATAAGTCTTCCTGGAATGATGACAGGACAAATCCTATCCGGAGTTAGCCCAAACACTGCAATAATTTATCAGATATCTGTGATGATAGCCATCTGCGCGAGCGTTAACATTGCAAGTTTCTTGTCGCTTTATTTGGGATACAAAAGTTTGATTAATAATAGAGAGCAAATAAATTTTGAATTATAATTGGAGGAAAAAAATGAGAATTGAAAAGGATTCTATCGGTGAAATCGAAGTAAGTGACGATGTTTTGTGGGGAGCACAAACTCAAAGAAGTTTCAACAATTTTAAAATTGGAACAGAAAAAATGCCACTTGAAGTCATCAAAGCGCTCACAAGATTAAAAAAAGCGTGTGCGATTTCTAATAACAAATTGGGAAAACTTACAGACGAAAAGAAGGATTTGATTGTGGGTGCATGTGATGAAATCTTGGATCACAAACATGACAGCGAATTTCCACTAGCTGTGTGGCAAACTGGATCTGGAACGCAATCCAACATGAATGTGAACGAAGTTATCGCACACATCGCAAACAAAAAGTTTGGTGACAACATCATTCATCCAAACGATGATGTGAACAAATCCCAAAGCTCCAACGATACATTTCCATCTGCAATCCACATTGCACTTAAACATATGATTGATTCAGAACTAATCGAAGAATTAGAAAACACTGAAAAAGTCTTGGAAAAATTGATGGAAGAAAATAAAGATATCATCAAAATCGGACGTACACATTTGCAAGATGCAGTGCCTCTAAGATTGTCACAAGAAATATCGGGATGGCTTTTCATGATTAGAAAAGGCAAACAACACATCATTGAAGCAAGCAAAGCGTTAAACGAACTTGCAATTGGAGCTACAGCCGTTGGAACAGGACTCAACGCAGTTAAAGGATTCGACCAAATGGTAGTAGATGAAATAAATGCCCAAACAAAAGGAGAATTCGTCACTGCAGAAAACAAATTCCACGCACTTACATCAAAAGATGCAATAAGCTATACTCATGGAGCAATCACAGCCCTTGCTAATAATTTGATGAAAATTGCAAATGATGTGAGATTTTTGGCGAGTGGTCCAAGGTGTGGAATCGGAGAATTATCAATTCCAGCAAATGAACCGGGCTCATCAATCATGCCAGGCAAAGTAAACCCAACACAAGCAGAAGCATTAACTATGGTTTGTGTGCAAATAATGGGCAACAACACGACAATTCAAGTCGCAGCAAGCCAAGGAAATTACGAACTAAACGTATATATGCCTGTGATTATATATAACGCGTTGCAATCAGTACGACTAATCAAAGATGCTACAAAATCTTTTACAGATAATTGTCTAAGAGGACTCAAAGCAAACAGAGAAGTCATCGATTATTATTTGAACAATTCGTTGATGCTAGTCACTGCACTTAATACCAAAATTGGCTACGACAAAGCTAGTACAATCGCAAAATACGCACACAAAAACAACACAACACTTAAACAAGCTTCCCTTGATTTGGAAATTCTAACAGAAGAAGAATTTGACGAATACGTCGACCCTACAAAAATGTGCTAGTTAAAAAAATATTTTATATTGAAAAATAATAATATAAAATATATAATAAGTATGAGGGTAATGGGGGGAGAATATGAAAAAGAAATTAACGATATATGTGGTAGCAGTGATGACGTTTCTGATGCATATTGGATATGACATAAGCTACGGTCAAAATGAAAGTAACATAATGTTGGCTAGTACACAAACTTTGCCAAAAGCAGGCATAGACAACGAGCATATTTTAATAAGCATCGCTTGTTTAATAATAATTACTGGTGCATTTTTTGTGTTTTTTAAAAAAAGAGAAAAGAAGTAAGAAATTACATTGCTGACATGGGTTAGTAATTTCATTGCTAACGTAGGTAAAGTTTACGCAGTTAAGCATATTGCACATATGCTTAGCTGTTTTTTGTTGCTTAGGTAGGTGAATAATTGCTTTGCTAAGGTAGGTAAGTTTTACGCAGATTAAGCATATTGCACGAATATCTAGACTACGAAAATAAATAAATCCTAAGCTCATAAGCCTAAAATCGCAAACTCGCTGACGCTCAAACAGTGCGATTTTTGACGGCTTATTTCACTTGGATTTATGTTTATTTTCTCCGTATGATATTCTTAGCAATAAGGCTTAACTGCTTTTTTTGATGCTTATTAAAATACTTTATAGAGAAGAATAAAGATGTGTAGAAAACCAAAATTACTGGTAATAATCTACGAGAATTTTTTTCGGCGAAATTTGTCGGATTTTTCCAAGGGAAATCTGAATGTAATTTTGGTAATCTACTTTTTGGAATTTATCTACATACTTGATTTTAAAATGGGGGATTTTGTGTAGAAGAAGTTTGTTATTTGAATATTTATTGCTTAGATAGGTAAACTCACGCAGTTAAGCATATTGCACGAATATCTAGACTACGAAAATAAATAAATCCTAAGCTCATAAGCCTAAAATCGCAAACTCGCTGACGCTCAAACAGTGCGATTTTTGACGGCTTATTTCACTTGGATTTATGATTATTTTCTTCGTATGATATTCTTAGCTTTAGATGATTTTTTTAGTTGCTTATTAAAATACTTTATAAGGAAGAAAAAAGATGAGTAGAAAACCAAAATTACAGGTAATAATCTACGAAAATTTTTTATGCGAAATTTGTTGGATTTTTCCAAGGGAAATCTAAATGTAATTTTGGTAATCTACTTTTTGGAATTTATCTACAGATGTAGCTTCGGTTCTAAATAAAAAAATCATCAAGCACGAATATCTAGACTACAAAAATAAATAAATCCTAAGCTCATAAGCCTAAAATCGCAAACTTGCTGACGCTCAAACAGTGCGATTTCTTGACGGCTTATTTCACTTGGATTTATACTTATTTTCTCCGTATGATATTCTTAGCTTTGGATGATTTTTTTTGATGCTTAGGCATGTAAGTAAGGGCATTACTAACATAGGTAAATTAAGCATATTGCACGAATATCTGTATCCTAACGATATTCTAAGCAATAAGGCTTAACTGCTTTTTTATTTTATCAACAAAAAAATCTTAGATTTAATTGTCTAAGATTTTTACAAATAATCTATTAAATTTTCTTCTGATATATCTATTGGGTCGTCATGGTAGTATACTTTGATGATCATGTCTTCTGTGATTTCCCAGATGTTTCCTTGGACTGCGAATATGTTCCATTTATCGATGTCGAAGATTCTTTTGTAGCTTTGATAAATTTTGTTGTATTCTTCGGGATAGAGGTATCTGTAATCTTCGGATCCTATTAGAAATGGGTTGGGCATTTTATTATCTTTTAAATATTTGTAGTATTGTTTCAAATCGTCTTCATCTATTGGGACGTAGTGGTTGTTGAGGACGTAGTCCCATTTTGCTCCATCTAGATAGACTATCTTTTCTGCGGGTACTTTGAGGCAATACGCTACGGAGTTTTCGTCTGGTTTCATGCAGTTTTTGTTGCTGACTGAGCACCATATTGGCAGTTTTACATCATCTGGTTTGGGGACGATTTGTTCTGCTTGTTTGACGAAGTATGTGTATTTTTCTCTGAAAAACTCATATATGTCTCCCAAATGTTCGCTTGCGTATTCCAATTTGTTGATGAATCTTTTTTCTTTTTTTAATACGTCTAGTGATCTTTTATCTTGCATTGTGTAAAGCATTACGTATCCATTTGTTTCCTTTGGGTTTTTCATTTGTTTCATTATTTGTTCCTTTCTGTTTCGTGCATTATTATGAATGCGATTAGTATTACAACAGGAAGTATGAAGATTGATTTTGTGGAGTACACAAAAGATGTTAGTGTTCCGATTATACAGCCTAGTATGAATATCAAGATTGCAGAATATGTCGTAAATGATGCTTTGAGTAGGTTGTTATCTTTTGTGTAGAAGTAGTCGATGAGTCTGTCGGTTGCTTTTTTCAAATTACCTGTGCACATTGTCGTCATTAAATCTACTCCATTGAATCTTCGAAACGCTTCGATTTGCATTGCGCATACGAATGATATTAGAAGACATGCTAATTTGTTCAAATTTTCTGGGATAAATCCAACTAATGCGAGGATTATTCCTTCAAAAACTATGATAACTTGTCTCCAATGTACTATTTTCATGTATTTGTGCTTTTTCTCAAATATTCTAACCAAAGTTGTCCCCAAAATGAATGCAATAATCGGCATAACGTAGCGCACTATTTTGTCCAAATTCCCGTAGCAAATATTAATCGAGAGTAACACGAGGTTTCCTGTTTGTGCGAATGCGAAAACTCCACCACGGGTTACGTAGCTATAACTATCCAAGAATCCTCCGATTAGTGTTAGTATGAACATAATTTGTAAACTTTCAGATTTCTGTGTCATTAAATCACCTGCTTATTTGATTATATTATACCATTTTTTAATTTATAGAAAAAATCAATAAATGATTTGAGTGTGGTGTGATATAATATATATGTAAAAAATTAATTCTAGGAGGAATTATGAAAAAACTATACAAATTATTGCTATTAGTTGCTGTTGTGAGCATGGCTTTCACTTCATGTGCTAAAAACGACGACAAAGATAACACTAAACAAGAAGAAAAAACAGAACAAAAGACTGAACAAAAATCAGAAGAAAAACAAGAAGAAAAGAAGGAAGAAGCTTCAAATAAAGAAGTTGACAGAGAAATCTTTGTTGATCCACAATATGTAAAGGATGTAATCGACGGAAAAAGCGATGTAAAAGATTACGTTGTGGTAGAAGCTACTTGGGGAGAAGCTAAGGATAGCCCTGATTATTTGAAGGGAAATGGTCACATCAAAGGAGCAATCCACGTTAACACAGATTCTGTCGAAGTTGGTCCAGTGTGGAATTTGAGAAAACCAGAAGAAATCGAAAAAGCATTGTTATCACAAGGAATTACAAAAGACAAGACAGTTATAGTTTACGGACCAAATACTGGAGCAACAAGAGTTGCATTCACTTATATGTATGCAGGCGTTGAACACGTTAAGATTTTAAACGGTGGAATTAAAGCTTGGAAAGATAAAGGATTTGAAACAGAAACTACTGAAAACAAACCAGTCGCAGCAACTGATTTTGGAACAAAAATCCCAGCTCATCCAGAATATTTGATTTCTTTGGATCAAGCAAAAGACAAGCTTGAAAACGACAAGAACTTCCAATTAATTTCTATCAGAAGTGAAAAAGAATGGAAGGGAATTGAATCAGGATATTCTTACATTCCAAAAGCAGGAGAACCAAAAGGAGCATTGTGGGGAAAATCAGGAAAGGACAATTCAGATATGTCTTACTACACAAACCCAGATGGAACTTACAAATCATTCGACGAAGTTAAGAAAATGTGGGAAGAACAAGGAATTTCTACAGACAAAGAAATGTCATTCTACTGTGGAACTGGTTGGAGAGCAACATTGCCATGGTTTATGGCGTTTGAAAACGGATTAAATCCAACAATATTTGACGGTGGTTGGAACGAATGGCAAATGCACAAGGAACTTCCAGTACAAGTTGGAGATCCAAAAGACAAGGATGTTCAATTCACAACAGTTGATAAGTTGCCAAACGACAGAGCAACAAAATAAATGAAAATATTTAGAAAAATTTTATCGATAATTCAAATCATAGCATTACTTGCGATATTCATCATACACTATTTCACCAAACACAAAATGGGAATGCAACGACATGTAATGTACAAAAACATGATGTTCGAGCAACAAGTAAACATGAACGTAGTAATGCCTGTGGTTATAGCAGTGATGATTTTAATGTTTGTGTATTTAACTTACAAAATCATCAAACACAAAACATCCAAGCTAGAATACGTGCTGTTCGTAAATCTGTTCGTATTTGCAATACTAATGGCAAATTTTTCCAAAAACATATTTGAATTGGATTACAACGTAGCCATTGTCTTATCGTCAGTGGTTTGTATACTACAATTTATAAAAGCAACAAGCTCATCTTATTAGATGAGCTTTTGTTTTGTGGAGAATTATTTCCATGTGTTTAGACATTTTTGATACTTAATATAATCAGCAAACGGCTTTCTTGCAAGGTAGTTGTGATTGTCTATCATATTTTTTTCTTTTTCTAATTTTTTATCATAAGCAAAACAAAACATCTTGTTGTAGTTATTTTTTCTAGGATTCAAATAAACATTGGAGTACAAGAAATAACGGTACTCATATTGTGTATTGGGATCATCTTTGAAATATATCGTAAAACATGTAGTGTTCTTACTTGCATAATTATATTGTTCTATTGATTTGATGTTTGATCTGTCGGTTCCTTGTAAAGCTAGGACTTGATCGAGTTTTTTGTTTGCGAAATGGTTTTGAATTGGATGATCAACAACCCACCACACAACATTGTAAATCAAGAAAATACAGATCACAATTTTGATAAATTTGAATAATTTATTTTTCATATTTACCTCCTAATACCATCCATCAGTGTATTTCATGTATTTTGCCTTTTTAAAATAAGTGTTACCAATTGGACTTCCAGTAGCGTATTCGTAAATAGAAACACTGATTTTGTTGGTATCTTCAAACAAATGTGGCAAATTATATAAGCTAAAATTAGTTAAATAATAACTGTAATTGTATTCAAGCAATGGATCATCCTTAAAAATCACATCAAAATCATAATCCCCAGTTTTATAATTATAGCTTGATGAAATCTTCAAAATATTATCTTTATTAGTTCCTTGTTGTTCCATGAAAGAATACAGCCTGTGTTTTCCACAAAAATATTGAACTGGATGATTAACAGTCCATCCAACAATTAAGTAGACGATTACAATCGTAAGTAAAATTTTTAATAACCTTTTCATAAATTTCAAAACCTTTCTTGTCTTAATTACATTATACCCAAATTTTTCAAATCAGAATAGTAATAACTCTCCTACAAATGTATGTATAAATGAAAGGGGGAGTGAAAATGAAAAAATTAAAAATCACTTCAGTAAATGATGTAAACGGAACACAAAAGAAAAGTTCCAAAACTTTCAGTAACTTATCATCAACAGTTACTAACGAAAACTTGAAAAGTGCAGCGTATGCAATCAATTCATTAGTAGATTCTGATGAAAAACATGCGTACGTAGTAGAAGAAACAGAACTTTAGGAGGTATTTAAATGCAAGAATATTTACAAATCAAAATAGGCAATGATTCAAATGAAACAATGACCATCAATTTAACTAACTATGACCGTGCGAAAACTGAACAAGAAATCAGTAAAGTAATGGACAAAATCTTAGAAGCAAAAACATTCACTGGCAAAAAAGATATCTACAACAAAAAAGTCTCAGCAGATGTAATAACTGTAGATAAAAAACCAATGAACATACAATAAGGATAACAAATGGACGAATTCTTAAGTTTTGTCGGTAACGTCGGCTTTCCCATTTCAGTGACAGCATTTCTTCTAATCAGAGTTGAATCCAGATTAGAAGATATCAAAATCTCCATTGAAAAGCTGAACGCCATCCTCACTAACTTAAACAGATAACCTTAATTTCATATATCATTTCCTAAAATTTTTCTAACGAAACGGTAAGTCTCACACGAGATTTATCGTTTTTTACGTTCAAACAAAAAATCGACTCATTAAGAGCCGATTTTCTTACTTAAATTTACAATTTATTTTGCTTCTTCAAATTTGATGTTGTATTCAAAATCTGTTGGATTGTAGTAATCAAGAGCTTTACCTTCTACTTCTGCGTATGGATAACCAAAGTTATTAAGTGGTTTGTCGTCTTGTTTTGGTTCAAGAGTAAGATCACGACCTGTAGTCAATGCTACACGAAGTGAATCCATTCCACCCCAATAATAATCAGCAAGTTCTTTTGTTTTTTCATCAGATTTGTCTAGTTTTTGTTTCAAAACAGTTTTCAAAACATCGCCTGGATCTGCTTTAACCCAACCTTGACCTTGAAGGTAGAATTCAGACCAGCAGTGTTGACCTTTAGTTTCATCGTCAGATGCTTTCTTGCTCATTCTTACACCGAAGATTTCACGTGCAGGAACGCCAGCTGCTCTACACAAAGCTACAAAAACTGAGTGAATGTCAGTACATTTACCTTGTGGCATATCCAATAATTTTTCAACTTCACCAGTACCGCAACCTTTTACAGATTCGTCACGGTTCATATTAGCGATAGTCCAATCGTAAATTGCTTTTACTTTGTCCAAATCAGTAGTCTTGCCTTCAGTGATTTTGTCAGCAAGTTCTTTAACTTTACCATCAACAGGCATCATGCTGTTTGGTTGTAAGAATTCTTTAAGTTCGTCTTTTTTAGCTTGGTCTTCTTTTTCAGTAAGTTCTCCTCTTTTGATTTCCTTACGTTCAGCATCAAAAGATAGTGAAACCTTACGGTCAGTTGCTTCATTGTCCCATTCAACATAAAGCATTTTGTTACCTAACTTGTCAGTAGTTTGTTGTTGTTTAGCGTGAGCTTCATCCAAATCCACCTTAACGTTAGAAATCTTTTGGTATTCTGAATCTTGTGGAATTGGTAACCACAATTTTACAGATTTGCCTTTATCGTATTTTGACAAATCAACATTTGTTGTCAAAGTTCCTTTTCTTTCTGCGAAGTTTTCTTCCTTCTTTTCTTCTTTTTTGATTTCTACTTTATTAGTGTCTTCCTTTGCAGTTTCTTCCTTCTTAGTTTCAGTAGTTTCTTGTGAGTTATTCTTAGCACATGCTGATAAACTAACTACAAATACTAATAAAAGTAAAATCTTTAATGCTTTTTTCAAAAAACATCCCCCTTTATATATTTTTACATAAAATTAGGCAATATATGAAATATTGCCCAATTAAATATCTTATTTTGCTGCAGAACCTTCGATTTTATATCCTGCATCCATCCAAGCAACAATTCCGCCTGGGTGACGATATACATTTGTAAATCCAGCTTCTTTTGCGATAGTTGCGCCGACATCACTTCTAGCACAACCAACAAAACCACAGTATACAACAACAGTTTTGTTTTTGTCATCGCCCAAAGCTTTCAAGAAAGCTTCTTTTTGTTCTGGTTTTAATTCGTCTGCTTTCATAGGCAATTCTGCATTTACAGCGCTAGGAATTCTGTTTTTGTCAAAAGATTTAGCTGGCATAGTGTCCACTATAACCATGTCTTTCTTTTGGTCAATCCATGAATTCAAATCTTCTGTAGATACAAGTTCATATCCACCCTTGTTTACAGCTTTTACAAGTTTCATACTTGCAGTTTCAATTTTTTGTTCGTTACCGTCTTTTGCAGTTCCAGGACCTTTGTTATCAGCTCCAGGAGCAGCTTTTTGGCAACCAGTTGCCAATACTAAAATCATGGCAAACAATGTCAAAGCTTTAATGAATTTCTTCATTATGTAATCCCTCCTAAAATATTCTATATACTTATTATATCGTAAAATTTGTATTTCATTTATTGAAATAATTTATAAATGGGCTGTTTTCATGGTAAATTTGTGTCATTTTCTATAAATGACATATAATTATTAGATTTTTATACAAATAATCAATTTACGATTATGATATACTATAATTAATTTAACGTTTTACTATCAGTTTCCCAAGGAGGATTTATGTATATTTTAATCGTGGCCGTGGTGCTTTTGTTGGCGCTTTTGGCTATTAAATTTTCAAATAGATATGGTATTCCGTCGTTTCTATTGTTTATTATTTTAGGAATATCGTTTAATTTTTTCGGGAAAGATTTCAATAATTACAGGTTTGTGGACGAATTTTCAAGCGTTGCGCTTTTGATTATTATGTTTTACGGTGGTTTTGGTACGAATTTGAAAATGGCAAAACCAGTGACAACGCAGGGAGTTATCATGGCAAGTGCAGGTGTTGTGTTGACATCTGTTCTTACGGGAGCTTTCTGTTATTTTGTACTTAAAATCAGTTTTGTGGAATCCATGCTTTTGGGTTCTGTTGTAGGTTCCACGGATTTTGCTTCGGTGAGTTCGATTTTACGAAGCAAGAATTTGAATCTTAAATATTCCACTGCATCAATGCTTGAAATCGAAAGTGGTTCTAACGACCCGACAGCTTACACTATGACTATGATTTTCTTGTCGATTTTGATGGGGTCTAAGACTTCTGTGTTCAAACTGATTTTGCTTCAAGTTGGAATTGGGCTGTTGATTGGTTTTTTGATGGCGAAATTAACCGAAAAATTGATTTTTAAGATAGATTTCTCACAAGACGGTCTGTTCACTGTTCTGATTATTTCCTGCGCACTTCTAACTTTTGCGATTAGCAAGAATTTGGGAGGAAATGCGTTCTTGTCAGTGTATGTACTGGGAATTATGATTGGGAATTTGGAATATTATAGGAAGAAAGAGGTTGTGTTCTTCTTCGACGGTTTTTCGGGAATAATGCAGATTGGTTTGTTCTTTTTGCTGGGACTTTTGGCAGATCCTAAAAGCATCGTAAAGGCTGTTCCTGTGGCTTTCTTGGTGATGGTTTTTATCACAATTATTGCAAGACCATTGGCAAGTATACTGCTTTTGAAACCTTTTGGCTATAAGAAGAATCAACTTATTGTAATTTCTGCGGCGGGTTTCAGAGGTGCGGCTGCGATTGCGTTTGCGATTATGGTTATAAATAGTAACGCAAAGTTATCTGTGGATTTGTTCCACATAATTTTCGTGATTTGTCTGTTGTCTTGTTTAATTCAAGGATCCCTTTTTCCGATTATTTGTAGGAAAACCGATATGATTGATCCTGACGATACTGTCCTTAAAACTTTCAATTATTACAGTTCTAAAAGCGATGTTGGTTTTATCGAAACTAAAATAAATGAGCACAGTGAACTTGTAGGAAAAAAGGTTAGCGAGATTGGGCTCCATTTCGATATAATTGTTGCAAAAATTATAAGAGATAACAAACTTGTAGTTCCACGTGATGATACTGTGATTTGTGCAGATGACACTGTTATAATTGGCGGCAAATCTTATTTTGATCCGACAGGTTACGGTTTGGTTGAAATCACAATCAGCGACAAAAACAACTGGAATGGTAAGAAGTTAAAGGATATCGACATGATTGATTCTGAACTTGTGGTTATGATTCAATCAAAGAACGGCGAAATCATTGTTCCTACGGGCAATGTTACGCTTAACGTTGGGGATAAATTGATAATTCTAAAAGAAACAGTAAGATTGTAAATATTTTGTTAATTGTGAACATTTGATATAAACTCTGATATAATAATAAAATAATTACATTTTAAGGAAGGATTTTATGATAGATTTTTTGATTCAAAAATTTGTTAAAAATTACGAGGACACGCAAAGCTTCACTACGCGTAGATCATACGGGAATTTGAGCAGTGCTGTGGGATTGTTCATTAACTTATTTTTGTTTTCTACTAAATTAATAATAGGATTACTCACTAATTCCATAGCGATAATGGCTGATGCTATCAACAATTTATCGGATTGTTTCAGTATTATTCTGATGGTTCTAAGCTTTAGTATGAGCACTAAACCCGCCGATGAAAAACATCCGTACGGTCATTCACGATTGGAGTACATCTTCTCGTCATTGATTACGATTTTGGTCATTTACATCGGGGTGAAATTGGTCGTTGCATCATTCAAGAAGATTATTCATCCGGAAATCATCACATTCAACATTTATTCGTTGATTGTTCTAATCGTAGCGATTGTGGCGAAGTTCTGGCTAAGCAAATTTTACTACAAAATTTCCAAGAAAATCGACTCGGATTTGTTGATGGCAACATCTGTGGATTCAAAAAGCGACTGCATATCCACATCCATCGTACTTATATCTGTTGTAGTGTTCAAATTGACGCACCTTAACATCGACGCATACATCGGACTTTTGGGTGGTGTTATCATCATCAAAAACGGATTTGAAATGATAACTGACACTGTGGATAAGCTTTTGGGAACAGGTGCATCCAGAAAATTCGAGCGTGAAATCATTGATTTCATCACATCTTATGATGGAATTTACGGTGCACACGATTTGAGAGTTCACGATTACGGTCCAGGTCACATCTTCATAACTGTGGATGTCGAAGTGAACAGCTCCGAAGAATTCATCAAACTTCACTCATTGGTAGACAAAATCGAGAGAGATTTGATAGAAAAAAAGGGCGTGTATTCGACGATTCACATGGATCCGTTGGCAGTCAACAATCCGAAAGTTCAAAATTTACACGAAATTGTCGAAAAAATCATCACCGATGTCAACGAAGATTGGATATTGAACGATTTTAGGATTTGTCCGAAAAAAGAAGGCGATGAAATGATTTTTGACATCAGAGTAGATATAGATGAAAAAATGGAAGACAAGGAAATAGTTGATATTGTGAAAGGCAAAATCCTATCGCAAATCACTGACTACAAGCCAATTATAGCGATTACAAGAGGATATCAAAGAAGAAACTTTTATTAAAATGAAAAACATTAAACGAATTTACGATCAAAACCCACTCAAATTCATACTAGAAGTCTATGCAGTGTATTTGGTGTGGTTTTTTGCAATGGAAAAAATACCCAATAGAAACTATCACATAGTATATTCGAAACTAGACGACTACATTCCTTTTTATAAACCAGCGGTACTTATGTACTCATCGTGGTTTTTGATGCTAGTGATACCATTTGTGTATTTACTAAAGAGAAAATCATACGATAATATGTACAACATAATCATTCCGATGTTTTTGGCGATGTATATCTCACTGATAATTTATGTGATTTATCCGACAGCACTTGACATCAGAGTAACTGATATCACTGGAAATGATATTTGTTCGTGGATAATCAGAAAAATTCAGGGGATTGATGCCCCGAATAACGTGTGTCCAAGCATTCACGTCTCGACAACCGTGATAATAGATAACCAGTTT
The DNA here is from genome assembly GCF_052932265.1 of Finegoldia sp. P2-F-LR. NCBI lineage: Bacteria > Bacillati > Bacillota > Tissierellia > Tissierellales > Peptoniphilaceae > Finegoldia > Finegoldia sp. P2-F-LR. The sequence continues at coordinate 44,732 of NZ_JBRFJF010000008.1, read as the reverse complement.
CGAAAAATATTGAAAAATAGCAGCAAACTAAAATTACTGTTCATATTGTGGGATGTGGGAATTTGCATAAGCACAATGCTTGTCAAACAACACAGCATCATCGATGTGATGTGCGGAGTTGTCCTCGCACATGTGATACTTTTCGTATTCAACAAAAAACAAAACACAGCTTATCACTATTAGTGACAGGCTGTGTTTTTTGGTTTGTAGAATAATTTATTTGTTTGAAACTGGGAAAACAAATGATAATATCATTAAAATCGCAAACGCGAAAATTGATATAACATTGATTATAACATGCAATAATCTGAGATTTTTGTCGGATATTTGATTTCGTAGCGCCAAATTCAAAATAGCGAACGGAATCAAATACAACAAAACAAAACCTTGTTGACCGAATCCATCAAAAAATATCAGTCCGATTAATGCAATAATTTGTGCCAAATAAGAAAATGGTATTAGTATTTTCTTCATAAAATACTCTCTAGTCTCTCAATATAGATTCAGTTATTTTCAAAAATCTCTTCCAAATAAGTGCGAATATCACAAAATTCACAGCAGCTTGGACTGAGTTTGGAAGAATTGTAGCGATTGCCGTCTTGTTTCCGTAAAGAATTACAGATGTGAAGTAATATCCCACAACCATCACCAATTCGCAAATAATTCCAGCAGTTAGAACTGTGGATGTTTTTTGATTGTTGATTTTCTTCAAGAACAATCCCATTACAAGTGCCATCAAACCTTTGACTACGAATGTAAACGGTGCAAACGCCGCATAACCAAGCAATAAATCCGCCAAGCTTGATCCGAATGCTGCGGCAATCATTCCTATAACTGGTCCGAATGCGACAGTGGATAATAATATAATGAAGTCTCCAAGATTAACATAACCCATCGCAGGTGACACTGGGATTTTGATTACCATCGTGAAAAACGTTGTAAGTGCAATGAAAATCGCTGTTGTTGTAATTTTTCTAGTATTCATTTAATCCTCCTCTCATATATTATAGAGTATTTGTGTGGTGGTTAATAGTAACAAATTCTGAAAAAATTATGGTAACAGATTTCATAATAAAATTTGTTAGAAAAAATATTTTTGAAAAATAATGTAATAAAAGGGCACGTTTTACACATTAATATTCACTAAAATAATAAAAAAACAATAAACAATAAATGTTATCAGTAATTTGTCCAAATAAAACAACTTAATTTGCAAAATGCGTGGATTATTATATTTATTTTGATGAAAACGATAAAAGTATATTTATGAAATACGAATTTCAAAATTAGTTTGACATTTACTATTTTGTTAAGTAAAATTATGTTATGAGCAAAAAGCAAATATTTTGCCGTTTTTGCGGATAAAAAAGTAGGAGGGAAATATGAAACCATATTCCAAAAAGTTTTTAGCTGGTGTGTTATTGTTTTCATTGGTATTGCCGAGTGCAACGACATTCGCAACTAATCAAACAGACAGCACTACATATGCTAAACTTCAAGAACAAGGCGTAAAGGCAGACCAAGAAGTCAAAGTTATCGTAGAAACAAGTGACAAGGCTGCTATTGAAAGAGAACCAAACGTAAAGAGTGCGAGATTCTCAAAAGCTGTGAAGGCATCTGAAGCAGATGTTAAGAAAACTTCAGAAAACATCAAAACTAAACTTAACAAAGAAAACGTTAAAGTTGACAAAGAAGATGAATTTTCTGCAGTTATCACAGGTTTCTCAGCTAAGGTTAAAGCAAAAGACATCGATAAATTGAGAAAACAATCAGGAGTTAAAAAGGTTACAACTCAAATGAAAGCTGAAAGACCAAAAGGAGCGTCTCCAAGCTTGGCTACAGCTCCAAAAATGATTAAGGCTGATACTTTGTGGAATCAATACAAATTCTCAGGACAAGGAATGTTAATTAGTATTATAGATACTGGTGTCGATCCATCTCACAAAGACATGAAATTATCTCCTGAAATTGAATCAAAATATAAGAGCAAAGACGAAGTAAACAAAGTTATTAAAGAAAACGGATTAAAAGGTAAATGGTACAACAGAAAAGTTCCTTATGGATACAACTACGCTGACGAATCTCAAGAAATCAGAGATTCTGGTATCGGTGGATTCCACGGAATGCACGTAGCTGGTATAGTTGCTGCAAATGGTGATGCAGAAAATGAAGGAGTAAAGGGAGTAGCACCAAACGCACAATTATTAGCGATGAAGGTATTCAGCAACGATGCATTAGTATCTACAGTTTACGAAGAAGTATGGTTGAAAGCGATTGACGATTCCGTAAAACTTGGTGCAGACGTATTGAACATGAGTTTGGGAATGGGATCAGGTTATAGTAGAGATGGCGTGTCTCCAACAAATGAAGCATTCAATAGAGCTAAAGCTGCCGGAGTGGTTTGCGCAGTTGCCATGGGTAATGACCGTGTTACAAACTGGGGTGGCGAAGGCAAGACAAACTTAGCTATTAACCCTGACTTTGGTACTACAGGACACCCTGCAGTTGCAGATCCATCTTATGCAGTAGCATCAATGGAAAACACAAACCTTAAAGGAAGAAATGTTTTAGTTGAAGGAAAAGATATTGCTATTTCAACAGGTACTGCAGAAGGCGCAGACGAAGATACAACTACAGGATACCGTGAATACGTTCACGTTGGATTAGGAAATACTGAAGAAGATTACAATGGACAAGATGTAACTGGTAAAATAGTTCTTGCACAAAGAGGAGTTGCTTCATTTAATGATAAGGCTGTCTTAGCAAAATCAAAAGGTGCAGCTGGTATTGTAATTTACAATACTCCTGATGGCAACAACTTGTCATTTATGTCTGGAATGGAAAATAAAGAATTCCCTTCTGTATTTATTAGCAACGAAGACGGATTAAAATTAATCGACTTATTAAAAGAAAACCCAGAACAAAAAATCAACATTACAGAAGTAAAATCTGTTAAGAATGATAAGGGTGGACAAATGAGTGAATTCTCATCTTGGGGAATCACACCTGATTTGAGATTAAAACCAGACATAGCAGGTGTTGGTGGTAACATTTATTCAACAATAAATGAAGATAAATACACTATGATGAGTGGTACATCAATGGCAACTCCACAAGTTGCAGGTGCAAGTGCATTAGTAATGCAAAGATTGTACAAAGATGGTTGGTTAAAGAGAACTGTTGATGGAAAACCAGACCCAATCCAAGAATACTTGACAGTATTGGTAATGATGAACACAGCGACTCCTGTAAAAGACACAGAAGTAGATGAAGCTTCATTGTACACTCCAAAACAACAAGGAGCGGGACTTGTAAACCTTGAAAATGTTGTTAAGACAAATGCAACTGTAACAGCTACAGGTGGAAAAGATACAAAGGAAGACGGTAAATTAGAATTAGGAGAAGTTGGAGATCAATTCAACGCTACATTCAAATTAAAGAACTACTCTAAGAAAGATATCACATTTACACCAAAATACATCTCATTAAAAGATGAAGTAAAAGATGGTAGATACACTGAACATTCATCAGTTGCAGAAGAAAATACATTGCCACAAGTTACAGTAAAAGCTAACAGCGAAGTAACTTACACTCAAACAATATCTACAAAAGGAATTGATAAGAATCAATTCGCACAAGGATATGTAATGTTCAAATCAGACACTAATCCTACACTTTCAGTTCCTTATACTGGATTCAAGGGCGATTGGTCAGAGCCACAATTCTTGGACAACATGCCTGATTTCAGCAACGATGTTAACTACAAACCAATAGTATATCCTAATGGTGGAATAGATAAAACAGGATTTATGAGAAGACAAGAAAAAGGTGGATGGAACTACTGGAACGCTTGGAATGTCGATGGTAAACCAACTGTATTCGTTAATTCATTAGGAAAAGATAAAGGAATGAATAATGAAGTTGCACCAGTAATCACAATCATGAGAAACGCTCTTGATGTAAAATACGACATCTTGGACAAAGATGGCAAAACATTGAGAAACTTATTCATCGACCCAATTCTTCTAAAAGTAAATGGATTGTACAAAGGTGGAGACAGCCAACACAGATTCGAATACGTTCCTGGTGGAGCTGCTTGGGACTTCAAAGACAGGAGTGGAAAATCTGTTGATGAAGGACAATACATCTACCAAATCACAGGTCACGTAGACTACAAAAATGCTAAGGAACAAAAATATCAATACAACATAGTATTAGATAACACAGCACCAACATTAACTTACAAATACGACAAAGTAAACAGAGAAATAACTGTAATTGCAAAAGATAACTTAGCAGGTGTATTTAGCGTAGGATATGAAAACACTACAACTGGTAAATGGTATGAACAACAAGTTCGAGAAGATCATAGATACGATGATATTGGAATAGTAAGAGATTACTCTTATACATTCAAAATAGCTGATGGATTTGACTTGTCTAACCTAAGCATTTACGCTTGGGATAATGCAAGAAATGTTATCGGTAATAAGATTGACACAGGCATAACTTCTAACATCGAAATCAAACCTATAGAATTGAAAGTAAACGATCCAATTCCAGGATTAGATGAAATCAAAAAGCACATCGTTGGATTACCAAAAGATGCTGAAGTTAAAATATTAGACAATAAAGATAATATTAAAGCTACTGACAAACCTGGTGAATTTGGAATAGAAGTATCTGTTAAGATTGGCGATATGGAAACATATTACTGGATTCCAATCATCGTAAAATCTGAAGAAAAGAAAGAAGAACAACCAGCAAAACCAGAACCAGAACAACCAAAAGACACTACAGTTTACAACTTACCTGTAATCAAGGTTGAAAATCCTGATTATTATGCAGCATTTGGTAAACACGAAGACAAAGACAACCCTGATGCATACAAGAAGATCCATATAAAAGGTAATGTAACTAAGATTAAACAATTAAATCATTTGACATTAACTATCACAAAAGATGGTAAGAAGGTTGAAGGAACAGAAGTTCAAGAAATCAAATCTAAAAAAGAAGGAGACAGCAATTTCTCATTCGATCACGAATTAGACATCTCTAACTTAGAAGATGGACGTGTTTACGAATTACAAATCAAAGCTGAAGGTGAAAATGTCAGAGGAGATGGCATCCAAGATACTATCATCAGAAGAATCAGAAAAGACTACGTTGCTCCAACAGTTGAATACACTGTAGAACATAAAGATGAAAAAGCTCCAATGGCTAAGATCAAAATAAAAGGTCATGAAAACATGACTTACTTGGAAATGTATCTTGACGGATCAATGCTTTCAAGAGTTGACAAGACTTGGGATAACTTTGAACTTGAAAAAGGCGTTAACGGAGAATTCGAAATAGAAGTTCCATTGGAAGTTGGCGAAAACACATTCAAAATCAAAGCATCCGACGATGCTGGAAACGAAACATTACAAGATGTTGTAATCAACAGAAAAGATCCTAATGCAAAAGATCCTGTTAATACAAAAGAATTGACAGAAAATATGCTAAAAGCACATTCAATTGTATCAGTTCGAGAAAAATACGATGTAACTGATGAACAAATAGCTGAACTTAACAAATTAATCGAAGAAGCAAAAACTGTTATTAATGAACAACAACCACAAGACAAGGTTGACGAAGTTAACAACAAATTAAAAGAAGCATTAGCTAATATCAAAGAAAAAGAAGCTAAGAAAGTTGATAAGAAAGAACTTATCGGTCAAAAAGAAGATGCAGAAGAATTGTTGAAGAAGAAAGAAGTTAAATTAACTGACGAACAACAAAAAGCATTACAAGATTTGATCAAAAAAGCTGAAGACTTAACTAAGAAAGAAGATGCAACTCAAGAAGAAGTTGACAAATTAGCCAAAGAAATCAAAGACGAAATAGCAAAGATTCAAGAATCTGGTAAACCAGGCAAGGAAAACCCAGCAAAACCAGGACAACCTGGCAAGGAAAACCCAACAAAACCAGAACAACCTGGCAAGGAAAATCCAGCAAAACCAGAAAAACCAGGAAAAGAAGATCCAACAAAACCTGGCAAGGAAAACCCAGCTAACCCAGGAACAACAACACCAAGTGTACCTGGAACACCAACACCAAGTAACCCTGGAACAACAATTCCAAGCGTACCTGGAACAGTAACACCAACACCAAGTAACCCTGGAACAACAACTCCAAGCGTACCTGGAACAGTAACACCAACACCAAGTAACCCTGGAACAACAACTCCAAGCACACCAGCTGAACAACAAAAAACTACAACAAGAGTAGCAGGAGCTGACAGAATTCAAACATCAGTAGAAGTATCCAAGAAATACTACAACTCAGCTGACACAGTAATCATAGCAAACTACGAAAAATTCGCAGACAGCTTATCAGCATCAGCATTATCAAAAGCATTAAAAGCACCAATCTTGTTAGTACAAAAAGATCAATTAGATTCAGTAGTAGCACAAGAAATCAAGAGATTAGGCGCTAAAAATGTAATCGTAATAGGTGGAGACCACTCAGTAGATAAAGCTAAAAACAGCCTAGCAAAATACAACGTACAAACAATAGCTGGTTCTGACAGATACGAAACAAGCGCTAAGATTGCACAAGAAGTAATCAAGCTAACAGGAACTAAAAAAGCTGTAATAGCAAGTGGAGAAGTATTCGCAGACGCATTAACAGTAGCGCCACTAGCTAACAAAAACAACATGCCAATACTACTTGTACAACCAAACAACATACCAAAAGCAACACAAGAAGTATTGAAACAAATTGAAGAAGTAATAATTGTAGGTGGAGAAAAGACAATCTCTAAAGAATTAGAAAACAAACTTCCAAACCCTACAAGAATAGCAGGAGCAAACCGTTACGAAACAGCAAAGAAGATTTACGAATACGGCTTCAAAGATAGAAAAGAAGTTAACATCGCAAACGGAACAGTTCCAGCAGACAGCTTAGTAATAGGCTCTATTGATTGCCCAATATTATTAGCAGAAGCAAATGAAATTCCAGAAGCTACAAAACAAGCTTTCGAAGAATCAAAATTTGAAAAAGTTAATGTATTTGGTGGAGAAAACTCAATAAGTGAATCAGTTGTAAAAGAATTGATCAAATAGAGTAAAAAAGTCGCACGATAATATCGTGCGATTTTTTTGGCTAAAATTGGGAAAAAACGCTTCTTTTGTGATATATTATTAAATAGGAGAAGTGTTATGAAAATTTTGAAAAAACTACTATTTGTTTTAGTGGTGATAATTATGATACCTCAAATCACCACAGCATCAGAAATAGATAAAATAGACAATATAATCAATCCAAATAGAGGACAAAATGATAGTGTCAGCAAGAAAATTATGCAAAACTTTAAAACTAACTTATCATTTGCAGTAAAACAAGCGATGGATGAGGATAATGCTATATTAAAAATTACCGTATTGGACAAAAAAAGCAAACCAATACCGAAAGTTGAGATAATAGTAACTGATCTTCAGACTGGCAAATCTCGAGAAAATCAGACAGATGAAAAAGGAGAAGCACAATTTTATAAGCTTGCACCATCAGAACATTCCGTGAAGGTAGTGTCTGCTCCGTCGGGATATTTCTTCGATGAACAAAAAGTTTTACTTGAAAACAACACCGATAATTCCAAAACTTTGATTGCCAAGACAAGAGAGGACAAGGACAAGAAATACAAAATAACTTATAGAATAACCGATAAATACGCTGTTGCCCTGAAAGAAATAGATGTCAGATTGCAATCGGATACAAAAGAATACTTGTCAAAAACCGATATGTTTGGTTATGCGTATTTTGAAGTAGAAGATCCTGGAAAATATCAGGTGTACGTGGATAAAATGAGTGAATATTTTGAAAAACATGACAATTTCAAAATCAATGACATTGAGATTAATCCAAATTCAGAAGAATCTATTTATAGTTCACAAATAAACGCACAAATCAAAAAAGAGTTCGAATCAGCACTTATAATCAACGTGAAAAAAGCCGACAAACCACAAGAAAAAGTTCTGGTTTCATTAAAAGATAGAAGAACAGATATGTATGCATTCCAGTACACAAATAAAGAAGGAAAAGCAGTATTCGACAATTTGTTTCCGGGAAACTACGTTCTTACTGTAAATAACGAAGATAGATTGACTGAAAACGGAGTCGGAGGAGTTATTTTAAAAGAAGGGCAAGTGCGTGAGTTCGATGTAGTATTGTCACAAAGTGATTTGTCTAAGAAATCCCTTGTGGTAGAAAAGAAAGAACACGTCGATGAAAAACTCCCAGAATCGGGAAATAAAGACGAAAGAATGATGATTTTATTCTCTGTGGGAATAATAGTGTTGGCGTATTTATTTTTGAACAAACACAAAGATACGAATTAAAAATTACCTAGAAAAAAAGTGAACCACAAAATTTTGGTGGTTCACTCTAAAATCTAGGTAATTTTTATTTATTATTTGTTAATTTATCTTCCCAATCAAAAGGCAAAGGAGGGTATTTGAATTTTTCTCTTTCATTGACATCTAATGACTTATATTTGCCATTTAAATTGTATTCTATTGAATACACCATGATTTCTTTATAATGAGTATAAATATAGTTAATTGAGTATCCTTCAGGATCTTTTAATTTAACCTTGTAATCATAAGAACCTTCCAGATAGTCTTTAAAAGATGTTATCTCTTTTATGTTATCTTTTTTTATCCCTTGAACTTCCATGTATTTGTACAACTTTTTGTATCCGTAATGTCTTTGAACGGGAACAGCCATAATCCATTTTATACCTACAAAAACTATAAGACATATTAGTAGTATTTTGACTATTGAAAACTTTTTCTTTTTCATTGTTTTATTCTCCCTTCTATAATATTATTATACCCCAAAAAACAAAAAAAGGTGTGTAATTTCACACCTTATTTAATCACATTTAACACTCCCATTGTTGAAAGCATCACGATAGTTCCTGCTGTGATGACTCCAAGTATTATGGGAAGCATACTTTTTTTGGGAGTTAATCCCAAGAATGATGCCACCAATGCGCCAGTCCAAGCGCCTGTTCCAGGAAGTGGAATCGCCACCAAAATGTATAGTCCCAGTCTTCCGTATTTGTCGATAGTCTTGCTTTTTTCTTGTGCTTTTTTGTTAATCCAATCCACAAACGGTTTGAAAGTGTCGATTGTATCCAACCATTGTAGGACTTTTTGTGTCAGCAAAATCAAAAATGGTATCGGCAATATGTTGCCAATCACAGACAAGAAGAACGCCAATGCAGGGTTGATGTTATTTGCAAGTGCGTAAATCATCGACCCTCTGATTTCCAAAACAGGAAGCATGGACAATATTAACATGTAAATTATTTTATTCATCCCATCTCCTATTTAAACAAATCGTAGTCCAAATCATCGTACGATTCGATGTATTGGTCCACTTTTTCATCAATTATATCATAATCATTAACAGTGGATTCGTCAGTTATTCCCACGATTTTAAATCCCATTTTGTCGACCGTATCGATGCAGTACAACGCATCTTCAAATACAATCGTGTCATCCACATTAGAGCCCAATTTTTCCAAAGCACTATTCCAATATTCGTTTTCGTATTTGTGGTATCCCACGGATTTACAAGTTTGCACGAATTCAAAATAATCCAATATCCCTTGCTTTTCAAGAGCTGGAATTGCCAAGTGGTCTTCTGTGGCTGTTGCAACACACATTTTAATTCCCATTGATTTTAGTTTTTCGAGCATATCCAAAACGCCCGGTTTCAAATCAAATTCATTCATATATCCGTTTCTAATTGTGTAATATATAAAGTTCAAACCATCGTCTGTGGTTTTTTTGATGTCAAAAGTTTCGTGAATATAATCTATGGATGTCAAAAGTGTTTTGGTTTTGATTTTCTTGATAAAATCATCGTCTGGTGTTATTCCCAAATTTTTCATGTAATCTAGTATAACTCTGTTCCATTTGTACATGGAGTTAATCAAAGTTCCATCCATATCAAAAATTGCGTATTTAATCATAAATTCATCCTTTCATTTATATTTAGATTTTAGTATATGGGGTATGTAAAGTCAATCAAAATCCAGTGTTTTTACGTATTTTACAAATATTTTATTTTTATAAAATTGAAAAATTATTGGGAAAACCATATAATATTATTAGTGATATGAGGAGGAATAATATGGAAAATTTTGACAAAAAACTAAACAATTACGCAAGATTAATTATCGAAAAAGGAATCAATGCAAACGATAGACCACTTGTAATTCGTTGTGCAGTTGAAAGAGCTGACTTTGCAAGACTTTTGGTAAAATACGCTTATGAAAAAGGCTGCAGCGAAGTTATCATGGAATGGAATGACGATGAAATCAACAGAATGTACTACGAAAACGCATCAGAGGAAGCATTGAAGGACTTTCCAGATTTTATCGTTGAAAAATCCAAATACTATTTTGAAAAAAAGGCAGGGGTAATATCTGTATCTTGCCAAGATCCTGAAAATTTGAAGGGCGTGGATGCTGACAGAGTTCAAATGAGATCCAAGGTTTCTGCTGAAAAGATGAAGCCAATTCAAAAATACACAATGAACGACATCAACAGCTGGTGTGTTGTAGCAGCTCCAAGTGTTGGCTGGGCGAAGAGAGTATTCCCAGAACTTTCAGAAGAAGAAGCTGTGGAAAAATTGTGGGATCAAATCTTCAAGGCAACTCGTTCTGACACAGAAGATCCTATCAAAGCGTGGGATGAACATTTGGATACAATGAACAAACACGCAGAGTTTATGAACAAGCACCAATTCGTGAAGCTTCACTATACAAACTCATTGGGAACTGATTTGACAATCGAACTTCCAAAAGGACACGTGTGGATAGCTGCACAATCCACAGATAATTACGGAAATGATTTCGTGCCAAACATTCCAACAGAAGAAGTGTTCACAGCCCCTCACAAAGACAAGGTAAACGGCGTTGTGTACAGCACTAAGCCTTTGAATTACGGTGGCAACACTATCGACAAGATGAGATTTGAATTTAAAGATGGAAAAGTTGTGGATTTCGATGCAGAAGTTGGCAAGGAAACTTTGAAGAATATGTTTGATACTGATGAAAATGGAAAATATTTGGGAGAAGTGGCACTCGTTCCTTACGAATCACCAATTTCCAAATCAAACGTTACATTCATCAAAACATTGTACGACGAAAATGCATCATGTCACCTTGCATTCGGTCAAGCTTATCCAACTTGCGTAGAAGGAGGAGTAGACATGAATGAAGATGAATTGAAGAAAAATGGAATCAACGATTCATTGATTCACGTCGATTTCATGGTTGGTTCTGAAGATATGAGAATCGTTGGAACTACAGCTGATGGCAAAGAAGTAGAAGTATTTAAGGAAGGAAACTGGGCAATCTAATGGATATACTAAAATATTGCAAAAGAGAAGAAGCAGACCCACAATACATGTGGGATTTGTCTGCATTATATAAAACAGAAGAAGAATTCGAAAAAGCAGTGAAGACAATTGATTTGATGGCAGATGATTTCAAGAAAAATTACGAAAACAAACTCAAATCAGCAGACATCATCAAAAACGCAATGGACGATTACAGAGATATCGTGGCTAATATCGACCGCATCGCACACTACGCATCACTTGATGTGGAAGCAGACGGCCACAACGAAAAATCTCAAAAAAGAGCCATGACTACATTCACAAAAATCGCAGACATAGAAAACAAAATGAGCTTTTTTGAAACAGAACTTGTACAAGTTGACGAACAAACACTTGAAGAAGTGAAAAACGACACCAACAACACAAGATACATCGACGATTTGTTGAAGAAAAAAGAACACATCTTATCCAAAGAAGTGGAAAATGCGATAAGCAAATTCTCACAAACATTCAGCTCATTCTACGAAATCTACAATACAACGAAAATTCACGACATCACATTCCCTGATTTCGAAGTAAATGGCAAAAAATACGAAATGACTTACAATTTGTTCGAAGGAGTTTACGACAACGACCCTGACACAGATTTGAGAAGAAAATCATACGAAGTGTTCTACAGCGAACTTGCAAAATACAAAAACACAACAGCGATGATTTATCTATCACATTGCCAAGCAGAAAAGGCAGAAAGTGAACTAAGAGGATACGACTCAGTAATAGATTTCTTATTAGACAGACAAAACATCTCTAGTGAATTGTACGACAGACAACTAGATGTAATCATGCAAGAACTTCCTAAACACATGAGAAAATATGCCCAAATCATCAAAAAAGAATACGATTTGGACAAAGTTACATTCATGGACTTGAAGCTAGATGTGGAAAACTCATTCTCCAAAAACATTTCAGTAGAAGATGCAAGGAATTTGGTCAAGGACGGACTATCTATTCTAGGTGAAGATTATTCCAAAATGCTAGATCGTGCATTTGACGAAAAATGGATTGATTTTGTAAACACATTCGGAAAATCAACAGGAGCATTCTGCGCATCTCCATTCTTGGCACATCCATACGTGTTGATATCTTGGACTGGCAAACTAACAGAAGCTATCGTATTGTCACACGAATTGGGACATGCAGGACAATCCTACATCTCACAAAAAACACAAAACGTATTGGACAACGACCCATCAATGTACTTCGTGGAATCACCATCCACAACAAACGAACTCATCATGAGCAGATACTTGCTAGAAAAAGCAACAACTGACCAAGAAAGAAGATATTTGTGTGGACAAATAATCTCCAGAACCTACTTCCACAACTTCGTCACACACTTTATCGAAGGATACTACCAAAGAGAAGTGTACAAACTAATCGATAAGAAAGAAGGATTCACAGCAGATGATTTGTCAAGAATATTCAAAGAAACACTACAAAAATTCTGGGGAGAAGACGTTGAAATCAACGAAGGATCAGAATTAACATGGATGAGACAACCTCACTACTACATGGGATTGTATCCATACACTTACTCCGCAGGACTAACAATCGGAACACAAGTATCCAAAATGATTGTCGAAGAAGGAAAACCAGCAGCAGACAGATGGCTTAAAGCATTGGCATTAGGCTCCACAGAGGATTCTGTCGGAATCGCAAAAGCTGCAGGAGTAGACATCACAACAGATAAACCACTCAAAGACACCATCGAATACATCGGTAAAGTAATCGATGACATCGAAAAATACGACAAATAATATAAAATTGGCACCGTTTTGGTGCCAATTTACATAGATAAGAGGCAACAGATGTATATACAATTTAATAATATTAAAAAATCATTCGACGGAAATACTGTACTTGACGTTGAGAATTTACAAATAGAAAAAGGCGAAATAGTTTCAATTATCGGGAAAAATGGATCTGGTAAAAGCACATTAATTAAAATTTTGTGTGGATTATTGTATCAAGATCAAGGAGAATGCAGTGTTGATAATATATCCAACAAAAACTCTAAAATCAGAGAACACACCAAACTTGTGCTTGAAAGTGGTGGAGGATATTACGATTATTTAACAGCCACTGAAAACATCATGTATTTTCTCGGACTAAACCACGTTAATTACAATGAAAATGAAGTGAATAATTTGATGAACAAACTCGATTTTACAGAGTTCAAGGACAAAAAAGTATCAGAGTTATCGCAAGGAAATCGTCAAAAACTTTCTCTAATAGTGACACTTCTAACCAATCCCGACATAATTTGCCTGGATGAACCTACCAATGGATTGGACATCAATAGCATGAATATTCTGTTGAATTTTCTACACAAAATAGCAGTTGAAGACCAAAAGACAGTCATCTTCACTAGTCACGACCTATCATTTATGAAAAACATCAACTCCAGATTAATACTAATAAATGAAGGGAAAATCGTACTGGATAAACCATCAAAACAGTTATTTGATTCAAAAGACTTACAAAAAGACATCATTGAAATAGAAAACACCAACAGACATCTACTAGATAATTTGAAGAAAACGAAATACGAATTTACCGACAATTCAATTATACTGTCAGTTTACGATGAAGATGAGAAGGAATTTCTACTGAAAAACTGTGACATCATAAGTATGAGAAAAGAATCTTTAAATGCAGAAGATGTGTACTTCAGGGTGATTTCAAATGTTTAGTAAATTGTTATTGGAATTTAACAGAGATTTCTCAGAAATCAAAAAATACAAATTCAACGTCATATTTGCAAACATCGCAGTGCTTTTGATGGCACTTTTCATCATAGATGGGCTGTTTGTAAAAGAAAAAGAAATCGTGTTTTTGATGATGATATTGTGGTATTATGCTACTTATGCGATTGAATCACCAACGTTTTTGATACAAAACGAAATAACAGACAGAACACTGATATCAATTGTTCAATCAAAAACAGGGATACTATCTGTAGTTTTGTACAGAAATTTAGTGGAATGTTTGATGAATACGATAAAAGTAATCGTGATATTCACACTGATATTTGTATCAGTAGACTTTGATTATTCGAAATTCAACCACATTCCTATAATAATTTTGGTGATGGTTGTGTCTGTGTTCATACTTTATCAATTGGGCACTTTCTTATCAAGCTTCACATTATTATATAAAAGACTTGGAAGTTTTGTCGCCTTGGCAGAAACATATATGTTGTTTTTCGGAGATATTACAGTAAAAGTGAACAACAAAGTGCTTTTATTTATTAATAAAATAATATTCCCATTTAACAACGCTCGTGAAATCTTCACACAATTACAACTGAATAATGTGAGATATGATTTGATAATACAGCTTTTGATTCAGGCTTTGATATTGTCCGTTTTGGTCAAATTTTCATACGATAAAAACATTCAAAAAAGCATGAAAAGAGGTAATTTGTATGGCATATAAATACGGAGAATTAAAAAAATACATCGATGAAAACAAAAACTATAAAATCGAATATTTCTCAAAGTTAATATCGGATATTATCATGCTTGCAGGTGTTTCATTTATGCTAAAATCAACGGATAATTGGAACAACGAATCATTCACATATTTTTTTATATGGTATTTGTTACAAACAGTGCTATTTGAACTCGTTAAATCCATAGAATTTGAAATCAAAAGCGACGGGCTGATTAATATGATTTCATCTAGAACTAGCATTGTAATGATTTATTTCAAAAGAAGCATCGTTTGGTTAGTAAAAGCTGTGATTTTATTTTCGATTGTAATATTTTTATCGGGAAATGGATTAAACGGGATAATACAATTCAAGCCTAATTTAATACTAGCGATAATCTTTTCATTAATTCTAATGTATGGAGTGTTCTTCTTATTCATGGCACTTACATTAATTTACGAAAGAGTCGCATCATTTACTGGATTTATCACAACAGCGTTTTTGATATTTGGATACAAACTCACAATAACACAAGAAATCAGAAAAATAATTGTGGGAAATCAAGCAGATATGAAGAAAATTGTGCTGAATTTGATACTTTTATATGCTGTGGCGTATCATTTTATGAAAAAAGCAAGAACGAAATTACAGTATAGGGGATTCTAATGAACGAAAAATTTAAAAAATTTATGGTGGTATGGTTTGGGCAATTTGTGTCTATGCTTGGGTCGGGGATTTCATCATTTGGATTATCGTTGTGGATTTTCATGATGACAAAAAGTGCCACGACTTTTGCGATGACGTTTTTAGTTCAAATTTTACCGGGAATTATATTTGCTCCTTTTGCAGGATCAATGGCAGACAGAAAACAACGAAAACATATTATAGTGTTAACCGATTCACTTGATGCTGTACTTAAAGTTATACTTATGATTTTACTTGCGACGGGAAGTATGAAAGTGTGGATGGTATATCCGTTGACTTTCTTGTCGCAAACTTTGGGTACATTTCAAAATCCAGCATTCAATGCGACGATTCCACTTCTGGTTGAGAAGAAGGACATTCCAAGAGCAAATGGTTTTATGCAACTTATCAGGGCGATTCAAAATATGCTTGCGCCGTTGATTGCAGGTGCGCTATTTCCATTTATAGGATTGACGGGATTGTTTGTAATTGATTTTATAAGTTTCTTCGTCGCTATTTTGACGATTTTACCACAAAAAATCGAGCAAGAAATCGAAGAAGTTAAGGAATCTAATTTTACCAAGACAATTGTTAGTGATTTGAAAATAGCTTTTGAAGTGTTAAAACAAAAGCAAGGATTTATACAAATAATTGTCGTGTTTTCAATTTTGAATTTTGTGGCAAATATAGCTATGGTTTTGGTTGGTCCGTTGGTAATGAGTAATTATGACACAAAAATTTACGGACTTGTAAATTCTGTGTCGGGAATTGCAATGGTGTTAGGTGGAGTAATTTCTGGTGCAATTCCAAGTGAGAAAAACAAAGTAAGATCGATTTTCCTAAGCTTAATAATTTGTTCAATTGGATTGATAGTAATGGGAATAAATTACAGCTGGATTGTTATTGCTGTGGGATTTTTCTTATTTATGATTCCTACTCCTTATGCTAATGGAACTTTCGGTTCACTGATGCAATTGAAAATAGAGACTAAAATGCTTGGAAGAGTGGGCTCACTGGTAGATTGTCTAATGAAGATTATCACACCTATAGCGATTATTTTAGCTGGATTTTTGGCTGATAATGTGTTCAATCCACTTTTAGTAAAGGGCGGCAAATTGTCTGACACTTTCATCGGGAAAATCATTGGAGTTGGAAATGGCAGAGGAATTGGACTGTTATTTGTGATTTGTGGAAGTATTCTACTTATCATTTGCGTGATGATGCTTTTGAATAAAAACATTAACCAACTTGAAGAACTAAACCCAGATGTAATTAATGATTAGTTTAATGTAATTGGGGTATAAATACTCTGTAAGAAATTTTATAGGGGGTAATATTAATGGCTAAATTAACAGAAACAGTTCAATCTGGAGATTGGAAAGCAGAAAAACACGTTCCAGTTATTCATATTGATAAAAAAGACGACGGATTCAAAGTATGCGCAATCGTAGGTGAAGAAATCGAACACCCAAACACTTTCGAACACCACATTGCATGGATTAAAGTATTCTTCCAACCAGAAGGAGAAAAATTCCCAGTAGAAGTAGCTTCTTACCAAGCAGCAGCTCATGGCGAAGGCGAAGTATTCACTAAACCACACGCTCACGCTTATGTAAAATCTACTAAACCAGGTAAAGTATTCGCATTAAGTTATTGCAATATCCATGGTTTATGGGAAAGTGCTGAAGAAGTAAAATAGTTTGATATAATGAGAGCTCTTAGTGGAGCTCTTTTTTTGTGTAAACTTTGATAATACGATTTATTGAGTATTAAGTAAATTTTACAAGTTTTTTATATAACTTTTGAATATTTGGGTAATTATATAATAATAAAGAGGAGGTGTTAGATGAAGAGATTAAGGTTAAGGGGAATTTTAATAATTGCGTTTCTTATAATGCTTATGACATCTAAGGTTTCTCTTGCTGATTCTATAGATTCTATCGATACTAATGCTGTGATAGAAAAGGATGGTTCTATTTCTATTACGCAGGTGTGGAAGGCTAATCCAGATTCTGGTACGGAATTTTTTATTCCTATGCAAAATCTAAATCATATGCAGATTGAGGATTTTACGGTTTCCGATGAAAAGGGTCCGTATGAACGTATGAATCCGTGGAATGTGGATTCGAATTTTAGCGAAAAAGCTAGAAAATACGGGATAAATCAGACGTCAGATGGTATTGAATTATGCTTTGGTAAGACTGAGTTTAAGGATAAGACTTACACGATTCGTTATAAATTTAAAAATGCTGTGACATCTTTTAATGATTATGATGGTTTTAATATTAGATTTGTAAATGATAAGATGGATCCTTCGCCTGATAAGGTTAGTTTGAAGATTAGCCTATATGATGGGAAATTAGACAAAGATAATGCTAAGGTGTGGGGATTTGGTTATGATGGTAATGTCAATTTAGAAAATGGCAAGATTGTTGCCAAAACAAAAAAATTTGATTCATCTAACTATATGAACATTATGTTATCCTTGAATAAGGGAATTATTAGCTCAAATCATACTTCGAACAAGAGCATTGATACTTTGGTTAATAAGGCTTTTGAAGGGTCTGATTATTCGTATGATGATTACAAGAACGGTGGAGTTTACGATAAAGGCGGAACTCCTACAAGCACTATTGATAAAATTTTTGGTGTATTTACTGCTGTAATGGGCGTAATTGGTGCATCTTTAGGAATATTTGCGATAGTTAATCCAAATAGGAACAAGAATATCAAAAATGTCGGCAAAGTTGACAGAAAAAAACCACAATATCACAGGGAGATTCCTTTTGAAAAGAATTTAATGGCAAATTTTTATGCATATAATGGAAAAGAAAATATGGTTGAAAATATTTTGTCTGCAACGCTTTTGGTGTGGTTAAGAGATGGCAATATTGATTTTACAACTTCACATGAAAAGTCAGCCATATTACGCAGAGATATCGAAAAATATAATATAGAGATTCTCAAAGAACCTGAGTTCAATAGCGATTACGAACAATGGTTGTTTTCAAGCTTGCAAGATTCATCGGGAGATGACATGATTTTGACTGAAAAAGAATATAAGGAATACCTAAAGGATGACGATGATTTCTTCGAAAATATTATTAAATCTATTGAAAAAGAAGGAAAGAAGTTTTTATTAGATAATGAATATATTGAAAATTCAGGTGGAATGTTCAGAAAATATTCATACACTCAAATGATCTGAACCCCAAAATCCGGAATACGGATGGAGGGGTTTTTGTATGCCAAAATATACAAAAGAATTTAAAATAAAATTAGTACTAGAATACTTATCAGGTAAATCTGGAGGCTATAGAATTGTAGCTAAAAAACATGATATTCCTTGGACTACATTAAGAGTATGGATAAATCAATACAAATTTGGTGGCTCCGATAAATTATCTAAAAAGTTAAAAAACAATAAATACACTAGTGAATTTAAGCTATCTGTAATACAATATAGGCAAATCAATAATACTTCGCTTAGAGAGACTGCTGAGTATTTCGATATCGCTAATGGAGCAATGATTTGTAATTGGGAGAAAAAATACAAAGAAAGTGGTTTATCTGGGTTAGAAGACAATAGAGGAAGGCCTAAAAAAGATATGACTAAATTAAATAAGAATTCAAAGGATAATACTCCAATAAACGAAAGCGAAAGAGAAGAATTAATAAGACTAAGAGAAGAAAATAGACTTCTCAAAATGAAAATAATCTACGAAAAAAAGCTACAAGCCTTGCTACTGGAAGAGGAAGCAGAAGCAAGAAAAAGACAAAGATAATCCTCAAACTACAAAAAGAATATCCAAAAAGCAAGGTAAGTGAATGGATAGAAATAGCTAAGTTACCAAAATCATCCTACTATGAATGGAAGATAAAATTAGAAAATCCAACAGACAAAGACAAAGAAGTTAAAGATGAAATTAAAACAATAATAGAGACATCAAAAGGTAGATATGGCTACAGAAGAGTAACTATGGTATTAAAAAATAAAGGCTTTAATATCAACCATAAAAGAGTATTAAGAATAATGAGAGAAGAATCCTTGCTATGTACTAAATTCAAAACTAGATCAAGAAAATATTCATCATACAAAGGACAAATAGGAAAAGTAGCAGATAATGTAGTAAGAAGACAATTTAGCGCTACTAAACCAAATCAATTATGGTTAACAGATGTAACAGAATTTAGATTGAGAGGCAAAGAAGAAAAACTCTATCTATCACCAATACTAGACCTATACAACAGCGAAATAATTAGCTATACATTAAGCAATCACCCAACAACTAAATTAACCAATACAATGTTAGAAAAAGCAATAAATAAAACAAAAGATATAAGTAAACTAATAATACACTCAGACCAAGGATTTCATTATCAACATAGTACTTGGACAAATAAGTTAGAAAAATTGAAAATTACACAAAGCATGTAAAGAAAAGGAAATTGTCTAGACAATTCTCCAATGGAGAACTTCTTTGGGATATTAAAACAAGAAATGTATTATGGAGTTGAATTTAAAAGTTATGATGAATTAGTTAATGAGATCGAAAGATATATCAAATGGTACAATGAGGATAGGATTAAGACAAAATTAAACGGAATGTCTCCTGTTATGTACAGATTACATTCCGCTTAAAAGATTATTAAATTATTCCGTGTTTACGGGTTCAGGTCAAAAAAGGGCTTCAAGAGGCAGCGTTAATTCCTGCTTTTGAGAGATTTTTAAAAGATTTTACTCTGATTAATGAGCGTGAACCTATAGAAGTAGCGTTATGGGATGAGGTTTTAATAGGCGCGACGTTGTTTGGAAAGGGCGAAGAGACTTTGAGACAGTTCAAAAAGTTTTATCCAGATTACACGTTCGGAAGTTTCGATAGAGATATCTACACAAGTTATTGGTATCTAAATCACTTTTCAAATAACACTTACAGTCGTGCAATTGCAAACTCACAATCAAGTGCTGGATATGGTGGTGGAGCATCAATTGGAGGCGGTGGCGGATTCTCAGGCGGCGGATCTGGCGGCGGCGGAAGATAAGTTTTAAGGAGGAAATTATGGTAACACTAGGAATATTGATTGCATTAGTTGTGATAATTGCTGTATATTTTATTGCAACTCAGAGAAGTCTTGTAATGACTAAGGAAAATATCACTAATGCTTTTTCACAAATCAAAGTAAGCCAACAATCAAGATTTGACGCTTTGACAGAACTTGCAAAGGCGACAAAAAGTTATTCTGAATACGAATATAAAACTTTGATGGAAGTTATATCTAAGAGACAATCATCAAATGATGTCAAAGGAATCGAAAATAATGAAGAAATCTTAAGAAATCTGTCGGGAAGAATTAACGCATTAGCAGAAAACTATCCTGATTTAAAGGCTTCAGAAACTTACAAGGAAACAATGCAAAGTATAAATAAATACGAAAACACAGTAAGAACATCGAGAATGGTATTTAATGACACTGTTACTATTTATAACAGAAAAGTTAAACAATTCCCAAGTTCTTTGGTGGCTTCAGTGTTAGGATACAGAGCTGAACAATATTTGGAAATGGACGATTCAAAATCAGATATGCCTAACTTGGAGTATTAGTTGAAAATTTGCCGGGCACTTAGTGTCCGGTTTTTTATTTGGTAAAATTAGATACACACAAATTCATATTGCAAACACATCTTGTGTTATAATACTTGTAAAATATCAAACAAAGGTGATTAAATGATTGACGGATTTTACGATAGATATATGTACACTCCGATGCCCGAAATGCACAATGAAATGATTCCCGTAACGGTTGGTTGTTCTTACGGCAAATGCATCTACTGTGATTTGAATGTTGGAAAAAGGTTCAAGGTTTTTGACATTGAAGATGTGAAAAAATATATACAAGATAGGAAAATTTTTTACGAGGACAAGAGGTTTACTCCGAAAAAGTTCACGCTTTTGGAGGGTAACGCCTTGTGTTTGAAGAATGATTATTTGACGGAGATTTTGAAAGAAATCAAAAAGAATTTTCCAAATATGAAATACGTGTCATGTTTTTCCAGAAGTGATGATATTCTCAGAAAAACTGATGAAGAATTGTTGGAACTTAAAAATCTGGGGCTTGATCGCATTTGTATTGGGATTGAGTCGGGAAGCGATTGGGTGCTTTCTTATCATAAAAAAGGTGTTACATCACAAGAACAATTGACGGCACTTCATAGACTGGATAATCTGGGAATAAAATATTCTGTCTACATTATGCTTGGGCTTGGTGGAGAAGCACATTCACGTGAACATATAATGAAGACTGCAGAGTTTCTGAACAAGGTGAATCCGTTTGAAATTGTTGTTGTGAATTTGGTTTTGTTCAAGAATGCAAAGCTTGTAGAAAACGTGAGAAATCACGATTTCAAAAGAGTGTCCATCAGACAGCAAATCATTGAGGAGATAATGCTTGTGGAAAATTTGAATATAAGATGCATCTACAATGGAACTCACAAGACGAAGGCTGTGGCGGTGACATCTGTAATTCCAGACAAGAAGGATGAAATTATCGCTGTTTTGAAACAAAGACTAGAAGATGATGACAAGGAAATGAATAAAAAAGAACGTAAAAAATGGGATAGATGGGATGAAGGTTAATGGATACGGAAAAAATTAAGAGACAAACTGGAATAAATAAGGTGATTTTCAAAAGGGAAGTTACTTCGACTAACGACGAAATTCTGAATGAAAAGCAAGACGATACGTTGATGATTGCATTTTTTCAATCGAAAGGTAAGGGAAGATATGGAAGAAAGTTTTTCTCGCCAGAAAATGGGTTGTATTTCTCGTATTTATTGAATGAAGAAATGACATTCCAACAATCGCAATTCATTACACCAATTATGGGAATTGCCGTAAGCTATGCAATTGACGAAATTTTCGGCGTGAATACGTCGATTAAATGGGTCAATGATGTTCTACTTGACGGTAAGAAAATCTGCGGCATACTCACAGAATGCAAGGTGGAGAAAAATATCTGCCACGATATCGTCGTTGGTGTTGGAATTAACGTCTACCAAACGGATTTTCCAGAAGATATCAAAGATACGGCTGGATTTATTGAAGAAAAAGATGATACAGACAAAAGAGAAGAATTGGTAATAAAAATAATGCAGAATTTCCTAGAATTTTGGAGCGAGGATAGGGATAGTTTGGTTGAAAAATATCGAAAGAAAGCCACGTTCATTGGCAATGAAATCAAAGTCCACAAAAACGGAGATTATATTTCAGCTACTGCAATGAATATGAACGACGATTTTAGCTTGAAAGTAAAATACAACGACGGAACAATTGAAGACTTAAATATAGGAGAGATTTTTTTATAAAATCTCTTTTATTTATTGGTCTATTTCCTTCCAAGCTTCATCGTGATCGACTAATTCGATTTTTTTGTTTTTCTTGGATTCTTCGTATTCTTTTACTACTTGAATGTCGTACTCATCGGATAATTTTTCAAGGGCTAAAGTTTTAATCATTGTTGAAAGTCCCACACCATGAGTGTCGGCAATTTTTTTCAATGCATTTATTTCATTTTCATTAAATCTTACATTAATTTTACGCGACATATTATACTCCTTCTTTTTTAATTCATTATATCAAAAAAATCTCTTTTTTTTATTGACAAAAATACAATAAGGTGTTATTATCAAATTAACAAATGAACAAGTATTCATATGTTCATATAAAGGATGTGATAGATATAGATAAATTCAACGATGAAAAATGTGAAGTAACGCTAATTCACGAGGATAATGTGAAAAAAGCTATCAATGAGCTTCCGGACGACGAATTAATCGCCGATTTGTCCGATATGTTCAAAATTTTCGGAGATCAGACAAGGGTGAAGATTTTGATGGCGTTGGAAAGTGGAGAGATGTGCGTGTGCGACATTGCAGCTGTGATGGATATGAGTCAGTCTGCTATTAGTCACCAATTGAGGGTGTTGAAACAAAGCAACATTGTGAAGACTAGACGTGAGGGAAAAGTTGTGTACTATTCCATTTCGGACGATCATGTGAAGGAAATCTTCGACATGGCGATGGTACACGTGCAAGAATAACGACAAATAATTTAGAAAAATAAAAAAAAGGAGAAAGTTATGAAAAGAAGATACACATTAGAAAATTTGGAATGCGCAAATTGTGCAGCAAAAATGGAAGACGAAATCAAGAAATTGGACGGAGTAAATTCTGTCACTGTGAATTTTATCACTACAAAAATGGTGTTGGATGTAGAAGATGACAAGTTTGATTCTGTGTTGGATCAAGCCAAGGACATCATCAAATCAATTGAGCCTTACGTGGAAGTGAAATAATGAACAAGGAAATTAAATTAACGATAGTTTCGGCTATTCTTTTTGCAATTGGATTTTTCATCGAACAACCTTACGTTAAGCTTTCGGTGTTCGCTGTGAGTTATCTGATTGTGGGAATTCCAGTGATAAAACTTGCGTTTTTGAATTTGAAAAACGGACAGTTATTTGACGAGAATTTTCTGATGATGATTGCAACTGTGGGCGCATTTTTCATTGGAGAATACGCAGAAGCTGTCGCTGTTATGCTTTTTTATCATATCGGGGAGATTTTTCAAGATAAGGCTGTTGGGAAATCTCGTGATTCAATCAAGGAATTGATGGATATTGCGCCGACTTTTGCGAATTTGAAAACGGAAGATGGCTACGACAAGGTGGATCCTTACGATGTGAGCGTGGGAGATATTATCGTGATTAAACCTGGCGAGAAAGTTCCTTTGGACTGCGTGGTTACCGAAGGAAGCTCCATGGTTGACACGAAGGCGTTGACTGGAGAAAGTGTTCCAATCACAGTCGCAAAAGGCGAAGAGCTTATGTCGGGTTACATCGTGGTGGACAAGGTTTTAAATGCAAAAGTTACCAAGGATTTTGAAAACTCTGCAGTGACGAAGATTTTGGATTTGGTGGAAAATGCATCCAGCCAAAAAAGTCAACAAGAAAAATTCATCACGAAATTTGCAAGAGTATACACTCCTGTTGTGGTATTTGTAGCAGCAGCGCTTGCTATATTGATGCCTTTGATTTTGAAACAACCTTTCCAAGTGTGGTTGTATCGTGCGTTGACATTCCTTGTAATTTCGTGTCCTTGCGCACTTGTAATCAGCGTTCCGTTGAGCTTTTTCTCAGGAATTGGTGCGGGCAGCAAGGCTGGGATTTTGGTCAAAGGAAGTAACTACATCGAAAAGTTAGCAGAAACTAACACCGTTGTGATGGATAAAACGGGAACATTGACACAAGGTGTGTTCAAAGTTGTAGAAGCAAAATCATTTGACATATCAGATGAAGAAATGCTCAAATATGTTGCGAGTGCAGAGAAATCCTCCAACCATCCGATTGCACAATCGATTATTGATTATTACGGGGACAAAGAATATTTGAACTTGGACTCTGCAGAAAATATCGCAGGACAAGGAATAAAAGCTGTGATAAATGGCAAACAAATCCTAGCAGGAAATGCTAAGCTTTTAAAAGATGTTGAATTTGAACCGATAAATACTACAGACACTGTTGTATACGTTGCTATAGATGCGAAATTTGCAGGCTACATCAGAATCGCCGACGAAATCAAACAAGACAGCGCCCAAGCAATTGCTGATATGAAAGATGTCGGCATCGAAAAAACTTACATGCTAACTGGTGATGGCGAATCTGTAGCCAAATCAGTCGCAGAAAATCTCAAAATTGACGAATACAAATCCAAGCTACTTCCACAAGATAAGGTTGAAATTGTAAAAGAATTGATAGAAAAAGGAAGAAAAGTTGCATTCGTAGGAGATGGAATCAACGATGCACCGGTGCTTGCTTTAAGCGATGTCGGAATTTCCATGGGACAAATCGGAAGCGATGCGGCAATCGAAGCGAGTGATGTCGTAATCATGACAGACGAGCCAACGAAAATCGCACAAGCAATTAAAATTTCCAAGAAAACACTCAAAATCGCAAAACAAAACGCGTATTTTGCAATCGGTGTGAAAATAATCGTGCTAATATTATCGGCGCTTGGACTTACAAATATGTGGGCTGCAATCTTTGCAGACGTTGGAGTTACAGTGCTTGCTATTTTGAATTCATTCAGAGCTATGCGAGTTAGTTGAGTAAAATCGAAATCTCATTTATACTAATCGTAAAGGAGATGATAAAATGAGAATAGTAGGCTATGTATTTTTGGGAATATTTGCAATAGCACTCATTTACGGGATTTATTCAATATCTAAAATATTTGCAATCGCTAAGATTAGAAAAAATGTCAACTCAGAAAAAGTGTGGCAAACTATATCGCAAAACAATCGCCAACCAGTAGCGTTGGATAGAATCTTGATGAGGAAAAACAACAGAAAATTTACAAAAAAAGAACTAGAAATGATATTAAAAAGAATATCTACTTGTAGAAAATGCATCCTTGTAGGATTATTAGCGTTGATACTTGCAATAGTGTTTATAGCGATAGGGTAATTATAAAAATAGCGTCAGAGTAAAATCTGACGCATTTTTTAATTTAATCAAAAATCAAATAAAATATCGTGATGACCAATATCCAACAAAATAATCATCTCATTATTTTCGTAATACCAAATAATTCGTATATCCATATTTACAGAAGATTCCCACAAGCCATTACTACCTTGAATTTTCTTTGTTCTTAAAGATGGGTGAGTTGGATTATCTATAAAGAATGAAAGTTTTTTCTTGGTTTGCTTTTTTTCGATATCAGATAATTTTTTGTAGTGTTTTTTAAATGATTTCGTGTAAGTTATTTTATAGCTCATTACTTGTCCAACTCTTCAAAAAGAGAATCAATATTGTCAAAAACAGGTTGGTCGCCATTTTCAATCGAAACTTTTAGTTCTTTAACGGATTTTTTTAAATTTTCAATCACACGTTCTGGATATACAGCTACAGGGACGAAAATAATCTTGCCATCTTCTTCCATAACTTCGAATTGATCTCCTTGGTTCAAATCAAGAGAATTCACAATATCTTTTGGAATTGTCACTTGCGACTTTGCTTTAAGTTCAACTAACATATTATCACCTCTCAAGTTAGAATTTCCTACTTTCTAACTTGATTGTAATATTTTTTGTTTGAACTGTCAACATAAAAATGCGTCAGAGTAATCTGACGCATTTTTTAATCCAATAAATGTGAGCGTTTCAACACTGGACGGACTGCCATGTACAAAATATTTGCAACGATAACAGTCACAACAGCATTGAAGAAAGTTACACCGGCACTGATTTTCGCCAATGCAGATGCTATTTGTTGTGGTTGACCCAAGACATATAATTTATAAAAATAACCTACAAATGGATCAGCGAACACGTTGAACAACATCCCTGCACATGAAGCGATAACAGCCCACTTCAAAATGTATTTGTTGTCGTTAGATTCGTTGATTTTCTTAGATTTGTGAGCGATTGCCCCCACAATCAAACCAATACACAACTTCAACACGAAAGTCTTCGGAGCAACCATTATATACACAGGATCCATGATGTCTGCGATAGTCATTCCGATTGCACCAGCAAGTCCACCGTAAAGTCCACCTAGTAAAAGCGCAGCCAAAACCAAGAACACGTTACCAAAATGGATTGATGTGAAATCTCCACCTGGAACTGGCACCTTGATTTGTAAATAAGTGAACGTGATGAAACACAATGCAGCCAGCACCGCACATTGAACAAGCTTGTGAGTTTTTATGTTCAAAAAAATCCCTCCTTAAAATATTATAATTTAAGTGTATGGGTAATATGATAGATTGTCAATTGTTTTCTACACATCAATGTAGTCGCTATACACAGGATACAAGTTGTACTTCTTCAAATCTTTTTCTACTTGGTCGACTGTTCGTGTGTCGTTGATCAAGAATTGTTCGTCGCCTTTATCTTTTTCGTCATTTCTTCTTCCGATTCCTGTGTCGACGCTTGCGGAGATTTTGGTAGCTCCCATCAACAACGACAAGTTACGAAATTGGTTGGATTCTCTTGTTGAGATTGTGATTTGTGCGAATGGCAAGAAGATTCTGGTTGCGATTATAAATTGCATCAATTTTGTCTCAGGAACTTCTTTTATGTTCAAATCTTCTTCGTTTTTTGTTGGTCTGATTCGTGGAAATGATATGCTGATTTCTGCGTGTGGATATTTTTTTTGCAGTAAATTGGCGTGCATTCCCAAGCAAAAACAGTCTTCAATTCCATCGGAAAGTCCGAACAATGCCCCGAATCCTACACCACGAATTCCTCCCATGATTGCGCGTTCTTGTGTGTCTAATCTATAAGGAAAGCAAGATTTGTGTCCAGTTGGGTGATAGAATTTGTAGTTTGTGGGGTTGTATGTTTCTTGGAAAGCTGTGACGAAATCACACCCTGCTTCGTGAAGTTTTTTGTAATCTTCGACATTTGTAGGATACACTTCAACGCCAACTACGCGGAAATATTTCTTCGCCAATTTGACGGCATCACATATATAATCCACCGAGGAGTATTTTTGCGATTCACCTGTTAGAATCAAAACGTCTTCGATTTTTTCGCGTCTCATTTGTTTCATTTCAGATTCTATTTCATCCATGGTAAGTTTCGCACGGACGATATCTGATTTCGCCCTGAATCCGCAGTACTTACAACTGTTTTCACAATAATTTGCGATGTAAAGAGGGCTGAACAAGTAGACGTTGTTTCCAAAATATTGTAGTCTGAGTTTTTGTGAGATTTCTCCCAATTCTTCTATAAAATCAATCGCAGCATCGCTTAACATATTGTAATAATCAAAATGATCCAACGCTTCGTTGTTTTTTATTTTACTTAGAGTTCTTCTGACATCATCAGCCGTTACATTTACAGATTTTACCTCAGACAATTTTTCCGATATTTGATTGTAAATGTCTGAATGAATATCTTCCATATTATTAAAATATTTGAAATCTTCCATTTGTCGCCTACTTAAAGAAATCTCTGAGTGGAGATGATGGGTCAGCACCCGTTTCCAAAACTCTGCCCGGTTTTGCGATGTGAGCTAGTCTTCCTGCTTTGATTGCTAGTGCGAAAGCTTCTGCCATTTTGTTGATGTCGCCGCTTGTAGCGATGGCAGTGTTCGCCATGATTGCACTTGCGCCCATTTCCATAGCTTCACACGCTTGTGATGGTTTGCCGATTCCTGCATCCACAATCACTGGCAAATCAATTTCGTTGATGATGATTTGGATGAAATCTTTGGTTGCAAGTCCCTTGTTGGATCCAATCGGAGAACCTAACGGCATGATGCAACTTGCACCAGCTTCTTTCAAATCTCTTGCGAAGTTCAAATCTGGATACATATAAGGCATAACGACGAATCCTTCGTCCGCCAAAACTTTCGTAGCTTTCAACGTTTCAACGTTGTCTGGAAGTAAGTACTTGCTGTCACGCATGATTTCTATTTTCACGAAATTGCCGCAGCCCATTTCACGCGCAAGTCTTGCAATTCTAATAGCTTCGTCTGCGTTTCTCGCTCCAGAAGTGTTCGGAATTATCGTCACATTTTCTGGGATAAAGTTCAAAATATTTTTCGTATCGTCTGTATTTGCACGTCTAAGTGCCACAGTAATCATCTCGCAGCCTGCAGATTCCACGCAAGCTTTGATGAGGTTGGGATCGTATTTTCCAGATCCAAGTATAAATCTTGAGTCAAAAGATTTACCACCCAAAATCAATTTATCTTCCATTATTTTCCTCCAATAACCAATTAAGTGCGATTATAGCTTGTGTACTTGCCGCTATCATCACGTTAGGATAGTACAAACCGATGTCGGTCTTCGTTTCAAAATCACCACAAACTACAATGTTGTTCATTTTTTTAATTTTCATATCTAATTTTTTCACGCCGCCAATTCCAGACACCGATATTAGTTTTTTGTCAGTTCCGATAAAATGCTCCAGCACCAATGACTTTGCGTATTCGTCATCGAACGCCTCGATTACGATATCGTAGCCGTCGGTCAATTTGTCGATGTTACTTTCAGTAACTTTGATGTTTTCAACAGATATATTTGCAAATGGCAAAAACTCACCGCAAATTTCCTTGAACGCATCGACCTTGTACTTGCCGACATCAGTTGGTCTGTAGATTTGCCTGTTTAAGTTGGAATATTCAACTGTGTCGTAGTCCACGATTTTGATGGTGCCAATGCCTGATTTTGCAAGCAAAAAGCATGAATTGGTGCCCAAACCACCACAGCCAAGGATCAGAATTTTGGATTTTCTGAAAATGTCTGTGTGTTCGGGGATTTGTCTTTTAAAAATCTCCTGCATTTTAACCTCCTCCAACAAATGAAAACACCTCTATTTCGTCGTTATCAGTGACGATAAAATTATCGTAGTCGATTTTTTTGACGAGGTTTTTGTTCACTTCGCAAACTGTCAACTCCACATTGAAGTTCAAATCTTCAAGAACTTTTCTCAAAGAAGAATTTTCTTCGAATGGATATTTGACAGAATTTACAGTAATCATATTTCACCCCCTAAAAAAAATAACACGAAGGAAACCTACACCCGCGGTGGTGTACCCCTTCGTGTTAAACACTCTGTGATTATTATAGCACATTAATTTGAATTTTCAAAAATTTATCCGAGAAATTTGTCACACAAATTTTCAAATTTGCCCAATGATTTGCCCAATCAATTTGATTATTAAAAAAGAATAAAGGGTATACAATTTACAGTAAAACAAAAGGAGGAATGTTATGAAATTATATTACGCACCAGGCACATGCGCTGTTGCTTGCTGGATTGCTTTGGAATGGGCGAAAGCAGATTATGAAGTAGAAAAGGTACAACTTGGAACAGATGAATACAGAAAAATAAATCCGTTGGGAGCAGTTCCAGCACTAGATATTGGAGAGGGAAGGGCGAGAAGCGAATTGGCAGCGATTCTTCGCTACATTTTGAACAAATACCCTGAAAAAGATTTGGGAGCAGATGAAAGCCCTGAAGATAAGTTCCAATTCGATGAAATCATGGCTTTTATGACTGGAGATTTTCATCCAGCATTTGAAGCGTTGTTCGTACCAGCTGGCTTGACAACATCAACTGACGAAGCAGAGATTGATAAAATCAAACAAAAATCATTTGAAACTATCGATAAAATGATGACTCATTTGGACCGTTTGATTGGTGATGGCGATCACGTTTACAAAAATAAGAAAACAGTATTAGATCCTTACGTTTATATTCTTACTCGTTGGAGTGAAATGACTCCAAAATCTTGGAAAGAATATCCAAATATCAAGAGAGTTTCAGAGCAAATTGAAAAGGACGAAGTTGTACAAGAAATCGTGAAAAAATCTCAACAATAAAGATATTGTATCGGTGTAGATTTTGTCTGCACCGTTTTTTATTTGTCCAAATACAGTGATATAATATATATAATAAGTTTGTATAAAATTGTTTGATGATTAATGTCTGTTGCAATATCAAATCAATAGACTTAATTGTCCATTTTTCGATAGAAATCACATTAATAATTAGGTAACAAGGAGAAATTATGTATTCGAAAGTAAACACGTGCTGCTTAGAAGGGTTGAACGGGTATGTCGTGGAATGCGAGTGCGACCTTGCGAATGGTCTGCGTTCGTTTAACATTGTAGGTCTTCCCGACACTTCTATAAAAGAATCCAAGGAAAGAGTGCGCTCTGCGATTGAAAACACTGGAATCAGATTTCCTGTGAAACGTATCACGATTAATTTAGCACCTGCAAATTTGAGGAAAGAAGGATCTCAGCTAGACCTTGCAATCGCCATGGCTATTTTGCAATCAATGGGAGTTGTGGAAGATTTTTCAGATAAATGGACGTTCATCGGCGAACTATCATTGGACGGAAGATTGAATCCAGTGAATGGATCGTTGTGCATGGTGTTGTCACTGAAAGATTTGGGATACGAACGAGTTTACATACCCAAACAAAACGCACAAGAATGCAGTATGGTCAAAGGAATCGAGAAGGTTTGTGTGGAAAGCTTGGATGAAATCATCAGGATTTTGAATGGCGAACAAGAATTGAAAATCTTAGATGACATTGACATCATGCAGCAAGAAATACAATACGACGTTGATTTTTCTGACATAAAAGGACAGAAATTTCTTAAACGCGCAATGGAAATATCAGCAGCGGGATTTCACAATTTGTTGATGATTGGACCTCCTGGAAGCGGAAAAACAATGTCAGCAATGAGACTCAGCACGATTTTGCCTGACATGAGCTTTGATGAAATAATGGAAACCACGAAAATTTACTCCGTAGCAGGATTACTCGGAGAAAAAAACATCGTAACCACAAGACCATTTCGCTCGCCTCATCACACCGCAAGCCAAGTGAGTTTGATAGGCGGTGGCAGAGTTCCAAAACCAGGGGAAATCAGCCTCGCTCACAATGGAGCATTGTTCTTGGACGAACTTCCAGAATTTTCCAAATCGACAATAGAAGTGTTGCGCCAACCACTTGAAACGAAAAACATAACCATAACAAGAGTCAACGCGTCCTTGTCATATCCTGCAAATTTCCTATTTATAGCAGGAATGAATCCGTGTCCGTGCGGATACTTCGGCGATCCTAACCACGAATGTACTTGTTCACAAAATCAAATCGCAAACTATCTCAACAAAGTCAGCCGACCTATACTTGATCGAATTGACATCCATGTCGAAGTTTCGCCAGTAAAATTAGACGAACTCACAACAGATGAAAAGTGCGAAACATCAGAACAAATCAAAAAACGAGTCGAAGCTGCACGAGAAATCCAAAAACAACGCTTCGAAAAAGAAAACATCACAACCAACTCACAAATGAACACACGACAAATTAGAAAATACTGCAAATTAAACGACGAGCTAAACTCCATCATACAGTTGGCATTCGATAAATACAAATTCTCCGCACGATCATTCGACAAAATCCTCAAAATATCACGCACAATCGCTGATTTGGATGGAAAAGAAAACATCGAAGCAAAGCATCTAATGGAAGCCATCAGATATAGAACAGTGGATCAGAAATACTGGGGGTAGATTATGAATGACAAGCTAAAATTAGAATATTTTCTTGGAGAAACAAATCTGTACGATAAAAAAGAAAAGTTAGAAAAAAATAAACCGAAATCATGGTTAAAATCTGTATCTGCATTTGCAAATTCAAAAGGTGGCAAACTATTATTTGGTGTCAAGGAAGACAACACAATTGTTGGACTGGAAGATTTTCAAAAAGATTCTGAGTTTATAAGTGAAACTATTAAAACAAAAGTAGATCCTATCCCTGAGTTTGACATGGAATTCAAGCAAATTAATGATAGAATTATTTTGATTTTAGATATCTACCAAGGAAAAAATACTCCATATTTTGTAATTGATAGTGGTTCTAGGACAGCATTTAAAAGGGTGGGGAATCAAAGTGTAGTTGCTACAAGAATAGATTTATTGAATTTATCATTAAAAGCGGAGCACGTAAGTTTTGACTCATTGGAATTTAATAAAACAATAGATGATGTTACTTTTAAAGAATTGGAAATAGAATACAAGAATAGGACATCCAAAACTTTCGAGACTAAAGATTTAAAATCATTTGGACTTATTAATGAAAATGGACATCTCACAATTGCAGGTGCACTTTTTGCCGATGGATATCAAATATATCAATCCAGAGTTTTCTGCACAAGATGGAATGGACTAACAAAAGCAAACGGCAGAATTGATGCATTAGACGATCAAGAATTCGAAGGCAATATTATATATCTATTAAAAGCGTCTTTAGATTTTGTCAAAAGAAACTCGAAGAAAATGTGGGAAAAAGGACCAATATACAGAATAGAATATCCTGAATATCCGGAAAGAGCTGTCCAAGAAGCAATTGTTAATGCACTAATTCACAGAGATTATTCAGTCGTTGGAAGTGAAGTTCACATTGATATCTACGATGATAGGTTAGAAATATTTTCGCCAGGAGGAATGGCTGATTTAACATTTATTCAGGATTTAAATCCTTTAAATGTTTCGTCTGTAAGAAGGAATCCTATATTAGCTGATCTTTTTGCCAGAATGGATCTTATGGAAAGACGTGGTTCGGGTCTTAGAAAAATAATTGAAGCGTATGAAGCAGAAGAAAACTTCACTAATAAGATGATGCCTGAGTTTGTATCTACAGAAACTAAATTTATTATAATATTGAAAAACTTAAATTATTCTGTGCAAAAAGATGCACAAGTTGATACAAATTCACAAGGCGATACCCAAAAAGGCAAAAATGATACCCAAAATAAATCAATGAAATTAAGTCCTCGCAATAGGAGGATGAAAATATTGGATATACTGGAAAATAATCCTAAAATTACAGCACAAGAATTGGCAGAAATGTTCTTAGTTTCCAAGATTACAATTAGACGAGATATGAAAATTTTAGTAGATGAAGGTAAACTAGAATATGTAGGAAGTTCAAGATCTGGATTTTGGAAGATTAAATGATATTAATAAGCCTTACCAAATGTTGCACGTGCACATGCACAAGACAATGCACAAAAAGATGCACATGCACAAGGAGATGTACAGAAAAATACACCTGAAAAAAAGACGTCAAGAAATAATAAAAATACTCGAAGAAAACCCAGAGATATCAACATTAGAACTATCAAAAATATTCTCGGTTTCAAGAAGTACAATAAGCAGAGACTTGAGTAAGTTGCAACGTGTTGCACAGGGCGATGTACAAGATAATGCACAAAAAGATGCACATGCACAAGATGATACCGAAAAATGATACTCAAAATATCACGTACAATCGCCGATTTGGACGGAAAAGAAAACATCGAAGCAAAACATTTGATGGAAGCCATCAGATATATGACAGTGGATCAGAAATACGGGGGTAGGACTGCAAAATCAAAAATTTGAACACTAATTTATTATGTGTTAATTATACAAGGAGAGAAAATGAAAATACAATTAGAGAGATTTGATGATAAGCACAAGGAAAAGATATGGAGAGATGGATTTTGCGAAGAATCACCCGAGTGGAACAAGTTCAACGGACCGTATTTTGAAGATTATGTTCATTATGAAAGCTTAGAGTCATTTGAAAAATCTGGTATTTGGAAATATCTTCAACAACCCAATTGCAGAGCTATATTAGTAGACGGTGTTGTCGTTGGTATGGTATCTCAAAATTGGGTTGATGAGAAAACTAGATGGATGGAGATAGGGATTGTGATTTACGACGAAAATTACTGGAACAAATCCATAGGAACGAAAGCCCTCAAATTGTGGACAAGCGAAGTGTTCAATGATAATCCACAAATCGAACATCTAGGACTGACTACTTTTAGCGGCAATCCACGAATGATGAAGGCTGCAGAAAAAATCGGATTCATTCAAGAGGCAAGAATCAGAAAAGTTCGCTATTGGAACGGCACATATTACGACAGTATGAAATACGGTGTTACACGTGAAGAGTGGGAAAAATTATCTCAGAAATGAAAATATCTTGTTAATTCAAAAATTTAATTCAAAAAAATAATCAATAAACACAAAAATCTCCCGAAAAACTCGGGAGATTTTCACATTATATCATTAAATTTTAAAATCTTTGTGAAGTCTTAGTATTTCGACAAGCATACCGTCACGATATTTTGCAAGAGTTTCGTGAGTGTTTCCGATGTCTTGTGGTCTGTTTTTGATTGCTTCGTGAACTCCGTTGACTGTTTTCTTCTTGATTTCGTCTGTGAAATTCGTGGAATGTTCCACATGCACAAGATGATACTCAAAAAGGTAAAAATGATACCCAAAAAGGCAAAAATGATACCCAAAATGATACCCAAAATGATACCCAAAAACTATGACCTATTGACAATATAGCAAACGTGATTAAGCACATACAACAAAAATAAAACAGAAATTTAATAAACACAAAAATCTTCCGAACTCTTATTGGTTTGCCAATAATAATGTCGGAGGATTTTTTAACGAAAAAGTCTAAAAATGGTTGATTAATATTAGAATATGGGTATAATTAGTCTAACAATAGTCGTGTTTTTTTAGACTAACAAATTGGAGGCATTTATGAATCAATTAAACATATTTGATACTGGCACAAATATTGAAAAGCTGAGAATTGTTGATGGAAATGGTAAAAAAGCTGAATCAGGTACGAAGCACAAGATATATCATGTTGAGCTCAAAGACATTAGCTATAAAGATGTGGAGGAGCTGTTTTTCGGATTCAATGAAATCAGGGCTATTACTTTTTCTTATGACATCAAATTTGTAAATAAAATTATGAAGATGTTTGACTATGGAGAAATTATCTTAGGCGGAAGGTTTATGACCAGAAGAGACAGCGAACTTCATGAGCTTACATCAGAAGCTTATTTACTCGCAGAAAACATGCGATTGTCAGAAATGGCAGCTGATGCTGTGAGATCAGAAAAAGATTTGGTACAAATGATGAGAGAAGGATCTTTGTTAATAAAATCTCCAAAGTATGTTATAGATCACAGAAAAATCTACCTTCTTAAATCAAATGATGGACAAACAAGAGTAATCAAAGGCTCTGCTAATATGACAAGAAGAGCTTGGTCGGGCGATCAGCTGGAAGCTTATGAGGTGGATGACACTTTTGAGGCATACGTTGCTTATACACAAGATTTTGAAACAGCTTGGAGGCTATCAGATGATATACCAGAAGATGTGGTAGCATCGAAAAAGACCGATAATCCAGAAAAAGATATTCCTATAATCAAACAAGCACTGAAAACACAAAAAACCATCGTCTTAGAACAACCACAAAATAGCGGAGAAGTTTACGAAAAAATCAGATATACAATTGATGCAGACAAGATTATGGAGAAGAACAAAGAGCTTGTACGAAATATAAATACGAACTCGAAAAATGGATACATTGAAATACTGCCGAATATTATCAATAAAATCAGCGTCAATGCCAAAAGACTAAAAAGAAAAAGGATAGATGTCAAAGAAATAGAAAAAGATTATCCGAAATTAACCTTCAACTTCGACACAAAAGAAGCTTTTTTGGATGAAGAATCATTAGACCTAAATCCCGAAAAAGAAGATGTTAAAAATGATATCGACTTATTATTTGAAGCTTTTGATAATTACAAGAAAGATTTCGTTGGAGATGTGGACAAAGTTAGAGATTCCCACTATAAGCTTTTAAATATTTTGTTTTCTTCACCGTTTCACGCAAAAATAAGATGTATAGCTGACATAAAAAACATCCCGACATCAAGCCTACCATTATATACATTATTGGCATCCAAAGGTTCCAACACAGGTAAAAGTTTTATGACAGAATTTATTCTAAAATTAATGACCAATAAACAGCTAAAAGCATTCTCTGTTAAAACAGTACCCACAAAAAACATTGATGCCATGCTTGAGAGTTACAAGGGAATTCCGATTTTTATTGATGAAATAGATGGGCCTTATTACGCAAGGCTTAAAGAAAAAATCAAAAATAGTCACCAATGTGAAATCATCCAAAGAGAAGAACAACCATTGATTATATTTGCAAGTAATAGCGTGAGTGACCCAGAAGAACCGGAACGAAAGAGAATGCCGTTTTTGAGATATAATGCTGGACTTAGAACTGACATAGACCCACTGTCCTACGATGGAATTAGTAAGAATATGAAAGTCAAAGCAACAAACTCCTTATACAGAGAATATCTTAGAAGGATGATTACAGAAGTGGACAATCTTATCGACTACATGATTAAATCAAATGATATCGCTGATGATTACTATCCTGACATGATGCAAATCTCATCCAAAACTTTAATAGATATATTCAAAGAATTTGGCTACGAACTTCCAGATTATGTAAGAGAACTCAGTTGGAATGATGATTTTTCATATCATGCAAAATACATCTCCAAAGATGCCATAGAAGAAATTAGGAAACTATGGGAAAATGAACCCAAATGCTTTATAATTAAAACAAAGGTTATAATGATAACATCAGGAACTGACAAAGGCTCTAGGAAAATACTCGAAAGCTGGGCAAATTCTCTTCCTGTTGAATTTGAAGCAAAATATTCAGATAAGAAGGATATGTCCCAAATTACAGTGAACAGATTGGAACTTGAACAAGCATTGGGTTTTAGATTCAGTAAGTTGGTCAAGTTTTTTAGGAGGTAGTAGAGGTGGTATTGTATATTTACACCAAAACAACAGAAGATATTTCTATTTTTGAAGACATCATGGAAATTATTCACAAAAAAGATTCAGACATATGTGTAAGTGTCGAACACATGAGAAGCTTTCAAGAATTAGAAAAGATAAAAATCGAGATGACCAATGACGATATTTTAATTATCGGAAGCTTAAAATCCCTCGGAATAAACGAAAGAGACATCGCCAATTCTCTTAAATATTTTATTGAAAACGGGAAATGTCTCGTTGTTTCTAATATAGAATCCACCTATAAATACGGCGTATCTCAGCCGATGAATAAAGCTATTCTAAGCACAATATTAGACTCTGTTCTCTTAAACAACAAAAACATTATCGAGCTTCCTAGAAATAGGAAAAACAACTCGGGAAGAAATAAAATTGATTTTCCAAATAATTGGGAAGAATTGTATGAGAATTGGGAAAATAATAACATTTCTTCAAAGGAATTCTTGGATAAATCTGGATTAAAAAAAGCCACGTTTTATAATATGATTACTGAATACAAAGAAATCCTGAAAGCTAATGAAGCTTTTGTCAAAAAATATAGATTAGGATAGGATGACAATGGCACGATAATTGAGATTATAATCAATGGAAATATAGAAATAATAAAAATGAAATCGATTAACAAAGGAGCATAACATGAACCAGAAAGAAAAAATATTAGAATCATGGATTATGGTGGAGCATTTATCGGAGGGAGATATCAATTTAAGAGACACTAAACTTTTAACTTTTCAATATCTCAAGAATGATGATTTCTATGATTTATTTAAGAAAAATATTAAATATCTTAATCTGAAGCCATATCAAAAAGGCGGAATAGTTGTATATTTTGATGTTTTCAAATTCACGGAAGTGATCGATTTTTTGAGAGATAAATTCAATCTTCCCGTATCTAATCAAGAAATCACATTGGGAAACAAATTTTCATTCGCATTGTATTTCGATAAAGATTTTAAGCTAAGCTCTGATATGACTTTTTTGACGGAAAGTTCTTACATTAGAAACTTTCATACAATTCCTTCAGAAAAAGAGTTCAAAGAGTTTGAGGAAGATTTTAGCAAAAAAATCCAAGAAATATTTGACTGTCCAGAAGATAAACCATACAAAGAATGGTTTAATAAGGCTATTTTAAACATCTTAAAAACTAATAAAATAGACATTAATAACTGCAGGATGAAACCTTTGAAAAACTTGGAGACCGATGCAACTAATCTACACTCGTTTTTCGTTAATGATTTGCAAAAAGCAAAATCTGTTCAATCAAAAAACTTGAATGATTATTTGACGGGAAACAATTCAAATAGAAAGGATTTGGATAGTAGAAGCACATCTCC
The DNA here is from genome assembly GCF_052932265.1 of Finegoldia sp. P2-F-LR. Taxonomy (NCBI): domain Bacteria; kingdom Bacillati; phylum Bacillota; class Tissierellia; order Tissierellales; family Peptoniphilaceae; genus Finegoldia; species Finegoldia sp. P2-F-LR. The sequence goes on along the minus strand of NZ_JBRFJF010000008.1, from coordinate 5,546 downwards.
TAAGTTTAACAGGCATATTTTTGTAGATATTTTGCAGCCTAAAAACTATCCATTGTCAAGGTTTCCAAGTAATATTCAATTTGCGCCATCTTTTATGCAGCAAGTCGCTATCAATTTGTCAATAGGATACGATTCTAATAATATGAGAAGTGTGAATGGACCTCCTGGAACAGGGAAAACTACACTTTTAAAAGACATCTTTTCAGAACTATTATTAAAACAGTCATATGAAATTATACAATTAAAAAACAAAAAAATCGCTGGTAATGATGAGACTGTTTATTGGGATAACGGGTCGTGCAAGGCTTCAATTGGTGTGCTACCATCTCAAATAGCAGAAAATGGAATTATTGTTGCAAGTTCCAATAATGGAGCTGTAAAAAACATTGTAGATGAACTTCCTCTAATATCTGAAATTGATGAGTCATTGGTTGAAGATTTAAAAGAAATAGATTATTTTAAAGATATCTCAAACTCTAAAGTTTCGACAAAATGGGTCAAAGAAAATGGTAAAAACATCGAAAAGTTAGAATCTGAAAAAAACTCAGAGGAAAAATTCTGGGGATTGTTTTCTCTTGAAGGTGGAAGATCAGAAAACATGAAATATATAATCACAGCGTTAAAGCATGTGATTGAAGATTTAAAAACTAATTACATTTCAGATGATAATGTCTACAATGAATTTGAAAAAAAGTATAAAGAAGCATTGTCTTACAGAGATAAAAGGCAGAAATTATCGGACAAAATTTTTTCTGTTGATAGATTTGAGTACGAATTAATAAGAAAAAAATCGGATTTCAACAAAAATGTAGAATTTAGAAAGAATGAATTCAGTAGTTTTGTAAAAGAGATTAATGTGAAATTAAAAAAATTATCTTCTAATAAGAATCAACTAAGTCAAAAAGTTGATGAATTGAACAAGGCATCGTCAAATATAAGTGAAGATAAGAAAATGATTGAAAATAGCATTGATGTTTTGAAATTACAGAAACCGGGATTGTTCCAATTTAGTAGAAAAAAATCATATGATGAACAGATGAGAAAATATTCCGACGAGTTGCTACAAATATTAGACAAGGAAAGAACCACAAAATCAATGCTAGATGATTTTACACAAGAGTTAAAAGCCATTGAATCTCAAATTTCATACGGAAATAAGCTTGTAGAAGATAAAAAATCACAGATTGTACAAGCAACTCAAAGTGACGATTATGAAATCAAAAAACTAGAAGCGAAAATCAGAGATTTGAAGGATGTATCTGTAAATACAGATGTCAATGTCTTGGATTTTTCATTGTCATATGATGACTTACAAATGAGCAATCCTTGGTTTGACGAAGAGTATCGTAGAATTCAGTCAGAATTGTTCATAAGTGCATTGAAAGTTCGAAAACAATTCTTGTATGAAAATATCAAAAATATTGAAGCTGCAACTATAATATGGAGCAAACAACAAAAGCACTTGGACAAAAACATCGTTATACAACAAGCTTGGAACTGGATAAACATGGTGGTTCCAGTTATAAGTTCCACATTTGCAAGTATGGGAAGGATGTTTTCAAATATTCAAGCAAATTCACTGGGACATTTATTTATTGACGAAGCTGGTCAAGCTTTGCCACAAGCAAGTGTAGGAGCAATATTTAGATGTAAACACGTAATGGCAGTTGGAGATCCAGCGCAAATCAAACCAGTCCTAACACTAGATTCATATATACTAAGCTTGCTGGGACGAAATTATCAAGTTGGCGAAGCTTATTTATCAGAAGATGCATCAACACAGACACTTATTGACAGCGTTAGTCAATATGGATTTTACAAAGATTTGAATAATCCTGAAGATTGGATAGGAATTCCATTATGGGTGCATAGACGTTGCAAATATCCAATGTTCAACATTTCGAACGAAATTTCCTACGGTGGAAACATGGTTCAAGGCAATAAATCAGATGGAAAAGCAGAGTGGTATGATGTCGGTGGATCTGCAGATAATAAATATGTCAAAGAGCAAGGAGATTTATTAGTTCAAAAAATCAGAGAATTATCAGAATCTAACGAAGATATTTTAGATAAATCCAAGAAAGACCAAGTCTATGTAATATCTCCATTTAAAAATGTTGCGTATAATTTATCCAGAAAACTCGCAAAAGATCTTAAATTCACGAGATACGATAGTAAATTCAGCCCGACAAATGTGGGAACTGTTCACACATTCCAAGGAAAAGAAGCACCAATAGTATTCTTGGTTTTAGGCGCAGATGAAAAGAGCAAAGGGGCTGCAAACTGGGCAATGGGCTCAGAAAATCCTAACATAATGAACGTATCAGCAACTAGAGCCAAAAAAGAGTTTTGTATAATTGGGGACAAAAAGCTGTACTCGAATTTGGGCAGCGATGTCATAGATAAGACGATAAACGAAATTAGAAAATTTAATTCAAAAGACATTCAATAAACACAAAAATCTCCCGAAACACTCGGGAGATTTTTACATTATATCATTAAATTTTAAAATCTTTGTGAAGTCTTAGTATTTCGACAAGCATTCCGTCACGATATTTTGCAAGAGTTTCGTGAGTGTTGCCGATGTCTTGTGGTCTGTTTTTGATTGCTTCGTGAACTCCGTCGACTGTTTTCTTCTTGATTTCGTCTGTGAATTTCGTCCATGTAGCAGCATCTTCTAGCCAAGTTTCCATCGAAGGGCCGATATGGTCAAGTAAACCTTGAAGTCCGTGTTCACCGCCTCCAAGTTCAAATATTTGTCCAGGACCCATGATTGCCCAGCGAATTGCAGGGCCAAATGTCAACGCAGTTTCACAATCTTCCATGCTAACGACTCCCTTGTCCACCAAATCCATCATTTCACGAAGCACCACGGCTTGAAGTCTATTTGCGATAAAACCTGGAACTTCATTTCTGATGATGATAGGTTTTTTGCCCAATCTAACGAACAATTCACGAAGAGCGTTCGCAGTTTCTGGGTCGGATTTTTCTCCTTGTGAAATCTCAATCAGTGGAATCAAATGAGGTGGGTTGTAAGGGTGCGCTCCGAAAATTCTTTCGGGACGCTCAGCATCTTCTGCGATTTTAGTGACTAGTAGTCCCGATGTTGCTGAACACAAAACAGCATCAGGCTTTGCGTATTTTTCGAAAACCTTCACGAATTCCTTCTTCACGTCGTAATTTTCTGGAATACACTCTTCCACAATATCTGCAAATTCAATCGATTCTTGTTCGTTCGTAGTATAGCTGATTCTTGATAAAATCGTTTCCTTATCTTCCGCAACGACCTTCTTCTCAATCAATTCGTCCACGTATTTTTCGATAATCTTCTTAGTCTTTTCTTCACTTTCCAGACTTCTGTTGTAACTAATAACATCCATCTTACCCATAGCAAAAAGCAAAGTGAACGATGAACCAATAACGCCGCCGCCAATTACACAGGCTTTTTCGAAATTCTTAATCATAAAATCCTCCTTTTGTTAACTTAGATATTTACAATACTTTCATTACATATATACCCAAAGAGAACTACAAAACACACAAAAAGCAGCTAATCGCAGCTGCTTTTCGCTATTTATTTGATTTTAATCTTAAATTATATGCTATCACAAACATCCACACAATTCCAACTGCTAGAATAATGTGACCGATTCCAGAAGTTCCGTCGATTGCCGCACGAACAATCACATCCGTTCTCTCACTAACCACCTCGTAAATTCCAATCACAACCATATTTACCACAGTGAACACAAGTCCTGTAAGATAAATCTCATAAGGTTTCTTCAAAACTTTTACATCTTTCATATCTTTTGCCAACAAATACATCAACAAACTAACGAAAAATCCCAAAACTAAAGTATGGACGTGGATTTTGCTAAGATGAGTTGCATCTGTAAAAGCGTAAAACTTCGTAAATTCACGGTAGAACACGCCGCCAATTAAACCCACAACCAAAAGCGCAATCGAATTTGCGAACAAATTATTTGCGCCGAAATCACTCACAAAATATTTGAACCCAAACCACACAATCAAGAAATACGCCACAGTTTTTGGCATCATCAAAGCGCCAATAGCAGGAATAGTTTTGCTGAACAACACAACAGGAACGTAGAACAAGAATGATAAGAAAATCGAAAGCCACATGTGCTTGAAACAAGCCATATCCTTCTTCTTGTATGACCATATAATCAACAGAATTCCCATAATCAAGAAGGGAATATTCCTGTAAATTCCGAACATATAATTTCCGTTACGACTTCCCCAATTATTTTGTGGCAATAACACAAGAATAATCCTCAAAGCTGCCAAACCATAAATCATCCATTTCTTAGAATTATCTGTATCGTTACTTTGCAAGCGGTAATAATGATAATAAAGCACGTAAAAAATCGTCATCGTAATGCTCGTCACAAATTGTCCCCACGATAAAGCCGCAGCGTGCGCCTCGAAACCTCCCGGACTCAAATGCGAAATCACCCTTGGAAGCAAATGGAATCCATCCCCCAAGCCCAAAACAATCGCCATAATACCGAACAGATTTGCACCCTTAGTTTTTTCTAACAATAATCTAACACCAAGAGCCACCAATACTGACAAATAAATTACATCAAATAAACTCTCAAATATTTTCATTCTCAACACCTCGTTTCAGCCAATTAATATGCAAATTATATTTTTCAATGAAAATATCTCTCGACCATTCTTCTTTAAAATTTCTCTCAATCAAACCGTGAACAATAGCCTTCATAAAATAAATAAGCTCCTGATCCATACTACCCTTATCATCGTGAAAAATCTCGTAATATTCCTTCTTCTTAGCCTTCCAGCCATCTTCAAGCTCGCTATTCCAATACAAATACTTAAACTTATAAATATTGTACTCGTCTTCTGAGAAAATCAAATCACAAACTCTACATCCAAATTCATCCAACGATTTGAACACATCGCCGTGATTTTCTTGTAAAATCGACATAAAAAGCAAATGAACATCTTGAGTGTACTCGTCCAAAATGTAAAAATAACAGTCCATTAAATCGTCAAAATATTGGTAGAAACTCCCGCGTGCAATAGAAAGCCTCTCCACAATATTTTTCACATTGCAATCCTTGTAAGGCTTCTTGGAAAACTCATCTTTTAGAACCTTATCAATCAAATTTCTTTTATCATCATCCAAATTATAAAAAGTTTGCTTCGGCATAAAATTCCTCCTTTAAAATAAAATGACACCTTGTCATACTTGTATTATAAGTGACACAGTGTCATTAGTCAAGGGGAATTTTAATTTCCCATATTTTTGATTGATTTAATTTTTTCATCATTTTTATTAATTTACAAAAAATAATACAATTTCCCCTAAAAAATGTAATTTGTTAACGTTTGTGATATAATAAAAATAACTAAAAATTTCCAGGAGGCAAGCATGAGTAAAGCTAAATTTGAAAGAACAAAACCACATGTTAACATTGGTACAATAGGTCACGTTGACCACGGTAAAACAACATTAACAGCAGCAATCACACTTGTATTAAACAAGAGAATGGGATCAG